>NZ_CP010341.1:1324583-1655728 GCF_000940845.1 Propionibacterium freudenreichii subsp. freudenreichii | reverse complement strand
CTTGCCTCGCGCAAGGCCGTCGACCAGGCCAAGGGCATCCTGCAGGACACCCTGGGCATGAGCGAGCCCGAGGCCTTCCGCTGGATCCAGAAGACGGCGATGGACCTGCGCAAGTCGATGCGCGAGGTCGCCGAGGGCGTCGTGCAGCACGAGAAGGCCGACACCACCTCCGAGTGAGGGCCGCGCGCCGGGGCACTGGCGCGAGCACGCATCGGCCCACGCACAGGTCCGTGGAGCGGGCGGGCGGATGCGCGATGTCACCGTCACGCCCTAGGCTCGGCACGTGACTGAGACTGCGCGACTGCTGGTGATCGACGGCCATTCGATGGCCTTCCGGGCGTTCTATGCGTTGCCCGTGGAGAACTTCTCCACCTCCACCGGGCAGTACACGAACGCCGTCTACGGCTTCACGTCGATGCTCATCAACCTGCTGCGCAACGAGGAACCGACGCATCTGGGCGTGGCCTTCGACGTCTCACGACGCACCTTCCGCACCGACATCTACGAGGACTACAAGGGCACCCGCGCGAAGACCCCCGAGGAGTTCTCCGGCCAGATCGGGCTGATCAAGCAGGTGCTGGACGCGATGGGCATCGCCCACGCCGAGCTCGAGGGTTTCGAGGGCGACGACATCGTCGCCACCTGGTCGGCCCAGGCCGACGCGAAGGGCTGGGAGAACCTGATCGTGTCGGGGGACCGCGACAGCTTCCAGCTGGTCGACGACAACACCACGGTGCTCTATCCGAAGAAGGGCGTCTCCGAGTTGTCACGCATGACGCCCGAGGCCGTCGAGGCCAAGTACGGCGTCAGCCCCACCCATTATCCGGAGCTGGCCGCACTGGTCGGCGACACCAGTGACAACCTCACCGGCGTGCCCGGGGTCGGCCCCAAGACGGCCGCCAAGTGGTTGGCGAAGTACGGCGACCTGGCGAACCTGCTCGACCACGCCGACGAGATCAAGGGCAAGGTGGGCGACAGCCTGCGGGCGCACCTCGACGATGTGAAGCGCAACCGCGAGCTCAACCGGGAACTGACCGACCTCAAGCTGCCCGTCGACGTCGAGGGCCTGGCGCGGGCCGAGATCAATCGCGAGGCCGTCCACGAGGTCTTCGACGTCCTGCAGTTCCGCACCCTGCGCGACCGCCTGTTCAGCGTCTTCCCCGAGGCGGGGGAGACCAAGGGTGAGGAGGGCTTCGAGCTCGAGGTCACCCGTCCGGAGCCGGGCAGGCTCGGTGATTGGTTCGCGGCCCATCGCAGCGACGACCCGATCGGCGTGGAGGCCACCGGGCACTGGGGCGCCGGAACCGGGGACATCGACACGCTGGCCTTCGCGACGACCAGCGATGACGCCGCATGCGTCGACGTGCCCGAACTGACCCCCGACGACGAGAAGGCCCTGGCGGCGTGGCTCACCGACCCGCAGGCGACCAAGGCCATGCACGGCGCCAAGGGTCCACTGTTGGCCCTGTGGGCACGCCAGCTCGACCTTGCGGGACTGGACAGCGACACCCAATTGGCCGCCTACCTGCTGCGTCCCGACCAGCGCAGCTACGACCTGGACGACCTTGCCCTGCGCCATCTGGGACGCGAGCTGCGGGTCCAGGATTCCGAGCAGGTGAACCAGGAGACCCTCGACTTCGGGTCCGAACGCCAACCCGCCGAGACCGCCATGTTGCGGGCACGCGCCATCGCGGAGCTGGCCGGGGTGCTCGACGGCGAGCTCGACGACACCAGCCAGCGCGGCCTGCTGCACAGCCTCGAGATGCCGCTGGAACGTGTGCTGGCGCGCATGGAGCAGCGGGGCGTGGCCATCGACATGGACGTGCTCGACCAGCTGCGCAGCGAATATGACGCGCGCGTGCAGGCCGCTGAGCAGGCATCGTTCGCGGCCATTGGCACCCAGATCAACCTCGGCTCGCCCAAGCAGCTGCAGGCGGTGCTGTTCGACCAGCTCGACATGCCGAAGACCAAGCGCACCAAGTCGGGTTACACCACCGACGCCGACGCCCTGGAGAAGCTGTACCAGAAGACCAGGCATCCCTTCCTCGAGCACCTGCTGGCCTATCGCGACACCATCAAGTTGCGCCAGATCATCGACACCCTCATCAAGTCGACCAGCGATGACGGGCGCATCCACACCACCTATGTGCAGACCGTGGCGGGCACCGGCCGCCTGTCGAGCACCGACCCCAACCTGCAGAACATCCCCATCCGCACCCCCGAGGGACGCCGCATCCGCGATGCCTTCGTGCCCGGCGAGGGCTTCGAGGGCCTGATGAGCGCCGACTACTCCCAAATCGAGATGCGGGTGATGGCGGCGGCCTCCGGCGACAAGACGCTGATCCATGCCTTCGCATCGGGTGCCGACTTCCACTCGATGACTGCCTCGCATGTCTTCGACGTGCCCGTCGAGCAGGTGACGCCGGCCCAGCGCTCCAGCGTGAAGCAGATGAACTACGGGCTCGCCTACGGCCTGTCGGCCTACGGGCTGTCCAGCCGGTTGAACGTCTCGGTGCCCGAGGCGCGGGCATTGATGGACCAGTACTTCCAGACCTTCGGGCCCGTGCGCGACTATCTCGACAGCCTCGTGGAGAAGGCCCGCAAGCAGGGCTACACCGAGACCATGCTGGGCAGGCGTCGCTATCTGCCCGACCTGAACTCGTCGAACCGCCAACGTCGCCAGATGGCGGAGCGCATGGCCCTCAACGCCCCGATGCAGGGCACCGCGGCTGACATCATCAAGACCGCCATGCTCCAGGTCGAGCAGGAACTGTCGGCCTCGGGCCTCAGGAGCCGCATGCTGCTGCAGATCCATGACGAGCTGGTGCTCGAGGTGGCGGCGGGGGAGCGCGACCGCGTGCAACAGATCGTCGGCGACAAGATGAAGCATGCGATCGAGTTGACGGTGCCCCTCGACGTGTCCTTCGGCTATGGCCGCAGCTGGAACGCCGCAGCCCACTGAGTCCGTTGCGGCGCTCGCATCAGGGTCCGGTCACCAGGTCGGCGTAATAGAGGGCGCGCGATGCCGCGGCGTCGCCGACCAGGGGATAGTCCGAGCACACCACGATCACCAGCTGCGCGGGACCGTCATTGTCGTAGACCAGCCCCGAATCGGGTCGGTAGTCGCTGACCCGCACCTTGAGTGCCCCGGTGAACCGGTAACAGACGTCGCGGCCCCCGCCATCCGAGATGCGGATCACGTCGCCGGGCGCCAACAGGCCGTGGTTGAGCTCGTTGCCCAGTGCCCCTCCCCATCGGAAGGTGTGCGAGGTGAGGACCGCCCGGCCCTGTGCCGCTCCCGGTGGGACGCTGCGATCGAACCAGCCGACGGTGTTGCCGAGATGGGACGGTGGGGAGGCCGGTGCCTGATCGGGGGCGACCCCCAGGGACATCATCGGCATCGACCTGCGGTGGCCCTCGAGGGTCATGCGGGCCCCGACCAGGGGCCGGGGCTGCGGATCGCAACCGGCCGGCACCGCACCACCGCCGGTTCCGTTGGCAGGCCCGTGCGCGGGACCGGTTCCCGCCAGCCCCGCGGAGGCCGCGTCGGGGATCGGGGCGCCGGGGGCGGTCGGCAGCTGCTTCTCGTAGTCGCTGGGGGTGATCAGCACCACCCGCCAGGCCACCAGTCCCAGTCCCACGACCAACGCCACCAGTGCCAGCAGGCGCACCAGGCGGATCCCGGTCCTCGTCATGGCGTTCCCCGTTCCGGTTCCCCGTCTCCTCGTCTCCCGGCGGGGGAGGCGGCAGTGGGGTGGTGGCGACTATGGCGCAGCGGTCAGTGCGATCGATCGGCAGTCCTGCCGCGGGTGGCGGCGGGCTCGCCCGGCGCCCATGTTACGGGTCCGTTAAGTGTCCCCGATCGGCGGGCTGCGCATCGCTGGGCGCGCGCTGCGCGAGACTACAGTGGTGGCGTGAGCGAACAGATCAGTCATGAGCTTCCCGCCGACACTCCGCGTACCTTGTACATCAACGGCAAGAACGTCGAAGGCGCTGCAGGGACATTCGATGTGACGAACCCGGCCACCGGCGAGGTGCTGACAAGCATCGCGAACGCCGATGTGACCCAGGCTTCGCAGGCCCTCGACGCAGCTGTCGGGGCCCAACTTGAGTGGCAGTCGACTGCGCCGCGTGAGCGTGCCGACCTGCTGCGTGCCGCCTTCGATGAGGTCGAGCGGCGCAAGGACGACTTCGCCCGGGTGATGACCCTCGAGATGGGCAAGACCCTGGCGGAGAGCTACGGCGAGATCACCTACGGCGCCGAATATGTGCGCTGGTTCAGTGAGCAGGCCGTGCGCATTGCGGGGCGCTACATGCCCACCCCGGAGGGCAACCTGCGCCAGCTGATCAGCAAGCGCGCGGTGGGACCCTGTCTGCTCGTGACGCCCTGGAACTTCCCGCTGTCCATGGCCACCCGCAAGATCGCTCCGGCGCTGGCTGCGGGTTGCACCGTCGTGGTGCGCCCGGCGTCGTCGACGCCGCTCACCACGCTGCTGTTCGGCAAGGTGCTCGCTGACGTCGGCGTGCCCGACGGCGTGGTGAATGTGATCACCTGCACCGACCACAAGGTGGTCGACTCGCTGATCGATGATCCGCGCCTGCGCAAGCTGTCGTTCACCGGCTCGACGCCGGTCGGCCAGATGCTCAGCGCCCAGGCAGCCCACCACAACCTGCGGATCAGCATGGAGCTCGGCGGCAACGCGGCCTTCGTCGTCTTTGATGACGCCGACGTCGATGCCGCGGTCGAGGGTGCCAAGGCGGCCAAGATGCGCAACATGGGTCAGGCCTGCATCGCCGCGAACCGCTTCATCCTGCATGAGTCGATCGCCGACGAATTCACCGAGAAGTTCACCGCGTGGATGTCGTCGCTGCCGATCGGTGACGGCCTGGATCCCAACACGAAGGTCGGTCCGATCATCGCGACCAAGGACCGCGACAACATTGCGGCGCTGGTGGATCGCGCCGTCGAGGCGGGCGCGAAGCTCGAGACCGGCGGCGAGGTGCCCACCGGCGTCGGCAGCTTCTACCCGCCCACCGTGCTGACCGGCGTGAAGCCCGATGCCGAGATCATGCGCACCGAGATCTTCGGTCCCGTGGCCCCGATCACCACCTTCTCCACCGAGCAGGAGGCACTCGACATCGCGAACTCGGTGCCGGTCGGACTGGCGGGTTATGTGTTCACGCGTGACTTCGATCGCATCCAGCGCTTCGCCGAGCGCATGGAGACCGGAATGATCGGCGCCAACGCCGGACTGTTCTCGAATGCCGCAGCACCCTTCGGCGGCGTGAAGGAATCGGGCCTCGGACGTGAGGGCTCCTTCGAGGGCATCGAGGAATACCTCGAGACCATCTACGTGGCCCTGCCGAACCCCTGGCGCTGATCGGTCGGGTCCGGACGGGCGGTCCAACCCGCCCCATTTCGTGGGCAACATGCCCCATCTCCTGCCCGGGGGATGGGGCATGACCATGCCGCGTCCGGGTTGGTCACCGCGCGCCGCATGTGCCGGCGATGACAACGTGATTTGCCATCCGGGGGGTCTTTTGCCTCAGCGTGAACCGCACAGCTAGAATTGGTCAGCGCCGTGTACGCCGCTCCAGACCTAGTGTGTGGCGTCGTTGTCGATGGTCCGGCCCGTCCCTGCGGACGGACGGGAATTATCGGGAGCGAATCGCCGTTCCGTTCAGCGGGATGCGTTTGCGCGCGTCACAATCTCACATCCATCCAACATCGGAGCCCTACTACATGACCTCCTCCACTGAGGCGTCGAATCAGGTCGCGGTCGACGACATCGGGAGTGCCGAAGCCTTTGAGGCAGCGGTTGATTCCACCATCAAGTACTTTAATGACGGCGACATTGTCAAAGGCACTGTCGTCAAGGTCGATCGCGACGAGGTCCTCCTCGACATCGGCTACAAGACGGAAGGCGTCATTCCGTCCAAGGAACTCTCCATCAAGCATGACGTTGATCCCTTTGAGGTGGTCAGCGTCGGCGATGAGATCGAGGCACTTGTCCAGCAGAAGGAAGACAAGGAAGGCCGCCTGATCCTGTCCAAGAAGCGCGCTCAGTACGAGCGTGCCTGGGGCACGATCGAGAAGATCAAGGAGGAGGACGGCGTCGTCACCGGCACCGTCATCGAGGTTGTCAAGGGCGGCCTGATCGTCGATATCGGCCTGCGTGGCTTCCTGCCCGCATCCCTGGTTGAGATGCGCCGCGTCCGCGACCTGCAGCCCTATGTGGGCCAGGAACTCGAAGCCAAGATCATCGAGCTCGACAAGAACCGCAACAATGTGGTGCTGTCGCGTCGCGCCTGGCTCGAGCAGACCCAGTCGGAGACCCGCCACAACTTCCTGCAGCAGCTGCAGAAGGGGCAGATCCGCAAGGGCATCGTCTCGTCCATCGTCAACTTCGGCGCGTTCGTCGACCTTGGCGGCGTGGACGGCCTGGTGCACGTCTCCGAGCTGTCGTGGAAGCACATCGACCATCCCAGTGAGGTCGTCGAGGTCGGTCAGCCGGTCACCGTCGAGGTGCTCGACGTCGACATGGAGCGCGAGCGCGTCTCCCTGTCGCTGAAGGCCACCCAGGAAGATCCCTGGCAGCTGTTCGCACGCACCCACCAGATCGGTGAGATCGTGCCGGGCAAGGTCACCAAGCTGGTTCCCTTCGGCGCCTTCGTGCGCGTCGAGGAGGGCATCGAGGGCCTGGTGCACGTCTCCGAGCTGGCCGAGCGCCACGTGGAGATCCCCGAGCAGGTCGTCTCCGTCGGCGACGAGGTGCTGGTCAAGATCATCGACATCGACCTTGAGCGTCGTCGCATCAGCCTCTCGCTGAAGCAGGCGAACGAGGGCGTCGACCTGCGGGCCGAGGACTTCGATCCGTCGCTGTACGGCATGGTTGCCAATTACGACGAGAACGGCAACTACATCTACCCCGAAGGTTTCGATCCCGAGACCAACGAGTGGAAGCCGGGCTACGAGGAGCAGCAGGCTGCGTGGGAGGCCCAGTACGCCGAGGCGCAGGCCCGTTGGCAGGCGCTGAAGAAGCAGGCCGAGGCCGCCGAGGAAGCCGATCAGAAGGCTTCTGTCGAGGCTGCCACCAGCTACACGGCCGCCACGCCCGAGGCTCCCGCCGAGGAGGCCGGCTCGCTGGCTTCCGACGAGGCCCTGCAGGCACTGCGCGACAAGCTCTCCGGTAACTGATCCATCCGGTACAGCTGATCATGGAGGGGCTCCGACCGTCACGGTCGGGGCCCCTTCTGTGCCCACCCGGTGCTGTGCGCCGGCACCATCAGGACAACTGCTGACAAAGGAATCCCATGCTGCACACCGACAAGTTCCCCGTGCTCGAGTTCGATGACGACCCCCATGACCTGATCGGTCAGGGCGAGGCGAAGACCGTCGAGGCCGATCGCTTTCCCTCCCGGGCGGTCTTTGCCTTCCTCGGACCCGCGATCGACGAATACGCCGCCGACAACAAGCTGGCGGAGATCGACCGCATCGAGATGATCGGGGACGTCTTCCCGGTGTACCGGGCGAAGGTCCCCACCGGAGACGTGGCACTCATGCGGATGCCGCTCGGTTCGCCCGCGGCCGTCATGTGCACCGACTACCTGTTCCGGTTCGGCGTGAAGCGCGCCCTGGCGGTGGGTTCCTGCGGTGCGCTCGAGGCGCTGGCGGAGGGCGAGTTGTTCGTCCCCACCCGGGCGTTGCGCGATGAGGGAACCAGCTACCACTATCTGCCGGCATCGCCGTGGGTCGACCTGGATCCCACCATGCGGGGACACATCGAGGCCGCGGTGGCCCGGGCCGGCTACCACACCTCGTCGGCACCCGTGTGGACCAACGATGCGTTCTACCGCGAGACCCCCGAGATGCTCGCCCATCGGCTCGCCCAGGGCTGCCGGATCGTCGACATGGAGTGCTCGGCGATGGCCGCCTCGGCACAGTTGCGCGGCGCCGACTTCGCGCAGCTGTTCTACACCGCGGACAGCCTGGGCAGCCCCGAGGGCCATGAGGCCCGCGACTGGGGCTACAGCGAACGGGACAGGGCGCTGCAGCTGGCCCTGGACGCGATCTCCCGGGCGCAGGCCTGAACCGTGGCGACGAATCCGGCATCAGGGGCACCCCGCAAGCCCGCCCGCGACACCCGGCAGCGGAGCCATCCCGGCCAGACGCTGGTGGGCCTGACCGGGGGCATCGCCTCGGGCAAGAGCGTGGTGGCCGGCATGCTCACCGACTGCGGGGCCGTGGTGATCGACCATGACCGGCTCGCCCACGACGTCGTCGATGTGGGCACGCCGGGACTGCAGGCGGTGGTGCGACGCTTCGGCGATGGCGTGCTGACGCCGGATCGGGCGCTCAACCGCAGCCGACTGGGCGCCATCATCTTCGGTGATGCCCGGGCACGCCATGACCTCGATGCGATCATCCATCCGTTGGTCTGGAAGGCATCCGACGAGCTCGAGGACCGGGCCCCCGCCGACGCGGTGGTGGTGCATGACGTGCCCCTGCTGGTGGAGACCGGGCAGCAGGACGACTTCGACCTGGTGGTGGTGGTGGACGTGCCCGAACCCCTCCAGTTGCGCCGGCTGATCGCCCGCAACCGGCTGAGCCGCCAACAGGCACTGGCCCGCATCGGGGCCCAGGCGTCCCGGGCCGAACGCCTGGCGGCCGCCGACATGGTGATCGACAATTCCGGCAGCCTGGACGCCACCCGCACCCAGGTGGACACACTGTGGCGGCGCCTGACGGGCGACGGGCACTGAGCAGTCGGCCGGCCTGACCCGTCGAGCCCGGGGGTGCCCCGAACGGGTTGCGTGGCGCACCTAATATCGGCGGTATGCGCCCCGTTGACACCATCACCCGTACCGTCGCCCCGTTCAAGGTGCATGCGGACTTCGAGCCCTCAGGTGATCAGCCGCAGGCCATCGAGGAGCTCGCCCGGCGCATTGAGGCCGGCGAGCAGGACGTCGTGCTGATGGGCGCCACCGGCACCGGCAAGACGGCCACCGTCGCCTGGCTGGCCGAGCGGCTGCAGCGTCCCATGCTGGTGATGCAGCCCAACAAGACCCTCGCCGCCCAGTACGCCACCGAGCTGCGGGGATTCTTCCCCGACAATGCCGTGGAGTACTTCGTCAGCTACTACGACTACTACCAGCCCGAGGCCTATGTGCCCCAGACCGATACCTACATCGAGAAGGACTCCAGCCTCAACGAGGAGGTCGAGCGGCTGCGGTATTCGGCCACGAACTCCCTGCTGACCCGCCGCGACGTCATCGTGGTGGCCACCGTGAGCGCCATCTACGGACTGGGCACGCCCCAGGAGTACGTCGACCAGATGATCAACCTGAAGGTCGGCCAGGAATGGGATCGCTCGAACCTGCTGCGTCGGCTGGTGGAGGTGCAGTATGTGCGCAATGACATGGCTGCGACCCGTGGCACCTTCCGGGTGCGCGGCGACACGCTCGAGATCTTCCCGATGTACGAGGAGTTCGCGATCCGGGTGGAGTTCTTCGGCGACGAGATCGAGGCCCTCACCACGCTGAACCCGCTGACCGGCGAGATCGTCAGCGAGGACAAGCAGGTCTATGTCTTCCCCGCATCGCACTACACGGCGGGCCCCGAGCGGATGGCCCGCGCCATCACCGACATCGAGGCGGAACTGGCCGACAGGTTGGCCGAACTGGAGAAGGACAACAAGCTGCTGGAGGCCCAGCGGCTGCGCATGCGCACGAACTATGACATCGAGATGATGCGCCAGATCGGCACCTGCTCGGGCATCGAGAACTATTCCCGTCACATCGACGGCCGTCCGGCAGGCTCGCCACCGAACTGCCTCCTCGACTACTTCCCCGAGGACTTCGTGCTGGTCATCGACGAGTCGCACGTGACGGTGCCCCAGATCGGCGGCATGTACGAGGGCGACATGAGCCGCAAGCGCACCCTGGTCGACCACGGCTTCCGCCTGCCCAGCGCCATGGACAACCGTCCGTTGCGCTTCGAGGAGTTCACCGAACGCATCGGCCAGACCGTCTACTCGTCGGCAACCCCGGGACCCTACGAACTGGCCCGGGGCAATGGCGTGGTGGAACAGATCATCCGCCCGACCGGCCTGGTCGACCCCGAGGTGATCGTCAAGCCCACCCATGGCCAGATCGACGACCTGATGGGCGAGATCAAGGCGCGCGCCAAGAAGGACGAGCGCGTGCTGGTGACCACCCTCACCAAGAAGATGGCCGAGGACCTCACCGACTACCTCATGGAGCATGGCGTGCGCACGCGCTATCTGCACAGCGAGGTGGACACGCTCAAGCGGGTCGAACTGCTGCGCGAACTGCGCATGGGTGAATATGACGTGCTGGTGGGCATCAACCTGCTGCGTGAGGGACTCGACCTGCCGGAGGTGAGCCTGGTGTCGATCCTGGATGCCGACAAGGAGGGGTTCCTGCGCTCCGACCGTTCGCTGATCCAGACGATCGGTCGTGCGGCCCGCAATGTCTCGGGCCAGGTGCACATGTATGCCGACCAGATGACGCCGTCGATGACCAAGGCCATTGACGAGACGAACCGTCGCCGCCAGATTCAGGTTGACTACAACAAGGCCCACGGCGTCGATCCGCAGCCGCTGCGCAAGAAGATCGCCGACATCACCGACATGCTCGTGCGTGAGGACGCCGATACCGACAAGCTGCTTGCCGACACCCGGGGCAGCGGCCACGAGGCGAGCGCCCTGCCGACCACCTCCGACAAGCACAAGCGCGGCGAGAACCTTCCCGCCACCGAGCTGGCCGGCCTCATCCAGGAACTGACCGCGCAGATGCATTCGGCGGCCGGCGAATTGCAGTTCGAGCTCGCCGCCCGGCTGCGCGACGAGATCGCCGACCTCAAGAAGGAGCTGCGCGGCATGGTGGAGGCTGCCAAGTAGCGGTTTCCGCCGCCGGCCGACGCGCCGGGCGCGGTTGGTGCTCACCGCTGCCGGTGCAACAATGGTTGACGCTAAGGGGAGTACTCCATCCTCGCAGTAGTCGTCAGTACGGCCACGACAGGTGGCCCGGCGCTGCGCTCCGGGCCCGCGGTCCGGAGGGAAGAGACCTTGCGTCCGATGGAGGTACCCGGTGCACATTTCCCTGCTGGTCTGGATCGTGACCATTGTCGTGATGTTGGCGGTGCTCACGATCGACGCGGTGATGTTGTCGCGGCGACCACATGTGCCGAGCATCCGGGAATCAGTCACCGCCGTCGGCTTCTATGTCGCCCTGGCGATCCTGTTCGGCATCGCCATGCACTTCTGGGCCGGACCCGCGTATTCAGGTGAGTTCTTCGCCGGTTGGCTGACCGAGTACAGCCTGTCGATGGACAACCTGTTCATCTTCCTGATCATCATGACCAAGCTGTCGGTGCCGCGTAAGGCGCAGCAGTTCGCGCTGTTGGTCGGCATCATGCTGGCCCTGCTGTTCCGGGGCATCTTCATCGGGCTGGGCGCCGCACTGATCTCACGGCTGGCCTGGATCTTCTTCATCTTCGGCGCCTGGCTGA
The DNA here is from genome assembly GCF_000940845.1 of Propionibacterium freudenreichii subsp. freudenreichii. Lineage (NCBI taxonomy): Bacteria > Bacillati > Actinomycetota > Actinomycetes > Propionibacteriales > Propionibacteriaceae > Propionibacterium > Propionibacterium freudenreichii. Next base: position 1,644,195 of record NZ_CP010341.1, on the reverse strand, counting down.
TCTACACCGCCGTGGGGCTCGTCCGGGACTTCATCACCGGAAGTTCCTCGGAGGAGGAGGAAGACGCCGCCGACGGTCCCGCGGTGCGGTGGCTGAAGAAGATCGTGCCCACTACCGGCGACTACGAGTCCGACAAGCTGTTCGTGCGCGTCGACGGCAAGCTGCTGGCCACCTCGCTGTTCTTCGTCGTGGTGGCCCTGGGCACCACCGACGTGATGTTCGCCCTCGACTCCATCCCCGCCATCTACGGGCTCACTCAGGAGCCCTACATCGTGTTCACCGCGAATGTGTTCGCCCTGATGGGGCTGCGCCAGCTGTACTTCCTGCTGGGCGGCATGTTGAAGAAACTGGTCTACCTGCCCATCGGACTCTCGGTGCTGCTGACCTTCATCGGCGCGAAGCTCGTGCTGCACGCCTGCCACCACTACGGATGGGATGCGAAACTGGGCTTCAGCGTGGAGATCCCCACGAGCATCTCGCTGATCGTGATCGTCGCCATCCTGGCGGTGACCGCCCTGGCCAGCGTGGTGCAGATGCTGCACGCCCGACGCACCGGCGCCGTCGAGGGACCCGCGCCCTCGTCACCCGGTGCCGGATCCGGCGACGGCTCCTGAGCCCGGGGCCCGTGGACGGGGGCCCGGTGTGGCCTCACCAGCCGCGGGCACGCCATTCGGGTAGGTGGGGGCGCTCGGCGCCCAGGGTCGTGGACTTCCCGTGGCCCGGCAACACGAGCGTGTCATCGCCGAAGCGGTCGAAGAGCTTCGTGGTGACGTCGCCGAACAGGGAATCGAACTCGTCGTGGTCCTTGGTGCGTCCCACGCCCCCCGGGAACAGCGAGTCCCCGGTGATCAGCACCGTCGGGTTGGTCGGCAGGACGAGCGCGATCGATCCGGGGGTGTGCCCCACCAGGCCGATCACCTCGAGGGCCTCGTCGCCGACCAGGAGCGTGTCGCCGGTCCACACGGTGCGGCACTGCACGCCGGTCTGTTCCGCGATCGAGGCGGCATCGGGCCCGCCGCACCAGGGCGTGGCTCCGGTGGCCTCGACCACCGCGGCGAGGGCCCCGATGTGGTCAAAGTGCTGGTGCGTGGTGATCACGGCGTCCAGGGTGCGCGGGCCGATCCACTCGAGCAGGGTGGCCGGTTCGGTGGCCGCGTCCACCAGCACCAGGTGATCGTCGCTGCTGGTCAGCAGGTATGCGTTGTTCTCCATGGAGCCAACGCTGCGTGATTCCCACTTCATGTCAGGCCCACCATCCTTCGGGTAGTGCGGGCAGGGTCTTCGCCACCGACGGGTCGTCGGGCAGGCGGTTGGTCAGCCAGCCGAGCAGGAGGGCGTCGGAGCCGCCCACCGCAGTGGGACGTCCCGTGCCACCGAGCCGGGTGTGGAAGCCGGAGGTGGATTCGATCTGCAGCGGGGCCAGTCGGGGATCATCGCCGATCCAGTAACAGGTCCACTCCAGCACCCAGCGGGCGATGTCGTCGTCCATGTCGAGCACGGTGAATCCGCAGGCCAGGTCGACGTGGTGCAGGGCCACCTCACGCAGCCTGGCCAGCGGCAGGAGGTCGATGCGCAGCTTGCGGCCCGGCGAGATCTCCACGAGTCGGGAGCCGTCGATATCGCCCAGCTCGTCGAGCCCGTGGTAGAGCCGGCCGGCCGAGGTGTCCAGGTCAACCTGCAGGTCGAGTGCACGACGTTCCGAGCCGCGCTCGATGTCGTTGAAGCGTTCGCGCTCCGAGATGTACAGCGGGGTGTTGATGCCGGTCATCATGCCGGCCGCGACGCGCGTGAAGGCATCTGCGTTGCGGGCCAGGTGGGTGGCCACGTGGGCGCGGGTCCACCCCGGCAGGTGACACGGCTCCTGCCAGCTGCGCTCGTCAATGGCGATGGTGTCGCCCAACAGCCGCTGGGTCGCCTCCAGCTTGCGCAGGCGTATCGGACGCATGTCCCCGGCGCCGGGAAGCTCCGATTGCTCCTCCACCGATGGCATCGCGCACCTCCTGCCCGGCCTGTCGGACCCGCCTCGCGTGCAGCTGCCCGCCACCGCAGGGACCTCCGTCCCGCGCGGGGCGCGCACCACAACATCAATAAGTTATGACAAGAACCTACCTGCACGAGGCGCGTCGGGCCATCGCGCACCGCGATCGGCGGGGTCCCGGCGACTGGTCGCTGGTCTGGAAATGTCAGAGCCGCTACGTACCATGGAGCCCGTGAACGATCGACTTGTCATCCGCGGTGCCCGCGAGCACAATCTGCGCAACGTCAGCCTCGACCTACCCCGCGACAAGATGATCGTCTTCACCGGGCTGTCCGGTTCGGGCAAGTCGTCGCTGGCATTCGACACCATCTTCGCCGAGGGCCAGCGCCGCTATGTGGAGTCACTGAGCTCCTATGCCCGCCAGTTCCTCGGACAGATGGACAAACCCGACGTCGACTTCATCGAGGGGCTGTCGCCGGCCGTCTCCATCGACCAGAAGTCCACCAGTCGCAATCCGCGGTCCACGGTGGGCACCATCACCGAGGTCTACGACTACCTGCGCCTGCTCTATGCGCGCATCGGCCACCCGCACTGCCCGATCTGCGGCGCCCCGATCAGCCGCCAGACACCGCAGCAGATCGTCGACCGCCTGCTGGGGCTCGACGAGGGCACCCGCTTCCAGATCCTCGCCCCGGTGATCCGCGGCCGCAAGGGCGAATACACCGAACTGTTCCGCCAACTCGCCACCGACGGTTATGCGCGCGTGCGGGTCGACGGCGAGGTGCACCAGCTCGACGACGTTCCGGCCCTCGACAAGCAGCGCAAGCACGACGTCGACGTGGTGGTCGACCGCGTGGTGGTCAAGGCCAGCGCCAAGCAGCGGATCACCGACTCGATCGAGACCGCGCTCGGGCTGGCCAACGGGGTGGTTTCGGTCGACTTCGTCGATCGCGAGCCCAAGGATCCGATGCGGCTGCGCACCTACTCGGAGAAGATGGCCTGCCCCAACGGGCACGACATCGAGATGGACGAGCTGGAGCCCCGCCAGTTCAGCTTCAACTCGCCATGGGGAGCCTGCCCGGCCTGCACCGGGCTCGGCACGCAACTGGAGGTGGACCCCACCCTCGTGGTGCCCGACGAGACACTCACCCTGGCCGAGGGCGCCATTGCCCCCTGGTCGACGCCGACCCTGCGCAACCACTACGCGAAGGTGTTCCAGGGCCTGGGGGAGAAGGAGGGCTTCGACGTCGATACGCCCTGGCAGGACCTGCCGGGCACCGCCCAGGCCTTCATCCTCAAGGGCTACGACAACCCGGTCTATGTGCACTTCCGCAACCGCTTCGGACGCAACCGCACCTATACGCAGAAGTACGAGGGCATCCTGCCCTATGTGCGTCGGCGCTTCGACGAGGCCGAGACCGATGCCGCGCGCGACCGCTGGGGCGGCTACCTGCGCGAGATCCCCTGCTCCACCTGCCACGGGGCCCGGCTCAAGCCCTCGTCGCTGGCGGTGACGGTGGGCGAGGTGAACATCTCGACCCTGTCCGATATGTCGATCAGCGAGGTCACCGGCTTCGTCGACCAGCTCGACCTGACCGACCGGGAGAAGCAGATCGCCGAACGCGTGGTCAAGGAGATCCGCGAACGCCTGCGCTTCCTGCTCGACGTCGGACTCGACTATCTGACGCTGTCGCGTCCGGCCGGTTCCCTGTCGGGTGGCGAGGCCCAACGCATCCGGCTGGCGACCCAGATCGGTTCGGGCCTCACCGGCGTGCTCTACGTGCTCGACGAGCCGAGCATCGGACTGCACCAGCGCGACAACCGCCGCCTCATCGAGACCCTGCTGCGGCTGCGTGACCTGGGCAACACCCTGATCGTGGTCGAACACGACGAGGACACCATTCGCGCCGCCGACTGGGTGGTCGACATCGGCCCCGGCGCCGGTGAGCACGGCGGCCATGTGGTCGTCTCGGGCACCCTCGATGACCTGCTCGCCTCTAGGGAGTCGATCACCGGTGCCTATCTCACCGGACGGCGGCGCATCGAGATCCCGGCGCAACGCCACCGGCCGAATGGCCACACGATCGCCGTGCACGGTGCCGCCGAGAACAACCTGCGCGGCATCGACGTCAGCTTCCCGCTGGGCCAGTTCATCGCGGTCACCGGAGTGTCGGGTTCGGGCAAGTCGACCCTGGTCAACCAGATCCTCTACACCGCACTCGCGAAGCGCATCTACGGCGCGAAGGCCGTGCCGGGGCGCCACCATTCGATCACCGGCGCCGAGAACATTGACAAGATCATCCACGTGGACCAGTCACCGATCGGACGCACCCCGCGGTCGAACCCGGCCACCTACACCGGCGTCTTCGACAAGATCCGTGGGCTGTTCGCGCAGACCCCCGAAGCGAAGATGCGCGGCTACCAACCGGGCCGGTTCAGCTTCAACATCAAGGGCGGACGCTGCGAGAACTGCCATGGTGATGGCACCATCCGCATCGAGATGAACTTCCTGCCGGACGTCTACGTGCCCTGCGAGGTCTGCCACGGTGCCCGGTACAACCGGGAGACCCTTGAGGTGCACTACAAGGGCAAGAGCATCTCCGAGGTGCTCGACATGCCCATCGAGGAGGCGGCCGAGTTCTTCGAACCGATCCAGTCGATCCATCGCCACCTCGCGACCCTGGTGGAGGTGGGCCTGGGATATGTGCGACTCGGCCAGCCCGCAACCACCCTGTCGGGTGGCGAGGCGCAACGCGTGAAGCTCGCCAGTGAGCTGCAGAAGCGCTCCACCGGACGCACCCTGTACGTGCTCGACGAGCCGACCACCGGCCTGCACTTCGACGACATCCGCAAGCTGCTCACCGTGCTCGGCAAGCTGGTGGACGGTGGCAACACCGTGGTGGTCATCGAACACAACCTGGACGTGATCAAGACGGCCGACTGGGTGATCGACATGGGCCCCGAGGGCGGAGCGCGCGGCGGCATGGTGATCGCCCAGGGCACGCCCGAGCAGGTGGCGGCCGACCCCGACTCCTACACCGGCCAGTACCTGGCCGAGATCGTCACGCCCGATGCCGCGAAGGGGCCCCTGGAGCCCCCCGCGGAGGTCGCGGCGGCACCCGGACCCGCCCCGAAGGGCACCAGGGGCAGGGCGTCGAAGGCCGGCAAGCCGGCCACGCGCACCTCGGGGGCCAAGAAATCCGGTGCGCGGGCATCGGCCACGGGTCGGGGGACGGCCACGAAGAAGGCGGTCACGACCAAGAAGAAGACCCAGCGCAAGGCGGCGTGAGCCCACCCGTCGGTTCAGATGCAGGTGTCGTTGTCGAGCCGGTAGAAGCGGGTGATGCGGCGCGTTCCGTCGGCCCGCAGCACCTTCTCGGCCGACTTGTGGGTGAAGCTGGCACCCAGCTTGAGCAGGGCCTTGTTGGAACGCTCATCGAGGTCGTCGGCACGGAAGATGATGCCCGAGGCGTCATTGCTGCGGGCCATGGTCACCATGACGCGCTTCACGCGCAGGTTCAGCCCTGTGCCCCAGGTGCTCGGCGTCAGATAGGTGGCACCGATCTCAACGGCCTCACCGGCCCGGAAGTGGCTCGTGGTGCCCACCACCTCGCCGCGCAGCACCACGGTCCAGGTGAGCCGCTCGGGCCCATCGGTGCGCTGGCCCATCCGTCGCGCCAGGTCCTGGGCATCCAGGGGCACCCCACGCGGGTTGAACTGCCACACCTCGGGCGCCTGGAGGGCGCGCCAGAGCCGATCCATGTCGCGCTGGGCATCCCAGCGTTCGATGGTGAGATCCCCGCTGACGAAGGATGTCTGCGGAAATGGCCACTGCAACATTGCGTGACTCCTTGGGACGATGTCCCACCGAGACTAGCGCCTACCGCTGCACGGCGCGCGTTATCGCCCCGATGGGCCATCCCGGTGCCGTGACGCCCCATCCCCGTGCCCGGCCGCGCGGGGCGGGGCACGGGGAGGTCGTCACAGGCTCTCGTGCGACATGGCCTCGCGGATGCTCACCCGGCCATGGGTCTGCAGCAGGGCCCGGCGGTAGATGCGCGAGCCGAACCAGATGGCCACCACGGTGAAGGCGAGCGTGATCAGCAGTGCGATGAGCCCCTCCCACCAATGGGCCGTGCCCATCGCCAGGCGCGTGGGCATCACCACCGAGGAGATCACCGGCACATAGCTCAGGACCACCGCCAGGTTGCCCTTCGCCAGGAAGCCCGCGAAGTAGACGACCATCAGCAGCCAGGTCAGGGGCTGCGCCGTCGACTGGAGGTCCTCGGTGGTGGGGGCCATGGCACCCGCCGCGGCCCACAGGCACGACAGCGTCAGGAAGCCCACCAGGAAGAAGGCGAGGAACCAGCCGATGCCCCCTGACAGGCTCGGCAACATCGTCGACAGGGGCGTCACGGCCACCCCGATCAGTGCGATGGCCGCGTAGAGCACCATCTGCAACAACGCGACGGCCGTGTTCCCGGCCACCTTGCCGAGCATCAGCTGGCGGGCGGGCACCACGGCGGCCAGGATCTCGACGATCCGCGACTGCTTCTCGGCCGTGACGGACTGGGCGATCTGCATCCCGAACATCAGTGAGGAGAACATGAAGACCATCGCGAAGACGATGCCCACCAGCTCGCCACCGGGGTTCTCCGAGCTCTCCAGCACATCGGTGGAGACCGTCATGGCGGCATGTGCCCGGTCGAGTGGCTCGCCCGCCCGTCCGGCGAGGTCATTGACCACGTTGGTCGACACGGCGGCGCTCACATAGTTCTCGAGGCTGGACTTGGTGTCGTCCTTGAAGGTCAGGTGCCAGCTGGTGCCATCCGAGTGCAACCAGGCGTCGGCGTCACCGGCGGTCACCTCGGAGCGGGCCTGGTCGTCGGAGTCGGCGTGGCGCACCGACAGCTCGGAGTGATCGTTGGCGGCCCCGGCGAGGGCGCCGGCCCGTTCGCCGACCTGTTGGGCCTGCTGGGTGGTGACCACCACGCTCATGGTGTCGGTCTTGTTGGCCTGCCAGGCGCCGAAGGCGATGCCGGCGGCCATGAGCACCACCATCGTCAGCGTGGAGATGATGAAGCTCTTGTTGGCGAGCTTCACCCACATCTCGTGGCCCGCCACCAGGGTCCATTGGCGCTTGTTCACTTCGTCACCTCTCGGTAGATGTCGGCAAGGCTCGGGCGCACCAACGCCAGCTCGATCACATCGCCGTGGTCGATGGCTGCCCGCAGCAGCCCCTGACGGGCCCGGTCCGAATCGAACGACAACAGGGCCGTGGGTCCGGCGACGTCCAGCACCGTCGTTCCCGGTGCGTCACGGACCCATCCCGTGTCGCTGGTCATGGTGAGTCGGTAGTGGTTCGTGCCGCGGTCGCGCAGCTCCTCGCGGCCGCCCTGCGCAACGACCCTGCCGTGCGAGAGGATCACCAGCCCGTCGCACAAGCGCTCGACCAGGTCGAGTTGGTGGGAGCTGAACAGCAGCGGCGTGCCGGCCGCGGTACGCGTCTTCAACATCTGGGCCAGCGAGTCGACCGCCTCGGGGTCTAGCCCGGAGAACGGTTCGTCCAGCAACAGGGCAGTGGGCTCGGTCATCACGGCGGCACTGATCTGCACCGCCCCGGCGGCACCCCAACTGACTCCCGAAGTCCTCGTGGGCTCGGTCATCACGGCGGCACTGATCTGCACCCGCTGCTGGTTGCCCAGGGACAGCTTCTCCAGCTTGTCCTTGGCCCGATCAGCCAGCCCGAAGGCCTCCAACAGGGTGGTGGCCTCTGCGGTGGCGCCGGCCCGGCTGGCCCCACGCAGGCGGGCCAGGTAGACCAGCTGTTCCAGCACGGGCTCCTTGGGATACAGGCCGCGTTCCTCCGGCATGTAGCCGAATCCGCGCCGATCGGCGGCGGTGATCGGGCGCCCATCCCACTGCACGTGGCCGGAATCGGGGGTGAGCAGCCCCATGATCATGCGCATGGTGGTGGTCTTGCCGGCGCCATTGCCGCCGACGAAGCCGATGGTCTTGCCGTCGGGCACGGTGAAGCTGACATCGTCTACCGCGATGAGCTCACCGAAACTTCGGGTGAGGTGATCTACTGCAAGCATGTGACCAGCCTGCCGGCACCGCCGCGCCCGCACATCGGGCGGACGACGGAAATCGGGTCTCCCCCCAACGGATGAGGCCGGGCCGCGGGGCCGCGGTGGTGACTAGGACACCAGGCCGTGCTGGTTGGCGTGCGCCACGGCCTGCACCCGGTCGCGCAGGCCCAGCTTGGACAACACATTCGACACATGTGTCTTCACGGTGGCCTCCGAGACGAACAGCTCGGCGGCGATCTCGGCATTGGACAGGCCGCGGGCCAGGGCCCGCAGCACCTCGACCTCACGATCGGTGAGCCTGGCGAGCTCGGCGTCGGCACCGGGCGTGACCTCCCGCGGGGCGTGGCCCTGCGCCATCGCACGGATCACCCGCAGCGTCACCGAGGGACTCAACAGGGCATCCCCGTTCGCCACCGCACGAACGGCGGCAACCAGTTCGGTGGGATCGGAGTTCTTCAGGATGAAACCGCTGGCGCCCGCACCCAGCGCGTCGAACAGGTAGTCATCGCGATCGAAGGTGGTCAGCACGATCACCCTCGCGGAGTCGGCGGCGACGACCTCACGGGTAGCGGCGATTCCGTCCATCGTGGGCATCTGCACGTCCATCAACACCACATCGGGATGCAGCCGGGCGGCCGCGGACACCGCCTGGCGGCCGTCGGCGGCCTGACCGACCACCTCGATGTCGTCCTCGACGCCCAGGATCATCTCGAATCCGGTACGCACCAGCGTCTGGTCATCGGCCAGTAGCACCCTGATCATGTTCAGCCCTCCTCCAGGGGCAGACGCATCCGCACCCGATAGCCACCGATCATGCGGGGTCCGGCCTCCACCGTGCCGCCCACGTTCTTCGCGCGTTCTCTCATGCCCAGCAGGCCCAGTCCGCTTCCGGTGGAATCGGGCCGTGGCAGTCCGGAATCGAGGATCTCGGCCTCCGCATAGCGTCCCGCCTCGACCCGCACGACCACCTGCGCCTCGTGGGCGGTGGAGTGGCGGCGCACATTGGTCAGCGCCTCCTCGACGGCGCGGTACAACGAGAGCGCCACCACCGGCGGGACCTGTGCGGCAGCCCCCGGCGGATTCTCCACCACGTCGAGGGAAACCTGCAGGTCATGGCCCTGCTGGGCGGCAACCAGGTCGGGCAGCTGGACCAGCGTCGGGGCCCCATGGGGTGAGTCGGCGGCGTCCTCATCGACGGCACGCAGCGTGCCGAGCAGGTCGCGCATCTGGGTGACGGCCTGGCGCGTCGATTCCTCGACCACGGCGAGCGCCGCCGCGGCCCTCGCCGGATCGCGTTCCAGCACCCGGCGGGCGGCGGCCGCCTGGATACCGGTCACCGAGACATGGTGACCCACCACATCGTGCAGGTCGCGGGCGATCCGCAGGCGCTCGCGCAGCACGGCCTCATCTCGCAGCTGATCGGCCTGCGCGGTGAGCTGCGCCTGCTGGGCGACGATCTCGGCATTGCCCCTGGCCCGTCGCCACGACGAGACCCCGAAGATCAACGCCCCGGCCAGGAAGGCACCGTTGATGAGCAGGTTGAACAGCAGATAGGCGACCAGCGGTGAGATCAGCGCATTGCCCGGGTCGAGCGTGTTGAGTTCACCGCGCAGCCTCTCGGCCCCCGCCCCGACCGCCAACGACCAGATGAGCCAGAAGATGATCGTGCCGGCGACCACCCCGATGGTGACCAGCATCCCGGGCCGGTTCGGTGCCCACGCCGCGGCCGAGTACATGCTCAGGAAGAAGGCGACGAGCAGGATCAGCTGGCCGCCCACCATCGGCATCATCATCGACACCGCCATGAACGCCACGTACGCAACCACCGCCGACGTGCAGGGATAGCGCCGTCGCCACAGCAGCGGGACGCACGTTGCGGCGAGCAGGGCATAGGTGACCGGGCGCGATGACGGGGGCGTGCCCACCGAACCCAGGCCGCGCTGCAATTCCGTCAGCACGGCTGCCAGCACCGTGAGGGCGACGACGACCAGCACGTCCTCGCGCCCGACGCGCGGAACCGGCCGCTGCCAGGGGTCATTGATACCGGCCCACGACAGGAAACCCGACCAGGGTCGGGGCCGCACTGGTGCTGTTGGCGTCTCCACGCTGAGCAAGACTAGGGGAATGGCGCTCCCGGTCCGACCGCCACCGGGGTCGGGGGGAGTGCCTGCCGAGCGCCACGGCGTGCCCGGTCGCCACTTCGGTGGGCGTCTAGGCTCGGAATCATGGCCGATCCGTCCACCTATCGCCCCGCGCCCGGGTCGATCCCGACCGATCCGGGCGTCTACCGTTTCTCCGACGAGCACGGCCAGGTCATCTACGTCGGCAAGGCGAAGAACCTCCGGAACCGCCTCAACTCCTATTTCCACGACATCTCCGCGCTGCATCCGCGCACCCAACGGATGGTGCGCACCGCGGCCCACGTGCAGTGGACCGTGGTGCAGAACGAACTGGAGTCGCTCCAGCTCGAGTACACCTGGATCAAGCAGTACGACCCGCGATTCAACATCATGTATCGCGACGACAAGACCTACCCGTGGCTGTGCGTCACCTGGTCGGACGAGTACCCCCGCGTCTACGTGGGGCGCGGCGCCAAGCGCAAGGGATATCGCTATTTCGGGCCCTTCGGCCAGGCGTGGGCGGTGCGCGACACCGTGGACATGCTGTTGCGCATCTTCCCCATGCGTTCCTGCTCGGCAGGGGTCTTCCGCAATGCCCAGGCCGCCGGACGACCCTGCCTGCTCGGCTACATCGGGAAGTGCTCGGCACCGTGCGTGGGCCGTGTCAGCGCCGCGGAGCACCGCGAGATCGCCGACGACTTCTGCAGCTTCTGGGAGGGGCGCACCCGCCAGCTGCAGCACAAGCTGACCAAGCAGATGCGCCAGGCCGCCGAGAACGAGGAGTTCGAGCGTGCCGCCGTGCTGCGTGACTCGCTCGGAGCACTCGACAAGGCGACCGAACGCAATGCCGTGGTGCTGCCCGACGGCACCGACGCCGATGCCATTGCCTTCGCGCTGGATCCGCTCGAGCTGGCCGTGCAGGTGTTCCATGTGCGCGGCGGGCGGATCCGCGGCGAACGCAGCTGGATCGCCGACCGGGCCGATGACGCCGACGAATCCGAGTTGGTCGAGTCCTTCCTGCTCCAGCTGTACTCCGACTCGCGGGTGCCCCACGAGATCCTGGTGCCGGTGATGCCACCCACCGCCCCGGTGCTCACCGAGATGCTCGGCGAGCAGCGTGGCGGGCGGGTGAACCTGCACGTCCCCCAACGCGGCGACAAGCGCGTGCTGCTCGACACCGTGGCCAAGAACGCCACCGAGGCCCTCGATCGCCACAAGGCCAAGCGGGCCGCCGATCTCGCCACGCGCAATCAGGCGCTCGAGGAACTCCAGGGGGCCCTCGGACTGCCCGAGGTGCCGCTGCGCATCGAGGGCTATGACATCAGCCACCTGCAGGGCACCCAGGTGGTGGGTTCGATGGTCGTCTTCGAGGACGGGCTGAGCCGTCGCAGCGAATACCGCCGCTTCGTGATCAAGAGCTTCGAGGGCTCCGACGACCTGCGGGCCATGGACGAGGTGCTCACCCGCCGCTTCAGCCGGTTGATCAACGACCGCAGGGCCATGGAGGAGGCGAGCAGACAGGGCGGGCCCGGGCTCATCGACCCCGAGACCGGCAAGCCCCTCAAGTTTGCCTATGCCCCGTCGCTCGTGGTGATCGACGGTGGGCCCCTGCAGGTGGAGGCGGCCCAGAACGCCATCACCGCCCTGGGCCTGGCGGAGGTGCGCGTGATCGGCCTGGCCAAGCGCCTGGAGGAGGTCTGGCTGCCCGACCAGGACTTCCCACTGATCCTGCCCAGGGACTCCGAGGGGTTGTACCTGCTGCAGCGGGTGCGCGATGAATCCCACCGGTTCGCCATCACCCACCACCGTCAGCGGCGCTCCCGGGCCATGGTCGAATCCGTGTTGGATGACGTTCCCGGCCTGGGTGCGGTGCGCCGCAAGACGGTGCTGTCCCACTTCGGGTCGCTGCGCAAGCTGCGGGCTGCCACCGTCGACCAGATCGCCGAGCTGCCCGGCCTGGGCGCCGCGACCGCGCAGGCCATCGTGGACGCATTGCGTGCCGATCAGCCCGGTCAGGCCATCAACGTGACCACCGGCGAGATCGTCAGCGAGGGTCCCGCCCCCCACGAGGACGCCAGCGGGGCCGGCCAACCGGCCTGACCGGTGGGCGCGCCGGCCCGCTGGTCGGTGGGAAGGGGCCCCGACGGGAAGGAGTCCCGGTGGGAACGAGCCCGACGGGATGGAGCAGCGTACGGCGACCCCGCTCGGGGCGCACGGATGCGTCATGGCCCGCCGCCGGAACGGCGAAAAGCTCCATTTCGGGGCACCCGCCGTCATCTCGGCAATAATTGGGGCGTGAACCAGACATTGGCGCCCAGCCTTCCGAAGCATCCCCGCACGGTCATCATCACCGGTCTGTCGGGCGCCGGCCGACGCACCTGCGCCCATGCCATGGAGGACCTCGGCTGGTTCGTGGTCGACAACCTGCCGCCGAGCATGCTGCCGCAGCTGATCGGCACCGCCAACAACTCGGGCTTCACCCGGCTCGCGGTGGGCCTGGACGTGCGCAGTCGCGACATGTTCGAGCAGCTGCCGATGGTGTTCACCCAGCTGGAGGCCGACGGCATCTCCCCGGAGATCGTCTTCCTGGAGGCCAGCGATGAGGTGATCGTGCGCCGACAGGAGTCGAGCCGACGTCGGCTGCCGCTGCAGGGCGATGGCCGCCTCATGGAGGGCATCATCAAGGAACGGCGCATGCTGTCCGACCTGCGGGCCAGCGCCGACATGGTGATCGACACCTCGAATCTCAATGTGCACCAGCTCACCGCCCGGGTTGCGCACATCTATGGCGGCGACGTGGCCGACACCCTGCGCGTGCAGGTGATGAGCTTCGGCTTCAAGAATGGCGTGCCGCTGGACGCCGACCTCGTCTTCGACGTCCGCTTCCTGCCCAATCCGCACTGGGTACCCGAGCTGCGGCCCCAGACCGGCCTGTCGAAGGAGGTCAGCAACTATGTGCTGGAGCAGCCCGGTGCGGAGGAGTTCCTGACCACCCTCGACCACCTCTTCGAGGTGGTGACGCCCGGATACCTGCGCGAGGGCAAGCAGCAGGTGACCCTTGCCATCGGGTGCACCGGCGGCAAGCACCGCAGCACCGCCATCAGCGAGGCGCTGGCCGGCAGGCTGCGCCACCGGGGCATGCAGGTGAGCGTCCTGCACCGAGACCTGGGGCTGGAATGAGCGGCGGCGAGCTGCCGTCGGTGGTGGCGCTGGGCGGCGGCCACGGCCTGTCCGCCTCGTTGTCGGCGCTGCGGCAGGTGACCGATCAGCTGACGGCCGTGGTGACCGTGGCCGATGATGGCGGCAGTTCGGGACGACTCCGGGAGGAATTCGGCGGGCTTCCCCCGGGCGACCTGCGCATGGCGCTGGCCGCCCTGTGTGGCGACGACCACAACGGACGGCGCTGGGCCTCCGTGCTGCAGTCGCGGTTCCGTTCCGAGGGCCCGTTGGACGGCCACGCGGTGGGCAACCTGCTCATCGAGGGCGTCTGGCAGGCGATCAGCGACCCGGTCCGGGGCCTGGGTCTGGTCGGGGAGCTCGTCGATGCGCGCGGACGGGTGCTGCCGGCCTCCACCGAGCCGTTGAACATCGAGGCGGACGTGCTCGGCCTGGAGGTCGAATTCCCCAACGAGGTGCACGTGCTGCGTGGCCAGCACATGGTGGCCTCCACCAACGGCCGGGTGCAGGCGATCCGCCTGCTGCCCGCCGACCCGCCCGCCTGCCCGCAGGCGCTCACCGCCATCGAGCGGGCCGACTACATCGTGCTGGGGCCCGGCTCGTGGTTCACCTCCGTGTTGCCGCATCTGCTCATCCCGCAGCTGGCGGCCGCCATCATCGCCAGCCCGGCCCACAAGATCCTGACGCTCAATGTGACCTCGGGGTTGGAGACCGCCGGCTTCTCGCCCAGCCGCCACATCGAACTGATCGCCGAGCATGCTCCCGGCCTGCGACTCAATACAGTGGTCGCCGACGAGGCCTTCGCCGCCTCGGATGCGGCGTTGGCCGAGACATGTGCAACGCTCGGGGCCGATCTCGTCGTGGATGATGTGGCGATGCACGACCACACGGCACGGCATGATCGGTTGAGGCTCGCCGCCGTCTACCGCGAGGTGATGGGCGGCGCCGAGGCAGACCTTGAGATGTGAGAGCCCCATTGGTGACGACGAGAAGGACAACGAGGACAGATTGATGGCACTGACACAGCAGGTGAAGGCGGAGCTGGCGACCGTTGGGGAGCTGAAGCCCGAGGCGCGTGCCGCCGAGGTGGCCGCCATGCTGCGTTTCGCCGGCGGCATCCACGTGGTGAGTGGCCACATCGTCATCGAGGCCGAACTGGATTCTGGCAACGCGGCCAGGCGGTTGCGCACCGCGCTCGCGGAGCTCTACGGCTTCGATTCCGAGGTGGTGGTGGTCAATGCCTCCGGGCTGCGTCGGCGCACCCGCTATGTGGTGCGCCTGGTGCGCCACGGTGAGGCTCTGGCACGTCGGACCGGGCTGATCGACCAGCACCGGCGTCCCGTGCGGGGACTGCCCGCCCAGGTGGTCGGTGGATCCATGCAGGACCAGGTCGCCGCCTGGCGCGGGGCTTTCCTGGCCCGGGGCTCATTGACGGAGCCGGGCCGTTCCATGGGCCTGGAGGTCACCTGTCCCAGCTCAGAGGCCGCCCTGGCGCTGGTCGGCTGCGCACGTCGCCTGGGAATCAGTGCCAAGGCGCGCGAGGTGCGCCAGATGGATCGGGTCGTGGTGCGCGACGGCGACGCGATCTCGGCGTTGCTCACCCGCATGGGGGCTCACGAGTCCGTGCTCGCCTGGGAGGAACGCCGGATGCGCCGGGAGGTGCGTGCCAGCGCCAACCGGCTCGCCAACTTCGACGACGCCAACCTGCGGCGCTCGGCTCGCGCCGCCGTGGCCTCCAGCGCCCGGGTGGAACGCGCCCTGGAGATCCTCGGGGATGACGCTCCCGATCACCTGCGGGCGGCCGGCGAACTGCGCCTGGCGCACCGCCAGGCGAGCCTCGAGGAGTTGGGGCACCTCAATGACCCGCCCCTCACCAAGGACGCGGTGGCCGGACGCATCCGCCGGCTCCTCGCGCTGGCCGACAAGACCGCCACCGATCGTGGCGTCCCTACGACCGAGGCGGCGCTGACGCCGGAGATGCTCACCGAGCGGTAGTACCCGAGGATCCACCCGGGGCCTGATGCGCGGTGAGGGTCGTGGCGTGAATCGTTGGGTCCATGATGAGTCCCGATGATCCACGCGACGTTCTGAGCGCCGTAGGCCTGGTCAAGAACTATGGGCCGGTCTCCGCACTGGCTGGTGTTGACCTGGCCATTCGGCACGGCGAAACCGTGGCCGTGATGGGACCCTCTGGCTGCGGAAAATCGACCCTCCTGCATGTGCTTGGGGGCATCCTGCTTCCGGACGAGGGGGATGTCCTCCTCAAGGGAGGGTCCATCCGAGCGCTATCGGATGCCGAACGCAGTGCTCTGCGGTTGTCGTCCTTTGGCTTTGTCTTCCAGGACGGCCAGCTATTGCCGGAGCTGACAAACGAGGAGAACGTGGCGCTGCCGTTGATCATGGCGGGTCTGTCCCGTCGCGAGGCCGTGGCGCGGGCCCATGAGTGGCTGGGCCGGTTCGGCCTGGCCGGGATTGAGCAACGGCGTCCGGGCCAACTTTCGGGTGGACAGGCGCAACGGGTGGCAATTGCCCGGGCGTTGGTGCATGGACCGGGGGTGGTCTTTGCTGATGAGCCGACGGGTGCATTGGATCAGGGCACCGGCCGGGAGGTGATGGAAGTGCTGACGAGTTCTGTGTCAGCAAATGGGGCATCGTTGGTGATGGTGACCCATGATCCGGGTGTGGCGGCGTGGTGTTCGCGGACGGTCACGATGAGTGATGGCCACATCATCGCCGACACCGCCACGGAAGCCGGCATGACCCCGGGGGAGTCACTGCGATGAGGCCGCAATCACTTGTCAGGGTCGCCGCGCTCGTGACGCGCCCCGGCCGTGGGGGTTCGGCCCGTGATGCGCGCGGGGTGCTCACCGTGTTGTCCGTCGTGGCGTACGCCGTCGTGCAGGCGCTCGCCCTGTCGGTCGCCGCAGGGGTCATGGTCTTCGTCGACCACGACCGTCATCCATCGAACCGCTTCCAGGCCGACAATTCGGGCATCTACGTGTTGCTGGCGATGTTGGCGGGGGCGGTGCTCATCGCGCCACTCGTGGTGCTGTGCGCGGCCGCGGCCCGGATGGGGGCGCTGCGCCGGGCGCGCCGGCTGTCGATCGTGCGGCTGCTGGGCGGCAGTCCCGCCGAGGTGCGCACCATCGGCGTCATCGAGGCATTCGGGCATGCCCTGGTCGGCGTGGTGGGCGGCACGGTGGTCTACCTGGCCACCCTGCCGCTGTGGTCGCCGCTGCACTTCGAGGGGCAGGCGCTCAGCGCCGCAGCGATGTGGATCGGGCCGCTCGGGCTGGGGCTGGTCAGCCTCGCCGTGCTGGTGATCGCCACTGCCTCGGCCGTGATCGGCCTGCAGCGCGTGGCGATCTCCCCGCTGGGTGTCGTGCGGCGCACGGCCGCCCCCGGGCTGAAGAAGGCCCGGCTGATCGTTCCGCTGGTGATCGTCGTGGGCTGGGCCGTGGCCGGCCAGCTGATCAGCGACACCGGCTTCGTGGTGGTCGTCGGATCCATCGTGCTCGCCCTGGCGGCGCTGCTCGCGGGGGTCGACTTCGTGGGGCCGTTGCTGGTGCAGTGGCTGGGCAATGCAATGGCATCGCGGGCCAACAGTGCGGCCTCGCTGATTGCCGGGCGGCGGATCGCCGACGCACCGAAGGCCACCTGGCGGGCCGTGGGTGCGTTGTCGATGGCGAGCTTCCTCGCCTCCTTCACCGCCATGCTGCCGCTGTTCGGCAACGGTTCGGACTCCGACCAGGACATGGTCGTGCTGCTGGGCGACATGCGCCAGGGCGTGCTGTTGACGCTGTCCATCGCCTTCCTGCTCACGGCGGTGTCGTCGGGACTCAACCAGGCCGCCAAGATCCTGGACCGCATCGGGGACGCCCGCACCCTGTCGGTCGCCGGGGCCCCGCGCGGCCTGCTGACGGCGATCCGTCGCCGGGAGGTGCTCGTCCCGGTGGTCGTCGCCACCGTGATGCCCGCCCTGGCCGGATTGGCCTTCCAGTTCCCGTTCACCGGACCCCTGATCACGCAGCGTCCCGACATGCTGATCACGCTGCTGGCTACGCTCGTCGCTGGCATTGGGCTGGTATTTGCGGTACAGGAGTGCTGCAGTCCGTTGCAGACCCGGTTGTTGCGTGAGCAACAACGTTCAACCGACTGATTGTTTGCTCCGCACCATTCCTTGCAGGCTCCCGCACGGATAGGCTGGAGGTTGTCAACAACACCTGTCTGATGCCTGAGCACAGACTTAAGAACCGTGAAGGGATCGTCTATATGACCGTCAAGGTTGGTATCAACGGTTTCGGCCGCATTGGCCGTAACTTCTTCCGTGCGATGGTGGATCAGAAGGCGGACTTGGACATCGTCGCCGTGAACGATCTGACCGACACGAAGACGCTGGCCCATCTGCTGAAGTACGACTCGATCCTCGGCCGTTTCCCGGGCGAGATCACCTACGACGACAACTCGATCACCGTTGATGGACACAAGATCCAGGTGTGCGAGGAGCGCGACCCCGCGAACCTTCCGTGGAAGGATCTCGGCGTCGAGGTCGTCGTCGAGTCGACCGGCTTGTTCACTGATGGCGAGAAGGCCAAGGCCCACATCGCGGCCGGCGCCAAGAAGGTCATCATCTCGGCTCCCGCCAAGAATGTCGACGCCACGTTCGTGATCGGCGTCAACGAGCAGGAGTACGACACCTCCAAGCACAACATCATCAGCAATGCGTCCTGCACCACGAACTGCCTGGCCCCGCTGGCCAAGGTGTTCGAGGATGAGTTCGGCATCGAGCGTGGCGTCATGACCACGATCCACGCCTACACCGGCGACCAGCGCCTGCTCGACGCCCCGCACAAGGACCTGCGTCGCGCCCGCGCTGCCGCGATCAACCTGATCCCGACGAAGACCGGTGCCGCCCAGGCCGTTGCCCTGGTGATTCCGGCCCTCAAGGGCAAGTTCGATGGCCTGGCCGTCCGCGTACCGGTTCCCACCGGCTCGCTGACCGACCTGAGCTTCATCCCGGGTCGCGAGGTCACCGTCGAGGAGATCAACGCCGCCGTCAAGAAGGCCGCCGAGGGCCCGCTCAAGGGCATCCTGGCCTACACCGAGGACCCGATCGTCTCCACCGACATCGTCACTGACCCGCACTCGAGCATCTTCGATGCCAGCGAGACCAAGGTCATTGGCAACCTGGTGAAGGTGCTGAGCTGGTACGACAACGAGTGGGGCTACTCCAACCGCCTGGTGGACATCACCGAGCTGGTTGCCGACAAGCTCTGATCCACAACTCAATACCGTGATCACACAGGGCGTGCTGGCTTCGGCTGGCGCGCCCTGTGTGGGTATCGGGGCGTGACCACCGGGCTCCCGATCCTGCACGATCGGCCGGTGGGCCGGCGTCCACCATCGACAACATCAACCACCAGTTTTCAGGAGATGAACAGTGAGAACCCTTTCGGATCTCGGTGACCTGCGCGGCAAGCGCGTCGTCATCCGCTGCGACTTCAATGTGCCACTCAAGGGTGAGGAAATCACCGACGACGGACGTATCAGGGCAGCGCTGCCCACCCTCGAGGCACTGCTGGGCCAGGGTGCCCGCGTCACCGCGATGGCCCACCTGGGCCGCCCCAAGGGCAAGCGCGACCCCAAGCTGTCGCTGGCCCCGGTCGCCAAGCGGCTCGCCGACCTGCTCGGCCAGCACGTCGAGTTCGCCACCGACACCGTCGGGCTGTCGGCGCTGAAGGCCTCGGCGAACCTCAACGACGGCGAGATCGCCCTGGTCGAGAATGTGCGCTTCGAGCCCGCCGAGACCAGCAAGGACGACGCCGAGCGCATGGAGCTGGCCAAGAAGTACGCCGAGCTGGGCAACTACTTCGTCTCCGATGGCTTCGGCGTGGTGCATCGCAAGCAGGCGAGCGTCTACGACATCGCCAAGCTGCTGCCGAGCGCGGCCGGTGAACTGGTGGGCAAGGAGGTGTCGGTGCTGTCGAAGATCACCCACGACCCCGAGCGCCCCTATGTGGTGGTGCTGGGCGGCGCGAAGGTGGCCGACAAGCTGGCCGTCATCGACAACCTGCTCAAGGTGGCCGACACCCTGATCATTGTCGGCGGCATGGCGTACACATTCCTCAGGGCCCAGGGCAAGCAGGTCGGCGGATCGATCCTCGACGCCTCGAAGGTCGACGCCTGCCGTGGCTACCTGGCCGACGCCAAGGCGGCCGGCAAGTCGATCCTGTTGCCCGTGGACGTGCGCGTGGCAAAGGGCATGGACCTGGACGCCCGCACCGTCGACGGCCCGGTCTCGGTGGTGTCGGTCGACGACATCCCCGCCGACCAGGAGGGCCTCGACATCGGTCCCGCGACCGAGAAGCTGTTCGCCGAGCAGATCGCCGGCGCCAGGACCGTGTTCTGGAACGGGCCCGCGGGCGTCTCGGAGATCGATGAGCTCGCCAACGGCACCAGGGCGATCGCCAGGGCACTGGCCACCGGCGACGCATTCAGCGTGATCGGCGGCGGCGACTCGGCCGCAGCAGTACGCAAGTTCGGATACACCGATGATCAGTTCAGCTGGATCTCCACGGGCGGTGGCGCTTCGTTGGAGTATCTGGAGGGCAAGGAACTGCCGGGTCTGGCAGTCCTGGACAAGGAGAATTAAGCATGGCACGCAAGCCGATCATGGCGGGCAACTGGAAGATGAACCTGAACCACATCGACGCCGTCGGTCTGGTGCAGAAGCTGGCGTTCACGCTGGCCGACAAGGGGTACGACCCCGAGCAGTCCGAATGCGTGGTGATCCCGCCGTTCACCGCCCTGCGCACCGTGCAGACGCTCGTCGAGGGCGACAAGCTGCCGATCGTCTACGGCGCGCAGGACCTGTCGCCCCACGATGACGGCGCCTACACCGGCGACATCAGCTCGTCGATGCTCACCAAGCTGGGTTGCAGCTATGTGGTCGTCGGGCACTCGGAGCGGCGCGAGTACCACGCCGAGACCGACGAGGTCGTCAACGCGAAGGCCCGCAAGGCCCTCGACGCCGGCCTGACGCCGATCATCTGCGTGGGCGAGAGCCTGGAGGTGCGCAAGGCCGGCAAGCACGTCGAGCACGTGTTGGCCCAGGTCACCGGCGCGCTGGCCGGCATCACGGCCGAGCAGGCTGCCTCCCTGGTGATCGCCTATGAGCCCATCTGGGCCATCGGCACCGGCGAGGTGGCGACCCCCGAGGACGCCCAGGAGGTCTGCGGCGCCATCCGTGCCGCCGTGGCGGACCTGTACGACGCCCCGACCGGGGACGCCGTGCGCATCCAGTACGGCGGCTCCGTGAAGCCCGGCACCGTGGCGGCCATCATGGCGAAGCCCGACATCGACGGCGCACTGGTCGGTCGCGCCAGCCTCAAGGCCGATGATTTCGCCGCCATCGTGCGCTTCTACGCGATGGCACAGGCCTGATCAGCTGCCCGATCACTGTGTGAGGGGCCCGGCAGCCACGGCGCTGTCGGGCCCTTTCCCGGCCCGTGGTGGCACAGCGTCGGTTCGGGTAAACCGCCACGGTGGGTTAACATTGCCAAGTGATGCTAGTTCCACTTATGACGTGGCCGACGATTACCCTGTCGATCGTCCTCATTGTCCTCAGCTTCGTGCTCACGGCGTTCATCCTGCTCCACCGCAGTCAGGGTGGTGGCATGGGTGACCTGTTCGGCGGTGGAATGTCCACCTCCACAGGTGGCACCTCGGCAGCGGAGCGAATGCTCAATCGGCTCACCGTCATCATCGGTCTTCTGTGGGTTGCCTGCATCCTCGGCCTGCTTGTGCTCTACAAGCACATCGGCTGACCGTCAACCCCCCCTTGTAGGCTTCATTCTTGAAGTCTGAATTCATCAAGACTCAGCAAGGAGCACAATCCAGTGTCAAGTGGCAGCGCTATCCGCGGCAGCCGTGTCGGTGCAGGTCCCATGGGGGAGGCGGAGCGCGGCGAGGTCGCACCCCGCATCCAGGTTTCCTATTACTGCGCGCACGGCCATGTGACGCGTCCCTCATTCGCCTCCGAGGCCGCCGTTCCCGATGACTGGGAGTGCATGAAGTGCGGTCTCCCGGCCAATCGGGACCCCAAGAACCCGCCGCCGCCGCCGAAGACGCAGCTGTACAAGACGCACCTCGCCTATGTGAAGGAGCGTCGCAGCGACAAGGAGGCCCAGGCGATCCTGTCGGAGGCGCTGGCGCACCTGAAGGACCGCCGCGACCGCGGTGAGGTCATCTACTAGGGACGCAGAGCCCCCACAGGCCAGTACAAACGGTTCGGCCCGGACACCACGGTGATATGCCAGTGTCCGGGCCGAACTGCGTCCGGCGGCGCTGAGTCCGGTTGCGCTGAGTCTGGCTGCGCTGTGTCCTACTGCGCCGTGTCTGGTTGTGCTGTGTCCAACTCCGCTGCGCTGCGTCGGGCCGAACCGCGTCCGGGCCAACTGTCCTGTGTGCCGGGTCGCAGCACCCCTGCGCAGGGCGCCGCAGCGCGAGGGGGGATTCTCCCCGGTGCGGGCTTGTCCGCAGGGTTACCGGCGGGGCCTCAGCGTGGGGGATTCACAGATCGCAACGAAAGCAGGGGAGCTCCCCGGCGGCGTCCTGATCGGCGAACCACAGTGTCCAGTCGGCCCCGTGGGCCTGGCTGGCAGGGTAGCGGGACTCGCCGCGCAGCGATCCGGCCAGCGCGTCCTGCTTGGTCGCTCCGGAGGCGAGCATCCACACCTGGCGCGAACGATTGATGGCCGGCAGGGTCAGGGTCACCCGCTCGGGGGGATCCATGGGCGCATCGGCCACCCCCACAGCCTGCAGGGTGGTGGTCGACTGCACCGCATAGCTGGGGTGGTTGGGGAAGATCGAGGCAATGTGGCCGTCGTCGCCCAACTCCAGCATGGTGATGTCGAACTGGGTGTCGCCGATGTCCTTCGCGTAGGCATAGGCGGCATCGTCCGGGTCGGTCTTGCCGGTGCGTGAGGGCATGGCGTGGATCTGGGAGGGCACCAGGGTGACGGCGCCGGCCAGGATGCTGAGGGCCTGCACGGAGTTGCGTACCGGATCGGTGGTGGTGACGAAGCGTTCGCTGGCCCACCACAGCTGCAGCCGGGAGGCATCGAAGGCACCGGTGCGCGCCAACGCCGCGAAGTGGGTGAGCGCCGACAGCACGGTGGGCCCGCCCGACAGGCAGAGGTTCACATATTCCTGACGGCGCTGCATCTCGGCCAGGGCCGACACCAGCAGCGTGCCGGCACCTGTGGTCAACTCCTCGTTGTCCAGGTAACGCAGCACGCGCGGTGCGCTCGTCATGGGCGGCGCCATCATCCGGCTCGCTCTCCCAACCGGTTGAGGGCGCGCTCATAGGAGTCATCGGGTCCCAGCCGGCGGAACTCCTCGGACAACAGGTCGACCACGGGGCGCCGGATCAGGGCAGCGGTGCGCAGCGGCTGGTCGGGCACGATGTACTCGGCATCACTGCTCTTCACGCGACGTACGGCCACCTCGCCGGCGTCGGTGACCAGGCGCACCGCGGTGATCCCCGGGCCCATGGACGTGTTCACCGTCACCGGAACGCCCAGTCGCACGTCGAGCCAGGCGGCCATCAGCGCGGCGGGCGCGTTGTCCTCCACCGCCTCGACGATCGCCGAGGTCACGGGGCGACGGCACTGGTCCAGCGCCGAGGCCACCAGGGCCCGCCAACGCGTGAGCCGGGTCCACGACAGGTCCGTGTCCTGGGCGCTGTGGGTGCCGCGGGCGCGGGCCACCAGGGTGCCGACGGGGTCGTCGGCGTTGGTGGCGTCGGTGATGCGCCGATCCGCCATGCGTCCGATCGGATCCTGTGCGGGGAACTCGGTGCCGCGTCCGGGCCACCAGGCCACCACCGGCAGGTCGGGGAGCAGCAGGGGGAGCACCACGGAGTCGCCACGGCCCACGAGCTCGCCGGCCAGGCGCAGGGTGATGATGTCGCCGGGCACGCCCTCGCCGACGCGGATCTCGGCGTCCATGGCGGTCTTGGTCGACTTGCTGTTCACCACCATGAGGATCCTCGACGGATGCTCCGCGGCAGTCGCCTGGGCCGAATCGAAGGCGCGGGTGTACTGCTGCGGGGTGCTGACGACGATGAGCGTCATCACCAGGCCGGACGCCAGTCCGGTGCTGCGACGGGCGTTCATGGCGGCGTCGGCAATCTCCGACGAATTCGTATTGGTGAGTTCGATGATCATGATCGGTCTCCTACGGCCTGCGCCAGGTGAAGCCATCGTGCTTGAGCATGTCGATGCCCGAGTTCGGGCCCCAGGTACCCGACGCATATTGCTCGGGCGGGCCCTGTTCGGCCCAGTGCTGGAGCACCGGATCGAGCAACTGCCAGCTGAGCTCCACCTCTTCCTGGCGGGGGAACAGGGGCGGCTCACCGAGCAGCACGTCAAGGATGAGCCGCTCGTAGGCCTCGGGGATCGACTCGTTGAACGAATCGGCATAGGCGAAGTCCATGCTCACCTGGCGGATCTCCATGGCCGTCGCCGGCGCCTTGGCGCCGAAGTGCATTGACACGCCCTCGTTGGGCTGGATGCGCATCACCAGGGCATTGGTGCCCAGTTCGCTGGTCTCGGTGTTGGTGAAGGGCAGGTGGGGTGCCCGCTTGAACACCAGTGCCACCTCCGTGACGCGCCGCGGCATGCGCTTGGCGGCCCGTAGGTAGAACGGCACGCCGGCCCAGCGCCGGGTGCCCAGGTCCACCCGGATGGCCGCATAGGTCTCGGTGTGCGAATCGGCGGGGATGCCCTTCTCCTGCAGGTATCCGGGCACCAGTTGCCCACCCTGCCAGCCCTCGGCGTACTGGCCGCGGGCGGTGTGGATGTCGAGGTTGCGCGGAGTGGTGGCCGCGGCGAGGATCTTCTGCTTCTCGATCGAGATCTGGTTGGCCTCGAAGCTGTTGGGCTCCTCCATGGCGGTCAGCGCCATCAGCTGCAGCAGGTGGTTCTGGATCACGTCACGGGCCGCGCCGATGCCGTCGTAGTAGCCGGCGCGACCGCCGATGCCGATGTCCTCGGCCATCGTGATCTGCACATGGCCCACGTAGTTGTTGTTCCAGATCGGTTCGAACATCTGGTTGGCGAAGCGCAGGGCCAGCAGGTTCTGCACCGTCTCCTTGCCCAGGTAGTGGTCAATCCGGAACACCGACTCGGGCGGGAAGGCCTTCGACACCGCCCGGTAGAGGTCCTTCGCACTGGCCAGGTCGTGGCCGAACGGCTTCTCGATCACCACGCGCTTCCAGCCCTGCGACTGGTCCACCATGCCGAACTTCTCCAGCTGGTCGACGACCACCTCGAACATCCGCGGTGGCACGGACAGGTAGAACGCATGGTTGCCGTCGGCGCCCTGCCTGTTGTCGAGCTCATCGAGGGTGGACCGCAGGCGCTTGAAGGTGCCCTCGTCGTCGAAGTCACCCCACACGAAGCGGATCCCGGTGACCAACTGCTTCCAGGTCTCCTCGCGGAAGGGCGTGCGAGCATTCTCGCGCACATCCTGCTTGACGATCTCGGCGAACTGGGCGTCGGTGTAGTCGCGACGCGCCACACCGACCAGGCCGAACCCCGGCGGCAACAGGCCACGATTGGCCAGGTCGTAGACGGCCGGCAGCAGCTTCTTGCGTGACAGGTCGCCGCTGACGCCGAGGAAGACCAGCGCACAGGGGCCCGCAATGCGGGGCATGCGACGGTCTTCGGGATCGATCAGGGGATTGACCCACGGCACGGGTGGCGTCAGGGGTGCGGACTGCGCCGGCGGGGTCTGCTTGGATTTCGCCGAGCTTCGATGTGTGGAGTTCACGTCCTCACCCTACTAAGGCCCGCTGTTTGATTGTCCTGTTGGCAGTTCGCCGGTCATGTCGGCGTCAGGGACCGGGCCACGCGGCTGGTCGGCCCGGTGGCAGGTCGGCGGGGTGGCAGGTCGGCGGGGTGGCACGTCAGCGGGGCACCGGATCATGAGCAGGCCCGGCGGATGATCGGCAGCACGTGGCGCAGGGTCGGGGTGTCCACCGACCCGAAACCGAAGACGATGCCGTCCATCGCCGGGGCATGGGGCCCCCAGAACTGGGCCAGGTCGCTGACCAGCACGCCCCGGGCCGCCAGCCGCCGGGTGATCCGGGAGCCCGGGACGTTGGTGCGCAGCACGGCCTGCAGCCCGCCCGACATGTCCGTGAGTCGGGCGTGGGGAGCATCGCGGAAGGCCGCCACGATGAGTTCCCGGCGGCGCCGGTACTCGCGGCGCATCCGCTGGATGTGGCGCCGCAGCTCGCCACTGGCCAGGTAGTTCGACAGGGCCTGCTGTCCCAGTGCCGGCACCGGGGAACCGAAGATCGCGCGATGGCCCGCCACGAGGGGCGCGAGGCGTTGGGGCACCGACAGGTAGCCGGTGGCCACGGCGGGGGTCAGCACCGTCGAGAAGGTGCCCAGCAGCACCACCCTGCCCCGGACCGGGTCGTCGAGGGTGGCCAGCGCGGGCAGGGGCATGCCCACATAGCGCAGCTCGGAGTCATAGTCGTCCTCCACGACGATGGCCCCGGTGCGTGCGGCCCAGCCGAGCAGCTGTTGGCGGCGGGTGATCGACAACGACCCGCCATAGGGGTACTGGTGGCTCGGTGTCACCACGATGACATCAGGTGTGGGCACATCGGGCCCGTGGCTCGTGGGGGAGCCGGCCTCGGGGAGCTCCTCGGTCACCAGTCCCCGGTCGTCGGTGCGCAGCGCGATCGTCGGCAGGCCCATGGCGGTGGGGATCGCGGCCAGCGCGGGATGCCCGGGACGTTCCAGTCCCACCAGCGGGGGACGCTCACCGCGGCGGGCCAGCGCCGCCAGCAGCAGGGCGAGGCCTTCGCGTGCCCCGGAGGTGACCAGCACCTGGTCGGACGGGCGGACCAGCGAGCGCATGAGGCGCAGGTGCTCGGCGATCTCATGGCGCAGCGAGGGCAGCCCGCGGGCGTCGATGAGTGGGCGGGGGTCGTTCGTCGCCTCGCGCCAGGCGCGGCGCCACGGCGGCGAGACGATGGCCGATACATCCGGGGTGCCCGGGCGCAGGTCAATGGCCCGGCCGTCGGGTTGGGGTGCGGGAGGCGCCGGCGCGGACGGGCCTGCCACCGGCCGGCGGGCGTCCACTGCGGCCACGCGGGTGCCCGAGCCAGGCCTGGAGGTGAGATATCCCTCGGCCTGGAGCTGGTCGTAGGCCGCGACCACCGTCCCCCGCGCGACGGACAGGCTCGCGGCCAGCGCCCGCGTCGAGGGCAACTCGTCGTCGTGGTGCAGCCGCCCCTGGTCGATCAACCCGCGCAGCCCGACCACCAATTGGGCCGTCAGGCCGAGGTCGCCGGAGGTGTCCAGGTGCAGGGGAAGGTCGATCACGAGTTGACCGCGCATGGGGCAAGTCTTGCACCGTCCGGTGAAAGTGGTCCATTCGAACTGGCTGCATGTGGATCTTGTAATGGTCCGCTTGTCGCGGTGGAATGGCGTCCATGACACAAGAGACGACAGCCACCACCCGCGTGAAGCGCGGCCTCGCCGACATGCTCAAGGGCGGTGTGATCATGGACGTGGTCACCGCCGAGCAGGCCAGGATCGCCGAGGAGGCCGGCGCCAGCGCCGTGATGGCCCTGGAACGCGTACCCGCCGACATCCGTGCGCAGGGCGGCGTGGCCCGCATGAGCGATCCCGGACTGATCGAGCAGATCCAGGCCGCCGTCTCGATCCCCGTGATGGCCAAGGCGCGCATCGGCCACTTCGTCGAGGCCCAGGTGCTGCAGGCCCTCAACGTGGACTATGTGGACGAGTCCGAGGTGCTGTCGCCCGCTGACTACGCCAACCACATCGACAAGTGGAACTTCGACGTCCCCTTCGTCTGTGGTGCCACCAACCTGGGTGAGGCCCTGCGGCGCATCACCGAGGGTGCTGCGATGATCCGCTCCAAGGGCGAGGCCGGCACCGGCGACGTCTCCGAGGCCGTCAAGCACATCCGCACGATCCGCGATGAGATCAACCGGCTCCATTCCCTGACGCACGACGAGCTGTATGTGGCCGCCAAGGAACTGCAGGCGCCCTACGACCTGGTGCGCGAGGTGGCAGAGACCGGCAAGCTGCCGGTGGTGCTGTTCGTGGCGGGCGGAGTGGCGACGCCGGCCGATGCCGCGCTCGTGATGCAGCTGGGTGCCGAAGGGGTGTTCGTGGGTTCGGGCATCTTCAAGTCGGGGAATCCGGCGAAGCGCGCCGCAGCGATCGTGAAGGCCACCACGCTCTATGACGATCCCAAGGCGATCGCGGAGGTCTCCCACGACCTCGGCGAGGCCATGGTCGGCATCAACGTGGCCGATCTGCCGGCACCCCACCACCTGGCCGACCGGGGCTGGTGAGCCGATGGCTGATTCCCCAGTAGTGACCGGGGCCCCACTGATCGGGGTCGTCTCCCTCCAGGGCGGGGTCTCTGAACATGTCGCCGCCCTCCAGCAGTGCGGGGCGCGCACTCGCCTCGTGCGCCGCTCCGAGGAGCTCGGGGGACTGGACGGCATCGTCGTGCCCGGTGGGGAGTCGAGCGTGCTCGACAAGCTGTCGCGGGCCTTCGGCCTGGCCGCACCCCTGAAGGCGGCCGTGGCTGGTGGGCTTCCCACGCTGGCCACGTGTGCCGGACTGCTGCTCCTCAGCGACGAGCTGACCGATGCGGCGCCCGGGCAACAGACCCTCCAGGTGCTGCGCGTGCGTGCCCGACGCAATGCCTTCGGACGCCAGCTGGCGTCCTTCGAGACTTCATTGTCGGTGAAGGGGGTCGGGGAGGACGTCGAGGCCGTGTTCATCCGTGCACCGGTCATTGAACAGGTCGGCGCCGGCGTCGAGGTGATCGCGCAGGTCGACGACCGGGTCGTCGGCGTGCGACAGGGAGCCATCACGGCGCTTGCCTTCCATCCGGAACTCACCCCGGATCGGCGCATCCACGCGGACTTCGTGTCCTCGGTCGCGGCACATCTGTCGCTGGCTGCCTGAGACGGGGGACCAGCCTCCGGTCGGACCCGTCGTCGCAGGACATGTCGGCTTCATCGGTACATGGGCTACATCGGTACATCGGGCAGGGGCGCCACCATCACTGTGGCGCCCCTCTCCGATGTCTGGACCGGGTGTGTGGACCGGGCGTGGGTCAGCGCAGGGAGGTGTGCCGTTCGATCGAACGGACGGCCAGCCAGGCCACCACGGCGGTGAGCACGATCGTCACCGGAATGAACCCGAGGCCCAGCAGGTCGGCGGACGCCCCGGAGTGGAACGATCCGTTGAACAGCCCGCCCAGCATGGGCGACCAGACCACGTGGCCGGCCTCGGGCCCGCCGATCCGCAGGCTGGCCGGGATGAGGACCATGGACGCCAGGTTCGTCAGCTGGTTCACCAGGTAGAGCGCGATGAGCACGATCACCGAGCCGGCGACGCCCTGGCGCACCAGGTGCGGGCCCTGGCCGATGGAGATGCCGGCGACGAGCTGAACGAGCATGCAGGCCAGCTCCACCACGACCAGCGCCAGCACCCACAATCCGACATGTGGGGCGCCGGTGAGCAGCTTCCAGAAATCGGCCATCAGTGCGGCCGGGGTGGTCCACTCGCGCTCCCGGGCAATCATGAGCACCAGGAACAGCGCCACGCCCTCCAGCGCGGCGAGGACGCAGGCCGCGAGGGTGAACGTGAGCTTCGCGGCGAACACGACGCGCCCCCGCACCGGGATCGTCCCGGTGAAATACCCGAGCCTGCCGTACATCGTCTTCCAGTACGACCACAGGAGCAGGACGGTGACCACCGCCGGAAGGGCCACCGCGACGGCACCGGCAATGAAGCTGAATCCGTAGTCGGGCAGCCCGAGCGCCACCCCGGCGCTGGCCAGCAGCGAGACGAGTGCCGAGGCACCGGCCACGCCCAGCAGGGTGCGGCGATTGTCCAGCCATTCATGCTTCCACAGCTTGGCGATCATGGCAGGTACACCTTTCGGAAGAGGCCCTCGAGGTCGGTCTTGTTGGCCGCGCGCAGCTCGTCGGCGTCGCCCTGCAGGCGCAGGCGGCCCTGGTGCAGGAAGACGACGGTGTCGATCACGGGTTCGAGGTCGTGGATGAGATGGGTGGAGATGACCAGCAACTGGTCCGGTTCGAAGTGCTTGAGGATGCCCTCCATGAGGATGGAACGCGCCGCGGGATCGACGCCGCCCACCGGTTCGTCGAGCAGGTAGACCTTCGCGCGTCGGGCCATGGCCAGGGCGATCTGCACCTTCTCGCGCATGCCCTTCGACATCTCCTTGAGTCGCCGGTCGGTCGGCAGGCGGTAGAAGTCGATGAGATCGTGGGCCCGATCCGCGTCGAAATCGGCGAAGAAATCGGCGTACCGGGCGATCGCGTCGGCGGGCCGTTGCCAGTCGGGCAGGAACGACTGGTCGGGCAGGAAGGAGACGAACTGCTTGGTGGCGGCACCCGGGGGCTGGCCATGCAGGCTCACCTCTCCCTGCCAATCGGCGGTGACTCCGGCCAGGACCTTGAGCAGGGTGGTCTTGCCCGCGCCGTTGTCGCCCATCAGCCCCACGATGTGGCCCGGCTCCAGGTCGAGGTCCAGCCCGTCGAGTGCCCTCACCCGGCCGTAGACCTTGGTCAGTGCATGAACGCTGAGTGCTGTGGTCATTTCTCCTCCTTCTGGATGTCATCCCAACGGGAACCGAACAGCTCGATGGCCGTGTCGCGGTCGAGTCCGAGTCCGGCAAGCACGTCGATGGCCCCGTCGACCGCTCCGGTGGCCAGCCGGAGCCGCTGTTGGGCGACCTGCTGGCGGTCGGCGGTCACGAAGCGCCCGGACGTTCGTTCGGTGGCGGTGAGTCCCAGCCGATCAAGCTCGGACAGGGCCCGCTGCACGGTGTTCGGGTTCACCCCGAACTCCACGGCGAGCTCGCGCACGCTCGGGATCTTCTGCCCCGGAGCCCATTGGCCGGCAACCACGCGGGTTTGCAGGCGGTCCACCAGCTGGATCCACAGTGGACTCGTGGTGTCGAAGCCCATAACGCCTCCCTGCTGTATTAGTACACCAATACAGTGACACAGGAGCGATCCTGCGTCAAGGCTCGTGCCATGGGGTGATCGGGCGTCGACGGCGTCGTGGGGAAGGCCGACTCGTGCTCGGAATCGGGAGGGAATAGGCTGTCCGGGGCCGTGTGTGGCCGGGCCCGACGACGGCCCCGGCGGCCCTCGGATCCGGCTCGGGGGAAGGCGCTGGGCGAAAGCGTTTTGATCCGGCGATGATTTCGGCAACAATGGTGTTGTGAAAAACATGACGGAGCTCGGAGCGGAGCGCCCCAACGGCGACCTGTCCACCCGTCATCAGGTGCTGCACCTGCTGCTGAGCGAGGGGGCCATGACGGCGCCCGACCTGGCCTGTCGGCTCTCTATCACGCCCACCGCAGTGCGCCGCCACCTGACGGGGCTGATCAAGGGCGGCCAGGTGGTCGAGAACCAGCCCGACCAGCAGCCGAGTCGGGGGCGCGGGCGCCCGGCCAAGACCTTCCAGCTGACCGACCTGGGGCGCTCGGCGTTCAACCAGGCCTATGACGACCTGGCGATGCAGGCGCTGCGCGTGCTCGTGGAGACGATGGGTGCCGACGCGGTCACCAAGCTGGGTGAGAAGCGCTACGTCGACGTCGAACAGCGCTACCGCGGCTATCGCGCCGCGCATCCGCTGGCCGATCCCGTCGAGGCGCTGGCCAGCGCACTCAACGACGACGGCTACGTCACGAAGGTCGATGAGGCCCCTGCCGGCGCGCAGCTGTGCCAGCACCACTGCCCGGTGGCCCACGTGGCCGCCGAGTTCCCCCAATTGTGCGAGGCCGAGACGCAGATGTTCTCGCGGCTCCTCGGTACCCGCGTCCAGCGGCTGGCAACCATCGCGCACGGCGATGGCGTGTGCACCACCAACATTCCGCTGGACATCGTTGTAATCGACCACGAGATGGTGATCGAACACACGCCACGAGAACGCAAGCGAGCGGTAGAAAACCACCGAGCGACAGATAACAACCGAGAGGCAACAAGCGCATGACGCAGCTCGATACAGGGCCAGTCGGCACCGGCCCGGGAGCCAGCCAGTCCACCGCGGACCAGCTGGCTGAGGACCTCAACACCTACAAGTACGGATGGCACGATTCGGATGCCTACAGTGCCGCCGCCAAGCGCGGCCTGTCGGAGGACGTCGTCCGCGGCATCTCGGCGCTGAAGCACGAGCCCGAATGGATGCTCGCCAAGCGACTCAAGGGCCTGAAGGACTTCGAGCGCAAGCCGATGCCCACGTGGGGGGCCGACCTGTCGCACCTCAACTTCGACCAGATCAAGTACTTCGTGCGGTCCGTCGACAAGCAGGCCACCAGCTGGGAGGACCTGCCCGACGACATCCGCAAGACCTACGACCGCCTGGGCATCCCCGAGGCCGAGAAGGAACGCCTCGTCGCCGGCGTCGCGGCGCAGTACGAATCCGAAGTGGTGTACCAGAAGATCAATGATGAGCTCACCCGCCAGGGCGTGATCTTCACCGACACCGACACCGCCCTGCGCGAGCATCCCGAACTGTTCGAGGAGTACTTCGGCACCGTCGTGCCCAGTGCCGACAACAAGTTCGCCGCGCTGAACACCGCGGTGTGGAGCGGTGGCTCGTTCATCTACGTTCCCAAGGGCGTCAACGTCAACATCCCGTTGCAGGCCTACTTCCGCATGAACACCGAGAACCTCGGACAGTTCGAGCGCACGCTGATCATCGTCGACGAGGATGCCTATGTGCACTACGTCGAGGGGTGCACGGCGCCGATCTACAAGACCGATTCGCTGCACGCGGCGATCGTCGAGATCATCGTCAAGAAGAACGCCCGCTGCCGCTACACGACCATCCAAAACTGGTCGGGCAATGTCTACAACCTGGTGACCCAGCGCGCCACCGTGGCCGAGGGCGGCCAGATGGAGTGGGTCGACGGCAACATCGGCTCGAAGATCAACATGAAGTACCCCGCCTGCTACCTGCTCGGTGAGCACGCCAAGGGCGAGGCCCTGTCGATGGCATTCGCCGGTGAGGGCCAGCACCAGGACACGGGTGCCAAGATGGTCCATGCCGCGCCGTACACGTCGAGCACGATCGTCTCGAAGTCGATCAGTCGCAACGGCGGCCGCACGGGTTACCGCGGCCTGATCGCGGTGGAGCCCAATGCCCACCACTCGGCCTCGAGCGTCAAGTGCGATGCCCTGCTGGTCGACGACGTCTCGCGCTCCGACACCTATCCCTATGTGGACGTGCAGACCGATGACGTCTCGATGGAGCATGAGGCGACGATCTCCAAGATCAGTGAGGACCAGCTGTTCTACCTGATGCAGCGCGGCCTCAATGAGGACGAGGCCCGCGCGATGATCGTGCGCGGCTTCGTGGAGCCGATCGCCCGCGAACTGCCGATGGAATACGCCCTGGAGCTCAACCGCCTCGTTGAGCTGCAGATGGAAGGCTCGGTCGGCTGATGACCCACGAGAACGAGAATGGAGCAATTGCTGTGGCCGAACCGGTGAATTCCGGCGCTGACGCGGTGGCCAGCGCGGTGGAGAGCCTCGCGTCCCACCTGCACCCGAAGGTCTCCTGGGACCTTGGGGACCATCCGATGCCGACCGGTCGGGAGGAGGTGTGGCGGTTCACCCCCGTGCGCAAGCTGAAGGCCCTGCTGGAGGCTCGCGGTGAGAAGGGCGACGTCGACCTTGTCGAGCGCACTCCTGCCGGGGTGACCAGCGTCGTCATCGACCCGGTGCGCGCCCGTGAACTCAGCGTGGAACCACCGGCCGACCGCAGCTCGGCCATTGCCGTGGCGCAGTCCGACGAGGCGCGCCTCATCCGCGTGCCCGCCGACGTCGAGCTGGACGAGCCCCTGGAACTGGACGTGCGCGGCACCGGGGTGGGACGACTTGCCTACCAGCAGCTGATCATCGAGGTCGGCACGAATGCCCGGGCGCAGATCGTCTTCCGCTTCGAGGGCAGCGCAGCACTGGCCGAGAAGATCGACATCCGCATCGGTGACGGTGCCCGGGTCGACGTGATCATGGTGCAGGACTGGGCTCCCGATACCCTCCACGCCGCCCAGGTCTCCCTGCTCGTCGGCCGCGACGCCCATGTGCGCACGGTGCAGGCATCGTTGGGTGGCGCGGTCACCCGCGTGCTCGAACGGGCCAGCTATGCCGCCCCCGGCGGCGAACTGGAGCAGTACGGGCTGTACTTCGTGGACGGCGGACGCCATGTTGAGCACCGCATGTTCATCGACCACAACCAGCCCCGCACCCGCTCGAACGTCGATTACCGCGGCGCGATCCAGGGTGAGGGCTCCCACTCGGTGTGGGTGGGCGATGTGCTGATCCGCAAGATCGCCCACGAGATCGAGACCTACGAGGCGAACAAGAACCTGCTCCTGAGCCGTGGCGCCCGCGCCGACTCGATCCCGAACCTCGAGATCGAGACCGGCAACATCGTCGGGGCCGGACACTCGTCGACCACCGGTCGCTTCGACGACGAGCAGCTGTTCTACCTCGAGAGCCGCGGAATCCCCAACGACGAGGCACGTCGCCTGGTCGTCCACGGGTTCTTCGTCGACATCGTGCGCCACATCGGCGTGCCCGAGGTCGAGGAACGGCTCATGAAGGCCGTCGAGCGCGAGCTCGATTCGATCGCACCGGATTGGGGGACCGACCAGTGAGCTTCACAGCTGTCGCGACCCTGTCCGACCTGGACGACGGTCCCCTGGGCATCGAGGTGGACCACCCGACCGAAGGCGCACTGCCCGTGGTGCTCGTGAAGTCGCCCGACGGCGACGTGCACGCGATGTTCGACGAATGCAGCCACGCCCACGTCAAGCTGTCCGAGGGTGACTTCGATGAGGCCACCTGCAGTCTGGAGTGCTATCTGCACGGCTCCCATTTCGATGTGCGCACCGGAGCAGCGCTCAATCCGCCGGCGATCCAGCCGGTACCCGTCTATCCCGTTCGTGTCGAGGACGACCAGATCCTCGTCGACGTCGAGAATCCCCTGAAGGAGAACTGAACCGATGGCCACACTCGTCATCAAAGATCTGCACGTCGACGTCGACACGGAGAACGGCCCCAAGGAGATCCTGAAGGGGGTTGACCTCACCGTGAACGACGGCGAGGTGCACGCCATCATGGGCCCCAACGGCTCGGGCAAGTCGACCCTGGCCTACGCCGTCGCCGGCCATCCGAAGTACCACATCACGCAGGGCACCGTGACCCTCGACGGCACCGAGCTGCAGGACCTGCCGGTGGACGAGCGTGCCAAGGCGGGCCTGTTCCTCGGCATGCAGTACCCGGTGGAGGTGCCCGGCGTCTCCATGGCCAACTTCCTGCGCACTGCCAAGACCGCCCTGGACGGGCACGCACCCAAGGTGCGCACCTGGCCCAAGCAGGTCAACACTGCGCTGGCCGAGATGGACCTGGACTCCGAGTTCAGCTCACGCTCGGTGAACGAGGGGTTCTCCGGCGGCGAGAAGAAGCGCGGCGAGATCGCCCAGCTCGAGCTGCTCGATCCCAGCTTCGCCATCCTCGACGAGATCGACTCCGGTCTGGACATCGACGCCCTCAAGGTGGTTGCCGGTGGCATCGATGCCTTCTCCAAGAAGCCCGGCAAGGCCGTGCTGTTGATCACGCACTACACGCGCATCCTGCGTTATGTGCACCCTGACCGCGTCCATGTCTTCGTGGACGGTCGCGTCTCGGTCACCGGCGGCTCCGAGCTCGCCGACAACCTTGAGGAGCGGGGTTACGAGCAGTATGTCAAGTGATTTCGATGTGGAGACGGTGCGCCGGGACTTCCCGATCCTGAGCCGCCAGATCAACGGGCATCCGCTGGTCTACCTGGACAGTTCGAACACCTCGCAGAAGCCGCGTACGGTGATCGACACGGTCGCCGAGCACTACGCGAAGCACAATGCCAACGTGGCCCGTGCCATGCACACGCTCGGCGCCGAGGCCACCGCGGCCTTCGAGGGTGCCCGGGCGCGCATCGCGGACTTCATCGCGGCTGCCGAACCCGAGGAAGTCGTGTTCACCAAGAACGCCTCGGAATCGCTCAACCTGGCGGCCAATACGCTCGGTTCGCGCCTCGGACCCGGCGACGAGGTCGTCATCTCCGTGCTGGAGCACCACTCCAAC
Organism: Propionibacterium freudenreichii subsp. freudenreichii; assembly: GCF_000940845.1. Taxonomy (NCBI): domain Bacteria; kingdom Bacillati; phylum Actinomycetota; class Actinomycetes; order Propionibacteriales; family Propionibacteriaceae; genus Propionibacterium; species Propionibacterium freudenreichii. The sequence continues at coordinate 1,608,594 of NZ_CP010341.1, read as the reverse complement.
CTGGTGCCCTGGCAGATGGTGTGTGAGCGCACCGGCGCCACGCTGCGTTGGTTCGACGTCACCGAGGAGGGCCGCCTCGACCTCGACAAGGCCGAGCAGGAACACCTCATCAATGAGCACACCAAGGTTGTCTCCATTGCCTGGGTCTCCAATGTCCTGGGCACGATCAACCCGGTGGCCAGGATCGCGGAGATGGCCCATGCCGTCGACGCGGTGATGGTGATCGATGGTTCGCAGGGAGTGCCACACCTGCCCACCGACGTGACGGCGCTGGGAGGCGACCTGCTGGCCTTCACCGGGCACAAGATGTTGGGTCCCACCGGCATCGGCGTGCTGTGGGGTCGCCGTGAGCTGCTCGACGAGCTGCCGCCCTTCCTGGGTGGCGGCGAGATGATCGGCGTGGTCACCATGGAGAAGTCCACCTGGGCCGAGGTTCCCCACAAGTTCGAGGCCGGCACCCCGCCGATCGCGCAGGCCGTGGGCCTGGGCGCTGCCGTCGATTACCTCGACACCCTGGGCATGGACGCCATCGCCGCACACGACCACGAGATCACCAGCTATGCCCTCGGCCTGCTTGGCGATCTTGATTTCGTGCGTATTCTCGGCCCGAAGCAGGCTGTTGACCGTGGCAGCGCCATCTCGTTCACGGTCGACGGCGTGCACCCGCACGACCTCATGCAGCTGCTCGACTCGCGTGGCGTTGCCGTGCGGGGTGGTCACCATTGCGCCGCCCCGCTCCATCAGCGCTTCTGCGTGCAGAGCTCCACTCGGGCCTCGTCGTACCTCTACACGACGCGCGAGGAAATAGATGCGCTGCGTGATGGGTTGGTATGGGCGCATGATTTCTTCACTGGAAAGGTGAAAGCGCGTCAATGAACGTCGAGGAGATGTACCAGGACATCATCCTGGATCACTACCGGGAGAAGCATCACACCGGCCTGCGCGACCCCTATGAGGCCGAGGTGCACCATGTGAACCCGAGCTGTGGTGACGAGCTGACGCTGCGCGTGGATCTCGACGGCGACACGATCGCCGACGTCAGCTACGCCGGCGAGGGCTGCTCGATCTCGCAGGCCTCCACGTCGGTGATGACTGACCTGGTGATCGGGCACTCGGTGGCGCATGCCATGGAGTTGTTCGACGAGTTCAGGACGATGATGGAAAGCCAGGGCAGGATCGAGCCCAATGAGGATCACCTTGAGGACGGCATCGCCTTTGCCGGCGTCTCGGAGTTCCCGGCGCGCGTCAAGTGCGCCATGTTGAGCTGGTCGGCATTGCGTGACGCATTGGCCCGGGCCGGAGCTTCAATTGAGGAGGAAAAATGAGCGTGCCTGACAGCGACCAGATGTCGCCGACACCCGCCCAGACCGAGCAGTCCACCGCTGCCGCGGCCCGTCCGTCGGACCTGGTGCGCGATGAGCTGCCGGAGGTGTCCACCACGCCGACCGACCCGAACCTGAAACCGCCCACCGAGGAGCAGGTGCTCGAGGCGCTCAGGGAGGTCGTCGACCCGGAACTGATGGTCAACATCGTGGACCTGGGCCTGGTCTACGGCGTGGACATCGACGAGCACGCCAATGTGCTGCTCGACATGACGCTGACCAGTCCCACCTGTCCGCTGACCGATCAGTTGGAATGGGGAGCCCAGGCGGCCCTCGACGGCATCGCCAATGAGGTGACCATCAACTGGGTCTGGCTGCCGCCGTGGAGCCTGGACCGCATCACCGACGATGGCCGTGAACAACTGCGCTACATCGGTTTCAACGTCTGATCCCCACCGGCCGGACACCCGTCCGACCGCGCCGGGAGCCCACCGACGAGGTGGCACGCAATGATGCCCGCACCATCCGATGGTGCGGGCATCATTGCGTGGACAGCCCCACCGGTGAGGGTGGCTTTTTGCCCAAATGGCCCTCAGCGCAGACAATGGACGACGGCCCGGCCGTCATCGCGCGGCCACCGACGACCAGCCGCACCCCCATCGGGGCGCCGTGATCGCCGATCGTCCCCGGCAGCGGGCCGCCCCCGATCCTTCAGGAGAAATGTGATTCAGGCCAAGGAGCTCGAAGTTCGCGCCGGCGCGCGGCTGCTGCTCAACCCGGTGAGCTTCCAGGTGATCCCCGGGGACAAGATCGGCGTGGTCGGCCGTAACGGTGCCGGCAAGACCACCACCATGCGCATCCTGGCGGGGGAGGGCCTGCCGGCCGCCGGCGCGGTCAAGCGTGCCGGCCAGGTGGGCTACCTGCCCCAGGATCCGCGCGAGTCAGACCTGTCGATCACCGCATCGAAGCGCATCCTGTCGGCGCGTGGACTGGACCGCATCATGGAGCGCCTCACGAAGTTCACCGAGGAGATGTCCACCGCCAGCGGTGCGGCTCGTGAGAAGGCGATGGCCGGCTACGACCGTGCCGAGGCCCAGCTGACCGCCGCCGGCGGGTACGGGGCCGAGGCGGAGGCGGCGCGCATCGCCGCGAACCTGGGGCTCCCCGATCGAGTGCTGGCCCAGCCGCTGCACGAGCTCTCCGGTGGCCAGCGCCGACGTGTGGAGCTGTCCCGCATCCTGTTCAGCAATGCCGACACCCTGCTGCTCGACGAGCCGACCAACCACCTCGACGCCGACTCCATCATGTGGCTGCGTGAATTCCTCAAGACCTACCCCGGCGGTGTCATGATGATCAGCCACGCCACCGAGCTGCTGGAGGAGACCGTCAACAAGGTCTTCTACCTCGACGCCAACCGGGCCACCCTCGACATCTATTCGATGGGCTGGAAGCTGTACCTCGAACAGCGCCAGGCCGACGAGAAGCGTCGCCGCCGCGAGCGCCTCAATGCCGAACGCAAGGCCGCCCAGCTGATGGCCCAGTCGGACAAGTTGCATGCCAAGGCCACCAAGGCCGTTGCCGCCCAGAACATGGCACGGCGTGCTGAGCGCCTACTGGCGTCCGTCGAGCCGGAGCGGGTCAGTGACAAGGTGGCGAAGATCACCTTCCCCGAGCCCGCACCCTGCGGCAAGACGCCACTCATGGCGAAGGACCTGTCGAAGAGCTACGGCTCGCTGGAGGTGTTCACCGGGGTTGACCTGGCGATCGACCGGGGCAGCCGCGTCGTGGTGCTGGGGCTCAACGGTGCCGGCAAGACGACCCTGCTCAAGATCCTCGATGGCATCGAGAAGCCCGACACCGGCGAGGTGCTGGACGGATACGGCCTCAAGCTGGGCTATTTCGCCCAGGAGCACGACATGCTCGACATGTCGGCCACGGTGCTGGAGAACATGCAGGCCGCGGCCCCTGAGCTCAACGACACGGATGCCCGCAAGGTGCTGGGTGCGTTCCTGTTCACCGGGGACGACGACCAGAAGCCGGCCCATGTGTTGTCGGGCGGGGAGAAGACGCGGTTGGCGCTGGCGACCCTGGTGGTCAGTGCGGCCAATGTGCTGCTGCTCGATGAGCCGACGAACAACCTCGACCCCGCGAGCCGCGAGCAGGTGCTCGGTGCGATCCGCAGCTACAAGGGCGCCATCGTGCTGGTCACCCACGATGAGGGTGCCGTGGAGGCCCTCGAACCCGATCGCGTGCTGCTGTTGCCCGACGGTGACGAGGACCTGTGGGATCACGAGTACACCGAGCTGGTGTCGCTGGCGTGATCCCATGCCACCCGGGGCCTGCCCCGGGTGGATCGCGCTGAGCGCTTCCTACGCGCCAGCGCGCAGACGGTGCCCATGCTTCCTACGCGCCTGCGCGCAGACGGTGCCCATGCTTCTTACGTGCCAGCGCGTAGACGGTGTCCATGCTTCCTACGCGCCAGCGCGTAAGAAGGTACCCACCTCCACCGATACGTCGATGGTGGTGGGGCCCTGCGCCGGCGCATGGTCATGGAAGGCGTTGGGGCCCATGCCCACCAGGTCCGCGACCTGCTGGGCGGTGCATTCGGCGGAGAACTCCACCAACTCGCGGTCGGCGGGGTTCAGCCCTGCCTCGCCGAACTGGGTGACCAACTGCTCGTCCTTGTCGGTGGCCACGTTCAGCAGCCCGAGGCGCTCGCGCAGCGCTGCCAGGTGGCGCGGCGTGGGCCAGGCGACGACGGCACGCCCGCCCGGCGCGAGCACCCGGGCGAACTCTGCGGCACTGCGGGGGGCAAAGACGCACAGGACCGCATCCACGCTCGCCGATCGGATCGGCAGGCCCGCCCAGGTGTCGGCCACCACGGAGGCGAGGCCGGAGCGGGCCGCCCGCTTGGCGGCGGCCACGGACACATCCGTGGCCAGTCCGACGGCATCGCGGCGATGGGTGAGCACTCCGTCCAGGTACCAGCCGGTACCGGCGCCGACCTCGACCAGCCAGTGTGCCGCATCACTGGCGTGCGAGACCGCCTGTCGGATGGGCTCGTAGACACCGCTGTCGAGGAAGCGTTGGCGCGCGTCGATCATCGGCGCCGTATCGGCATTCGCCGGTGGGGCGCCGCCGGCCAGGTTCACATATCCCTGGCGCGCGATGTCGAAGCCGTGGCCATTGGGACACGCCAGCTGCCGGTCGTGGCGCACCAGGGGCACCTCGGCGGCCCCCCGGCCGCGGCACACGGGGCACTCCAGCAGGGGACAGGCGGCGTCGAGCGTGCTGAAATCAGTCACGGACGCGTCACAGCACCTGGAGCAGGCCGCCGTCGACCGGCAGCATGACCCCGGTGACATAGCTGGCCGCATCACTGAGCATGAAGGCCGCCACGCGCCCGAATTCGTCGGGATCGCCCATCCGACGCATCGGGATGCCAGAATCCACCGCGTCCTGGGGCGTCGGGTCATGGCCCAACAGGTCGACCATCCGCTGGGTGGCGATGCGTCCGGGCAACAGGGCAAATGCGCGACCACCATCCGGGGCGATCTCATTGGCCAACTGCTTGACCAGCATCGCCAGCCCCGGCCGCAGGCCATTGCTGATGGCCATGTCGGCCAGCGGGGACTTCGCCGAACTCGACAACACGAACCCCAGGCGGGCAGCCGGATTCGCGCCCACCACGGCACGCGACACCCTCAGCGCCGCCAGGAAGACCGACGAGAACGCGGCCTGCCACTGCTCATCGGTGTTCTCCACCACATGGCCCTTGGGCGGGCCACCGACCGACACGAAGGCGCCATCGAGGCGCTGCCAGGTGTCCAGGGCCAGTTGGGCGGCGGCATCGGCGGTTTCCGGCGCCGACAGGTCGGCGGGCAGCACCACCGCATTCTGCGCGCCCAGCTCGGCCGCGGCGGCCGCCAGGGCCTCCGCACGACGGGCCACCAACACCACCCGTGCGCCCTCGGCGACCAGCGCGCGAGCGCTGGCCAGCCCGAGGCCACCGCTGGCCGCCGTGACAATGAACACCTTTGAGGCAAGACCCAGATCCATGGGTTCATTCTGCCCGACTCCGGCGACGACGGTGGCGTCGGCACCCGTCGCAACCGATACCGTTGCCCCGTGACTGCAACTGATCCCACCACCATTCCTGCCGGCAGGGTGGCCCTGGTCACCGGGGCCAGCCGGGGCATCGGAGCCGAGATCGCCACCGAGCTGCTGGCTGCCGGCTATCGCGTCGCCGGCACCTCGCGCAGCGGCCGGGCCCCGGACGGGGTGCTCGGCGTGAGTGCCGACATCACCGATCCCGAGCAGGTTGAGGCGGCATTCGCGCGGGTCGAGGAGGAACTGGGCGGCGTCGAGGTCCTGGTGGCCAACGCCGGCATCACCCGTGACATGTTGCTGATGCGCATGAGCGATGACGACTGGGATGGCGTGCTCGCCACCAACCTCACCGGCACCTTCCGCATGGTCCGTCGGGCAACCCGCAGGATGATGCGGGCGCGTTTCGGGCGCATCGTGTTGATGAGCTCCGTCTCGGCCTATGTCGGGTCACCGGGACAGGTCAACTACTCGGCGTCGAAGGCCGGACTGATCGGCATGGCGCGGTCGGTTGCCCGTGAGCTCGGCGGCCGCGGCATCACCTGCAATGTGGTGGCCCCCGGCTTCATCTCCACCGACATGACCGACGAGCTGTCCGATGAGGTGAAGGACGACTACCTGGCACGCATCCCCGCCAAGCGCTTCGGCGAGACCCGCGACGTGGCCCACGCGGTCCGCTTCCTGTGCTCGGACGCCGCGGGCTATGTCACCGGGGCAGTGCTGCCGGTCGACGGCGGCCTGGGCATGGGGCGCTGATCCACCACCGGGTGCGGCGCCGCCCTGTGCGCGACGTGTGGCGGGGCTGGTCCCGATAGGCTCGGGGAAGCTGACGAAAGGACTTTTCAATGGGCATTCTCGATGGCAAGAACATCCTCGTGACCGGCGTCACGATGAACACCTCGATTGCGTACAAGGTGGCCGAGGTCGCCGAGCAGCAGGGCGCCACGGTGATCGTGACCGCGTTCGGGCGGGCGCTGCGCCTGGCCACCAAGGTGGTGCAGAAGCTCGATCCGGTACCGCAGGTCATCGAGCTCGACGCCTCGAATGCCGACGAGCTGGCGGCGCTGCCCGGCAAGCTGCGTGAACTCGGCTTCGACCACGTCGACGGTGTGCTGCACTCGATTGCCTTCGCCAATCCCGAGCGGGCCCTGGGCGGCGCATTCCTCAAGACCGGCTGGGACGATGTCGCGGTCAGCCTCCACACGTCCACCTACAGCTATGTCTCGCTGGCCATGGCGGTGCGCGAGCTGATGTCGGCCGGATCATCGGTCGTGGGCCTCACCTTCGACGCCTCGGTCAGCTGGCCGTCCTATGACTGGATGGGCGTGGCGAAGGCCGGCCTCGAGTCGGCGAACCGTTACCTCGCGCGCTACCTCGGCCCTGACCAGATCAGCTCCAACCTGGTGGCTGCCGGGCCGATTGATTCCATTGCGAAGACCGCCATCCCGGGCGCCAACTCGTTCAATGACATCTGGACCGAGCGTGCACCGCTGGGATGGGACGCCAAGGACGCCACCCCGGTGGCCAACGCCGTGTGTGCGTTGTTCAGTGACCTGTTCACCGCCACGACCGGCGAGATCATCCATGTCGATGGCGGCCTGGCCTCCACCGGCGCCTGATCGGTCGACCACCACTCGTCCATGCCCCCTGCCCGGCCCGGGTCAGGGGGCATCGTCGTGCCCGGCGGGGGGCGTCAGAGTCCGTGTGGTGCCCGGGGCCAGCTGGCGGCGGCGCTGATGGCATCGCGGCAGATGTCGTCCAGCTCGCGCAACTGCTTGTCGCGCACCAGCACCCCGTGGCTGTGCAGCAGTTGCGGGCTGGCCTCGATGCCGGCCCGGCTCGCCTCGCGCCACAGCAGGGCGCGGTCGAGCAGTTTCTGGTTGACGTGCGAGTAGGCAGCCCCCAGGTGGATTGAGGCCGCGTCGTCGGGACGGTTGCCCGCCGGCGCATCGAGGCGCCCGAGTTCCCGCCCGGCGGCCAGGATCTGCTCATTGAGTGCCTGTGCGGCCTCGCCCGGCGTCGCGGGGAGCAGGGGGCGTTCGGCCGGCACGAGTTCCCACTGCATGGCCGGGCCCACCGGGCGCGGCAGCCATCCCAGCCCACCGCCGTGGTTCACCACGATCACCCCGGTCTCCAGGGCGGCAGCGTTGGTCGCGATCGGACCGCGCAGCCCGGCGAGCCGTCCGGGTTGGGGCAGCAGGAGGGCCCAGTGCTCGCCCGGCAGCTGGTTCGCGACCCGGCCCAGGGCGATGCGCACCGGGGTGGCCACCTGCGGCTCCAGGCCGAGCACGCCCGCCGGGTCGAAGACATGGTGGGCGCGGTTGGGGTCGCCGTTGTCGGCCACGCGCAGGGCATCCTCGGCGCGGGCGGCGTCCAGCCCATCACCGGTCATCGCATTGAGCACGCTGACCAGGCGCAGGCCTTCGATCAAGGAGTCAGACACGCCGCAAGGTTAACCATGCGCGCAACCCGCCGGGTGGGCATGGCCCACGGCGCGCCCACGGGTTGCCACCGTGCTGTTCGCGCGCAGTGATCGCCGGCGTGCGCGGCTTGTCCCGCCTGCGCCGGGCGCGGGCACCTTGTATGTTTCTAGTCATGGTCGAGGTGGCGAAGCTTTCCGGGGTTGGCGTGCGACGTGGCAAGGCGAAGCTGCTCGACGATGTGAACCTCACGATCAATGAGGGCGACCGTTGGGTGGTGATGGGCCCCAACGGTGCCGGCAAGACGACGCTGCTGTCGCTGCTGTCCGCCCAGAACCATCCCTCCGAGGGGACCGTCGAACTGCTCGGCGAGCGGATGGGCCGGGTCGATGTCTTCGAGTTGAGGCCCCGTATCGGGCTGAGCAGTTCGTCGCTGGCCGAGCGCATTCCGCGCAACGAGACCGTTGAGAACGTGGTGGTGTCCGCCTCCTATGCCGTGGTGGGACGCTGGCGTGAGCAGTATGACGAGCTCGACTTCCAGCGTGCCCACGAGTTGATGAGGTTGTTCGCCGTCGAGGGGCTGGCACAGCGCACCTTCGGCACCCTCAGCGAGGGGGAGCGCAAGCGGGTGGAGATCGCCCGCGCGCTGATGACCGACCCGGAACTGCTCCTGTTGGACGAGCCCGGCGCGGGACTCGACCTGGGTGGCCGTGAACACCTGGTGGCCACCTTGTCCATGCTGTGCCAGGATCCCGATTCCCCGGCCATCGTCCTGGTCGCCCACCACGTCGAGCAGGTTCCGGCGGGCATCACCCATGCACTGTTGCTCGACCATGGCCACGTGGTGGCCCAGGGGCCGATCAACCAGGTGTTCACCGACGAGATCATGTCGGCCACCTTCGGCCTGCCGCTCCAGATCAACCAGCTTCCCGACGGACGCTGGGCGGCGCGCGCCAGGCTGAACTACTGAGGCGCGATCGCCCGTCGCGACGCCAACCGGCGCCCTGTGATCCCGGGCCAATCGGACGGCCGGGGCCCTGCGACCACGAGCTCAATCCTCGGCGGGCTCGGGTCCCACGCCCCGCCCGGGGGCCTCATGCCATGCCTCGTCCTTGCGCGCATACCGCCCGGCGATCACCCCGCAGGCGATCAACTGCACCATGTGGAAGATCATCAGCGGCAACACCAACAGCGGCACGATCGACGGGGCGAACAACACCGAGGCCATCGGCACGCCGGTGGCGAGAGACTTCTTGGTGCCGCAGAACTGAATCGCGATCTGGTCCTTGCGGTTGAAGCCGAGGCGGCCGGGCAACCACCAGGTGAACCACAGCATGAAGGCCAGGATCGCGAACAGGATCGGCAGCAGGCGCCCGATGTCGGCCAACGCGACCGTGTGCCAGATCCCCTCGTTCATGCCGTCGGAGAAGGCGTTGTAGACCACCGTGATGATGCTGAGCTGGTCGACGTACTTCAGCCGGGGATGGCCCAGCACGAAACCCGCCGTCCACCGGCGGGTGAGCTGGCCCAGCACGAAGGGCAACAGCAACTGCACGCACAGGTCAAGGATCGACTGGGCATGGATCACCAGGCCGCCGGTGCTCATCACGAACATCGCCAGCAGCGGGGTGAGGATCACGCCCAGGATGTTCGATGCCGAGGCGGACACGATGGCGCCGGCCACGTTGCCGCGGGCGATGGAGGTGAAGTTGATGGAGCTCTGCACGGTGGAGGGCAGGATCGACAGCCACAGCACCCCGGCCACCAGGGCCGGCGTCAGCACGTGGGTCAGGATCGGGTGGATCGCAAAGACCACGAGCGGGAACACGGCGAAGGTGAACGCCAGGATCAGCAGGTGCAACCGCCAGTGCTTCAGGCCCGCCATGGCCTCGCGCGGTTCCAGGCGCACCCCGTACAGGTAGAACAGGATGAAGATGAGCACCTTGGTGGCACCATCGAGCACGACGCTGCCACCACCGCGCACCGGGAAGATCGAGGCCATGATGGCCGAGATGCAGATGGCGGTGACGAACCAGTCGATGCGGATGCGACGGAACCAGGGCTTGCCCGGCCCGCGCTGCTCATGCCTGCTCACGGGCACATTCTAGGGAGATCGGCCCTGCCGTGGCCCGGTCCGGCGCATCGGCCCGGGAACCCCCTGGCCGCGGAGGTCGATGGGGGCCGTTCATCCGTGGCGTCGCGGCGCCCGGTGTGTGGCGCGACTAGCCTTACCGGGTGGCCACGCTGATCCAGATCGATGACGCCCATGACGAGCGCCTGGGTGATTTCGTCAGATTGCGGGACGTGAACCTGCGCAAGTCCCTGGAGGCCGAGCACGGGTTGTTCATTGCCGAGGGCGACAAGATCATCCATCGGGCCGCTCAGGCCGGCTACCAGCCGCGGTCCTTCCTCCTGGCGCCGCGCTGGATCGACGGGCTGCGCGATGTGCTGGATGCCACCGATGCGCCGGTCTACGTGGTGAGTGAGGACCTGGCCGAACAGATCACCGGCTTCCACGTGCATCGCGGCGCGCTGGCCTCGTTCAAGCGGATCATCGCCTGGTCGATGCACGACCTGCTGGCCATGGATCGGCTGGTCGTGTGCGAGGACATCGTGGACCACACCAACGTGGGGGCGATCATCCGCTGTGCAGCGGGTCTGGGGTGGGACGGGGTCCTGCTCGCGCCCAGGGCTGCCGATCCGCTCTACCGACGCGCCATCAAGACCAGCATGGGGTCGGTGTTCTCGATGCCCTGGGCGCGCATGGACGACTGGCGGGACGGTCTGGCCACCCTGCAACGGGCCGGCTTCACGGTGGCCGCCCTGGCCCTGCGTGACGACGCCGTGGGGCTCGACGAGTTCGCCGCCCGGATGCGCGCCCGGCCCGGGAAGCTGGCGATCCTGATGGGTACTGAGGGTGCCGGCCTGTCCGGGCACTGGATCAGCCAGGCCGATGCCGCAGTACGCATCCCCATGGCACACGGCATCGACTCGCTCAATGTCGCGGCAGCGGCCGCGGTCGCCTGCTACGCGCTGCGCCCCTGAACGTCGCGGCGCACGGGCGATGCCGCGATCGGGTCATTCAGTGGGAGTGACCGGCTCGGTCGGCACCTGACTGGGAGCGATCTTCGGGTGCACCGGCCAGTCGGCGGGATACAGCGGGGCGAGCTCTTCCTTCTCCTGGTCCAGCCGGCGTCGCGCCCGCTTCGAGAGTCGGTCGCCGAAGACGGTGCCGTGCAGGTGATCGGTTTCATGCTGCAGGCAGCGTGCCAACAATCCCGTTCCCTCAACGCGCACCGGGGCCCCCGTCTCGTCCTGGCCCTCACAGACGGCGAAGTCCGGGCGTGCCAACGACTGGTAGGCACCCGGCCAGGACAGGCAACCCTCCTGCGCCGACACCAGGTGGCGGTCCTTGCCCTCCGGCAGGGTGACGACGGGATTGCACATCACGCCGTAGACGAGCTTGTCGTGGATATCGGGGCAGTTGAAGACGAACAGGGCCAGGTCGCTGTCCACCTGCGGGGCGGCCAGGCCCACGCCATCGGCAGCGGCCATCGTCTTGAACATGTCCGCGATCAGCTGCGCCAAGGTGTCGTCGAAAGTGGTCACCGGACGCGTCTGGCTCCGCATGATCGACTCATCCCAGCGGGTGATTCGCAGCACCTTGCCATTGACTGCCCACTCGGCCGGGCTCTTCATAGTCTCTCCTCGTAGCTCTTGCTCATCGCCTGCTCATCGCCGCTGATCGCGACCGCCGTCCCCGGATCGTCCACGGGATCCTGTGGACCACCGCGGATCGATCCGATCGGCCGGCGCGGGACACTCCCGGCGCACCAGCAACAATTTATACTCAACCAGATGGATGACGCGGGAAGGATGCCGACCGGATGGGTCCGGGACGCCGGCCTGTTCGCCGACTACCTGCGCCTCCAACGTCGTCGCTCGGCCAACACCGAACGGGCCTATCTCACCGACCTCAGGGAGCTGGCGCTGTTCCTGCAGGGCAGGGGAGTCCACGATCCGGATCACGTGCGACTCACGGACCTGCGCCGCTGGTTGGCCTCCCAGCAGGCGAGCGAGGCCCCTGCCACGGTGGCGCGCCGCGCCGGCACCGCCCGGGTCTTCTTCGGCTGGGCCCGCGAGACCGGCCGCCTCGGCACCGACCCCGCCGCCGGACTGCGTTCCCCCAAGCTGGGACGTCGCCTGCCCCAGACCCTCACCCAGACCGAGGTGCGTGAGCTGATGGACGCGGCGGCTGCCGCCGCTGCCGAGGCCGGTGGGGTCCGTGGCCTGCGCGATGTCGCCATCCTCGAGACGCTGTACGGCTCGGGCCTGCGGGTCAGCGAGCTGTGTGGCCTCGATGTGGGCGACCTCGACGAGGCCCGGGGCCTGGTGCGGGTGATCGGAAAGGGGGACAAGGAGCGGATCGTGCCGCTGGGGCTGCCCGGACTCAGGGCCATCGAAGCCTGGCGCGCGGTACGCGACCAGTGGGTCGCACCCGCATCGGCCAATGCGCTGTTCCTGGGCACGCGGGGAGGGCGCATCAACCAGCGGGTCGTGCGCCGGGTGGTGCATGAGTCGATGCGTGCGGTTCCCGAGGCCCCCGATATCGGACCCCACGGATTGCGCCACGCCATGGCCACCCACCTGCTCGAGGGGGGAGCCGACCTGCGCAGCGTGCAGGAGATGCTGGGCCATGCCTCGCTGAGCACCACGCAGATCTACACCCATGTGAGCGACGAACGAGTTCGTGCGGCGTACAAGCAGGCCTTTCCCCGGGCCTGATGCCCCGCTGGCCGCGGGGCCCGATAGCCATCGTCGGGCCCACCTACAGGAATGGACGCGGATCCACCGCGCGTCCGGCCGTATAGGTCGAGAAGTGCAGGTGGCAACCGGTGGACAGTCCGGTGGTGCCCACCAGCCCGATCACCTGGCCCGCCTGCACCCGGTCCCCGACCCGCACCAGGCCCACACCCGCATCGGCCATGTGGTTGTAGGAGCTGGCCGCCGCCACGTGGGGTTGCCCGCCGTGGTCGATCTCAACCCGGTTCCCGAACCCGCTCATCACCGAGGAATAGCGCACCGTGCCCGCCCAGGCGGCCCTCACCGGTGCGCCACAGGGGGCACCGATATCGAGCCCATCGTGCACCTCGGTGGTGCCGAGCACCGGATTGGTCCGTGACCCGAACGGCGAGGTGAGTGGGCCATCGGCCGGCATCACCGCGGTTCCGGAGGGACTCAGGATCTGGACCCCCGCCTCCATCAGCCCGGACCAGCCTTCAGGAACCGGGCGCTTCACCGTCGTGCCGCCGGCCAGCAGCCTCACCCGGCCCTCCGCACGCCCCGACAGCCATTCCATCGGGTCCAGGTATTCCTTGCCGCGCAACAGCCCCCAATGCAGGCTCGTGGTGGGGCCATGGCCCGACAGCAGCGTGCCGATCACCTGTCCCACCGCCACGCGCTCACCCTTGCGCACCTGCGGATCCACGGGCTGGTAGGTGGTGCGCAGGCCATCCGCATGGGTCACCGACACGGTCCGCACGCCGGCGATCGTGCCGACATGACTGATCGTGCCCGCGGCGGCCGCACGCACCGGGGTTCCCTCGCTGGCTGACAGGTCAACTCCTCGATGGCCCGCTGACCAGGCCTTGTCCGGCGCCCGGAAATCGCGGCTCACGGGACCATCGAGCGGTAGCAGCTGACGCAGTTCGCCATCGACCTGTTGGGCCCAGGCCCCCACCGGGCACATCAGCGCCAGGCATGTCAGCAGGCAGACGAGCAGGGTGCGCACCGCAGCCCGGGGGGGCCCGAGCGGGTGGCCCGCGCAGGCACGGCGTCGCATCCCGGTGATCCGTAGGGCCCGGGCCTGCTCCACGGTGCGGGTGGAGGGGCCGCCGCGGCCAGCGGGGTCACGATGCCGCCCCGGACGGTGCCGTCCCTCATGGTGCTCGGTAGAGAGCTCGTCGAGGGAGCGGTAATCGGCTGAGCGGCGGTCGGCAGATGAGTGGTCCATGCCTGCACCGTGGTTGCCGCGCCGTGGAAATACCGGTGCCGGGGGAATTGTGGATAACTGCCTGCGGGTGGCGCCACCGTGTGCATCCGGGTGGCAGTTTGGTGACTTTGTCGACGCACCCATAAACTGGTGGGAGCAGTCCGCGTCCGCGGGCTGACTTCGCATGCGCGCAGGCGGTCCCTCATCGCAGGGGTCGTGCGTCGTGGCGCGGTCCCCGATCCGTCGGGGTGCCACGGGGCGCGCGCATCAGGGGCATCGGTTCGCCGATGCCGGTAACCATGAAAGGAACGACCATGGCCGTCGTTACTACGCGTCAGCTGCTCGAGAGCGGTGTCCACTTCGGACACCAGACCCGCCGTTGGAATCCGAAGATGAAGCGCTTCATCTTCAACGAGCGCAATGGCATCTACATCATTGACCTTCGTCAGTCGCTCACCTACATCGACAAGGCCTACGCCTTCGTCAAGGACACCGTCGCCAAGGGCGGCCAGGTGCTGTTCGTGGGCACGAAGAAGCAGGCCCAGGAGGCCGTCGTCGAGCAGGCCAGCCGTGTCGGCATGCCCTACGTCGATCAGCGTTGGCTGGGCGGAATGCTCACCAACTTCCAGACCATCAGCAAGCGCATCGCGCGGCTGAAGGAACTTGAGGCCATGGACCTCGAGACCGTCCAGCCCGGTGGATTCACCAAGAAGGAACTCCTCGGCTTCTCGCGCGAGAAGACCAAGCTGGAGAAGTCGCTGGGTGGTATCCGCGACATGGCCAAGGTCCCGCAGGCCGTCTGGATCATTGACACCAACAAGGAGCACCTGGCCGTCGACGAGGCGCGCAAGCTGCACATCCCGGTGGTCGCCATCCTGGACACCAACTGTGACCCCGATGAGGTCGACTACCCGATTCCGGGCAATGACGACGCCATTCGCTCGGTTGCGCTGCTCACCCGCATCATCGCCGACGCCTGCGCCGAGGGACTCGTGGCCCGCCAGGCCAAGAACCAGGCCGACGGCACCGAGGGTGCCGCCGCCGAGCCGATGGCCGAGTGGGAGAAGGAACTGCTGGAGTCGGGCGAAAAGGCCGAGAAGACCGAGCAGACCGACGAGCAGGCCGGCGAGCTCAACGCCGAGGTGACCGATGCGGTGCAGGCCGAGGACGCCAAGGAGGCCGAGAAGGCCGCCGAGGCCCCCAAGCCCGCCGCGGCGACGCCCGCCCCTGAGGCCCCCAAGCCTGCCGAGGCAGCCCCCGCCACCGAGGAAAAGCCCGCCCAGGCCAACTGAGCAACCAGTCATCGACATCACCAGGAACGGATGTACATATGGCAATCAAAGCCACTGATGTGAAGAAGCTGCGCGACGCCACCGGCGCCGGCATGATGGACGCCAAGAAGGCGCTCACCGAGGCCGAGGGCGACTTCGAGAAGGCCACCGAGCTGCTCCGCGTGAGCGGTGCGGCCAAGGCCGCGAAGCGCTCCGATCGTGAGGCCGCCAACGGCCTGGTCGCTGCCGCCGGCAACGCGCTGATCCAGCTCGCCTCCGAGACCGACTTCGTGGCGAAGAACGCCGAGTTCATCGCGCTGGGCGACCAGATCGCCAAGGCCGTTGACGAGGCCGCCGCCGCCAGCCTCGATGAGGCCCTGGCCATCACGCTGCCCGATGGCCGCACGATCCAGCAGGCCGTGGCCGACATGGCCGCCAAGATCGGCGAGAAGATCGAACTCGCCCACGCGGCGTACGTGCCCGGCACGATCGACGTCTACCTGCACCGCCGCGATCCCGACCTGCCCCCGCAGGTTGGCGTCATTGTCGCGGTGGAGGGTGACGACGAGGACTTCGTGCACTCGGTCGCGCTCCAGATCGCCTCGATGAACCCGAGCTACCTTTCCCCCGAGGACGTCCCCGCCGACATCGTCGAGCGCGAGCGTCGCATTGCCGAGGAGACGGCCCAGGAAGAGGGCAAGCCCGAGAAGATCATTCCCCGTATCGTCGAAGGGCGCCTGAAGTCCTTCTACAAGGAGGAGTGCCTGCTCGAGCAGCCCGAAATCAACGATGAGAAGAAGACCGTTGGTCAGCTGGCCAAGGAGCACGGCGTGAAGATCCTGGCGTTCGAGCGGTTCGCCACCGGCGCCTGAGCAGGCCTGATCGATCGGGCCCGCCCGATCGCCCGGCTTTAATCACTGACAAGACCCCTTCCGGAAAACCGGGAGGGGTCTTGTCAGTGGGCCCGTCCGGCAGGCGCGCCCGGGCCCGCTGCCGGTAGAGTGTCGTGTGCACGACTGTGCGGTGCCCAACCAGGAGGACGACGTGGCCGAACCATTCCATCGCGTATTGCTCAAGCTCTCGGGCGAGGCATTCGGCAATGGAGGTCTGGGCGTCGACCCCGTGACCGTCAATGCGATTGCCAAGCAGATCGTCAAGGTCACCGAAGCCGGCACCCAGGTGGCCATCGTGGTCGGCGGTGGGAACTACTTCCGCGGTGTTGAGCTGCAGAAGGGCGGCATGGACCGCGATCGCGCCGACTACATGGGCATGCTCGGCACCGTGATGAATTCGCTGGCCCTCCAGGACTTCTGCGAGAAGGAGGGAGTGGCCACACGGGTGCAGACCGCCATCACGATGGGGCAGGTCGCCGAGCCCTATATTCCGCGCCGCGCCGAGCGCCACCTCGAAAAGGGACGGGTCGTCATCTTCGGGGCCGGATCCGGAATGCCCTATTTCTCCACCGACACCGTCGCCGCCCAGCGCGCGCTGGAGATCGGCGCCGAGGTCCTGCTGATGGCCAAGAACGGTGTCGAAGGGGTGTACGACTCAGATCCCCGCACGAACGCCGATGCGCACCTCTACGACGACTTGTCCTACGACGAGTTCCTGGCCAAGGACCTCAAGGTGGCCGACGCCACTGCGGTCAGCCTGGCCCGCGACAACCAGCTGAACATGATCTTCTTCAACATGGACGACCCCGACAACATCATGAGGGCCGTGCGGGGGGAGAAGATCGGCACGCTCGTGCATTACTGACACGCCACCATGGGCCCTGTGTCCCATGGAGTGCGGCCATCAGCCATATTCGTTGTTCTCAAGGGAGTAGAAGTGACAAGCGACATCATCAAGAGCGCCGAGAAGAAGATGCAGGGGGCCATCGACTTCGCCAAGGAGGACTTCTCCGGCGTGCGCACCGGCCGGGCGAACCCGGCGATGTTCGAAAAGCTCGAGGCCGAGTACTACGGCGTCCCCACCCCGATCCAGCAGCTGGCCAGTTTCAGCTCGCCCGACCCGCGCACCATGCTCATCACCCCCTACGACAAGGGGGCACTGGGAGCCATCGAGAAGGCGGTGCGCGACTCCGATCTGGGCGTCAATCCGGCCAGTGACGGCAATGCCATCCGCGCCGTGCTGCCCGAGCTCACCGAGGAGCGCCGCAAGGAATACATCAAGATCGTGCGCACCAAGGCCGAGGACGCCAAGATCGCCATTCGCGGGCACCGTCGCCGCGGGATGGACGCCATCAAGGCCCAGGAGAAGGACAAGGAGATCGGCGAGGACGACGCGCGCGTCTCCGAGAAGCAGCTGGACGCGGTGACCAAGAAGTACACCGAGTTGGTCGACGAGCTGCTCAAGGCCAAAGAGGCCGAATTGCTGGCTGTCTGAGGTAGACGGTGTCGGCGGCCAAGCGCAGCCCCGGGCGCAATCTGCCGGCGGCCATCACCACCGGGGTGATCCTCGGTGCGGTGGTCGTCGCCACCCTGCTGTGGTGGAACTGGGGCTTCGCCCTGTTCGTGGCGCTCGCGCTGGCCCTGGGCGTCTGGGAGGTCTGCAACGCCCTCGAGAAGCTGGACATGCACCCGGCGCGCTGGCCCATTCTGGTGGGCACGCCCATCGTGATGATTGGCTCCTATGCCGTGGGTCAGGGGTCCGGCGAACCGGAGAGCGCCCTGGGATTCATCGTGGGCGGGCTTGCGCTCATGGTCATCGTCGCCCTGTTCTGGCGCATTCCCCGCGGCACGCAGGACTTCGTGCGCGACGCAGCGGCAAGCCTGTTCGTCATCGGCTATCTGCCGCTGCTGGGCTCCACGGTGGCCCTCATGTTGGCGGGCAGCAGCGGGGTGGCACGCATCTTCTGCTTCCTGTTGGCACCCATCGCGTCCGACACCGGTGCCTATGTGGTCGGGGTGTTGTTCGGCAAGCACAAGATGGCGCCCAGGATCTCCCCGGCCAAGAGCTGGGAGGGCTTCGCCGGAGGCATCGTGACAGCCATGGTGCTGTGCGCGCTGGCCGTGCACGGATTGCTGCACGCCCCGGCCTGGGTGGGCCTGCTGCTGGGCCTGGTCGCGGGCTGCTGCGGCGTCGTGGGCGATCTGGTCGAATCGGCGATCAAGCGCGATGCCGGCATCAAGGACATGAGTCATGTGCTGCCCGGCCACGGTGGCGTCATGGATCGGCTCGACTCCCTGCTCGCTGCCGCGCCCGCCGCTTGGCTCGTGATGTACGTTTTGATCGTGTGAGTACTGTGCAGAGCGCCCGAACCATTGACGAGATCATGTCGACCGGTCCGGGGCGACGTCCCCCCAAGCACTGGATGGACCTGGGCGTCGATGAGCGCATCGAGGCGGTCAGGGCACTCGGACTGCCGGCCTTCCGCGCCAAGCAGATTTCCACGCATTGGTTCAGCAGGTGCGAGCACGACCCGCGCCAGTGGACTGACCTGCCGGCTGCCGTCCGCGACGAGGTCGCCGACAAATTGTTCCCCCAGCTCCTCACCCCGGTGCAGGCATTGAGCGCCGACCACGGGCGCACCGTCAAGGTCGCCTGGCAGCTGCACGATGGTTCGTTGGTCGAATCGGTGCTGATGCGCTATCCGCACCGCACCACGATCTGCATCAGTTCGGAGGCGGGCTGCGCGATGAATTGCCCCTTCTGTGCCACCGGCCAGGGCGGCCTGCAGCGCAACCTGTCCGCCGCCGAGATCGTCGGGCAGGTACTGGATGGCGCCCGTCGCCTCGCGAACGGGGAGATTCCCGGGGGCCCCGGACGCATCAACAATGTCGTGTTCATGGGGATGGGGGAGCCCATGGCGAACTTCAAGGCCGTGCTGGGCGCAGTCCGCGAGATCACGCGCCCCGAGCCCGATGGGCTGGGCATCTCGGCGCGCGGGGTCACCGTGTCCACCATTGGGATGGTTCCGCGCATCAATGAGCTGTCCGACACCGGGATCCCGGCGACCCTGGCCATTTCCCTGCACGCCCCCGACGATGAGCTGCGCGACGAGCTCGTGCCGCTCAACAAGCACTTCAACATCGATGCCGTGCTGGACGCGGCCTGGGCCTATGCCGAGAACACCAAGCGGCGCGTGTCCATCGAATATGCCCTCATCAAGGACATCAACGACCAGTCCTGGCGTGCCGACCTGCTGGCGCGCCGCCTCAAGGAACGCGGCGACTGGGGCTGGTGCCATGTCAACCTCATTCCGCTGAATCCCACCCCGGGATCGAAGTGGACGGCCTCCCGGCGTGAGGACGAGGAGGCCTTCGTCAGGCACCTGGAGAACCATCACGTGCCCGTGACGGTCCGCGACACCCGCGGCCGCGAGATCGACGGGGCCTGTGGTCAGTTGGCCGCCGCCGTCAAGGCGCGCTGAGCATCCGGGGAGCCGTGGCGGCAGGCCCGCCACACCGGCCGCACCGCGTTTGGGCACCGCCCGATGGGCGATGGGCCATAATCGGCGTGTGCGTGATGTTGTGCTTCTTGGCAGTACCGGATCGATCGGAACGCAGACCTGTGAGGTGATCGACCCCCGCCGCGACAGTTTCCGGATCACCGGATTGTCGGCGGGTGGTGCCCACGTGGCGCTGTTGGCCCAGCAGGCCGTCCAGTTCGAGGTGCCGGTCGTGGGAATCGCCGAGGCGGGCCACGAGGAGGAGTTCTGGCATGCCTTCGAGGCAGCCGGGGGAACGCGTCGCCCGAAGTTGATCTCCGGCGAATCGGCCAACCAGGAACTCGCGGCGATGAAGACCGACGTGGTGCTCAATGCGATCACGGGGGCGGCCGGACTGCATGCCACGCTCACCACGCTGGAAGCCGGCACGACCCTGGCCCTGGCCAACAAGGAATCGTTGGTGATCGGCGGGACGCTCGTCACGCAGGCGGCCCGGCCCGGCCAGCTCGTCGCCGTCGACTCCGAGCATTCCGCCTTTGCGCAATGCCTGCGTGGGGGAGGTTCCCGGGAGGTCCGTAGCCTGATGCTCACCGCGTCCGGCGGGCCCTTCCGTGGACGCACCCGCGACGAGCTGCGCAGCGTGACCCCCGAGCAGGCCCTGGCCCATCCCACCTGGCACATGGGCAGGGTGATCACCATCAACTCGGCCACGCTGGTCAACAAGGGCCTCGAGCTCATCGAGGCGGCGCTGCTGTACGACGTCGACTATGACGCGATCAACGTGGTGGTCCATCCCCAGTCGATGGTGCACTCCGGTGTGGAGTTCTTCGACGGCGCCACCATCATGCAGGCCTCGCCCCCCGATATGCGCCTGCCCATCGGGCTTGCGCTCACCTGGCCGGCCCGCATGAAGGATGCTGCCCTGGGTTGCGACTGGACCAGGGCTGCCCAGTGGAGCTTCGAGCCATTGGACACCGACACCTTCCCGGCCCCTGAGATGGCACGGCGCGCAGGCAAGGCCGGCGGCACGGCCCCGGCAGTGTTCAATGGCGCCAACGAGGTGTGCGTCGAGGCCTTCCTCAGCGGGCTCATCGGCTTCCTGGACATCACCGACAACATCGCCAAGGTGCTCCACGAGCACCATGCGAAACCTCGCATCGGGGAATTGAGCGTGCAGGACGTCCTGGCTGCCGACGCCTGGGCGCGCGACAGGGCACGTGCCTACTGCGGCGTCAACGACGCCTGATCACCCGGCCCGCCGGTACCGGCCCGGGCGCCGACCCCGGTCCGCAGCCGGGGGACGACTATTCTTGAATCCATGGCTGACAGCGGCATGACCAACCAGGCGACGGACTCCGGGGAGTTCACGCGTCCCCCCACCGGGGTGCTCGCTCCCCGACGCAGGACCCGCAAGATTCGCGTTGGCAAGGTCTTCATCGGTGGCGACGCCCCGATCTCGGTGCAGTCCATGACCAATACGCTCACCGCCGATGTCAATGCCACGCTGCAGCAGATCGCCAAGCTCACCGCGGCGGGATGCGACATCGTGCGCGTGGCCGTGCCCAGCCAGGATGACGTGGATGCGCTCCCCGCCATCGCCAGCCGCTCGCAGATCCCGGTGGTGGCCGACATCCACTTCAACCCGAAGTACGTGATCGCGGCCATCGAGGCCGGCTGTGCGGCCGTGCGCGTCAATCCGGGCAATATCAAGGCCTTCGACAACAAGATCGCCGAGATCGCCAGGTCGGCCACCGAACACGGCACCGGCCTGCGCATCGGCATCAATGCCGGTTCGCTGGACAAGCGGTTGCACCGGCTGTACGAAACCGACCCGGCCGGCGCACTCGTGCAGTCGGCCCTCAACGAGGCCCGGCTCTTCGAGGATGTCGGCTTCCGCGACTTTGCCATCTCCGTGAAGCACCATGATCCCGTCATCATGGTGGAGGCATACCGTCGCCTGTCCCAGGCCTGCGATTACCCCCTGCACCTGGGTGTCACCGAGGCCGGGCCGGCGTTCCAGGGCACCATCAAGTCGTCGGTGGCCTTCGGGGCGCTGCTCGCCGAGGGCATCGGGGACACGATTCGCGTGTCGCTGTCGGCTGATCCGGTGCAGGAGGTGAAGGTGGGGGTCAAGATCCTGGAGGCCCTGAACCTTCGTCCCCGCCAGTTCGAGATCGTCAGCTGTCCCAGTTGCGGACGCGCCCAGGTGGACGTCTACACGCTGGCCGAGCAGGTCACCGAGGCCATGAAGGACATGACCATCCCGATTCGGGTTGCCGTCATGGGCTGCGTGGTCAACGGACCCGGGGAGGCCCGCGAGGCCGACCTGGGGGTTGCCTCGGGCAATGGCAAGGGACAGATCATCGTCAAGGGCAAGGTGATCAAGACGGTGCCGGAGGACGCCATCGTCGAAACGCTCATCGAGGAAGCGAACAAGATCGCTGCGGACTTCCCCGAGCAGGGCACACCCCAGGTGCTCGTCTGAGGGGCACGTCCCCTCCGGTCCGATGGGCCCCTGGCAGTGCTCCCCACAAGGCAGCAATGTTCCCCACAAGGCAGCAATGTGCCCCACATGGTAATGGTGAGATCAGTGACGACGCAGGGACGGCGGAGGTAGCGAGCTGATGAGTGGTGTCGTGCGCGTCCTGGGACCCCAGGACCTTCCCCGCGCCCGTGCGCTGCTGGACCGCAACCCGCTGGAGAACCTGTTCGTCAATGCCCGCCTCGACATGGGTGGGCTGGAGCGCAATCGCCCCGGGACCCGCGTGTGGGGATGGGAGAGCGATGGCGAACTCACCGCACTGTGCCATGCCGGCGCGAACCTGGTGTCCGTGGGGGCCGACGCCGAGGCATTGGACGCCTTCGCCGAGCAGCTCGGGCCACGGCGCATCTCGGCGTCCATCATGGGGGCCGCTGACCAGACCCGGGGCCTGTATGAACGGCTTGCGCAGCGATGGGGTGATGCCTGGGCCCATCCCCGCGAGATCCGGGCCCACCAGCCCCTGATGTCGGTCGACGGCATGTCCCTGATCGTTCCCGACGAACGCGTCCACCCGATCGCGCCGAGCCTGCTGCAGCCCTATCTGAGCGCCGCCGTGTCGATGTACACCGAGGAGGTCGGGGTGTCGCCCCTGGACGGCACCCGCGGCTACGAGAACTATGTGCACAGCCTCATCATGATGGGACGCGCCTTCGGTGCCTATGACGAGGCCCAGCGCAAGGTCTGGTTCAAGGCCGACATCGGGTGTGCCCACGAATGGGCCTGCCAGATCCAGGGCGTGTGGCTCGACCCCCTGCTCCGCGGACGTGGCCTGGCCAAACCCGCCATGGCGCAGGTCGTGCGCCTGTGCCTGCGCGCCTATCCCGTCGTGTCGCTGTACGTCAACGACTTCAACACCAGGGCCCGTCGCCTCTACGAGCGGGTCGGCTTCCGCACCGTCTCGGAACTGGCCACCGTCCTGTACTGACCCGGGTCGTCCGCGGTGTCCGGCCGGGTCGGGCGTCGGCAACTGCCCCGCGCCGCTCACACTAGGATTGTGCGGGCACGCACCATGATTGGGCGCGCCAGCAGCTTTCGGAAAGGCATCTCCTTCGTGATTACCCGCATGAGCAAGCTCTTCGTCCGCACGCTTCGTGACGACCCCGCGGCGGCGGAGATCCCCAGCCACCGCTTCCTGGTGCGTGCCGGCTACATCCGCCGTGTCGCGCCGGGCATCTATTCCTGGCTGCCGCTGGGCCTGAAGGTGCTGCAACGCGTGGAGAACATCGTGCGTGAGGAGATGGACGCCATGGGCGGCCAGGAAGTGCTCCTTCCGGCGCTGCTTCCCCGTGAGCCCTATGAGATCTCGAATCGGTGGGCGGAGTATGGCCCCAACCTGTTCCGCCTGGTTGATCGCAAGGGTGCCGACATGTTGCTCGGACCCACCCATGAAGAGATGTTCACCCTGCTGGTGAAGGACCTGTACTCGTCGTACAAGGACCTGCCGGTGATCCTGTACCAGATCCAGACCAAGTACCGCGATGAGGCGCGTCCGCGCGCCGGCATCCTGCGTGGCCGCGAGTTCGTCATGAAGGACTCCTATTCCTTCGACGTCGACGATGAGGGCCTGGACGCCAGCTACCTGAAGCATCGCGACGCCTATATCCGCATCTTCGACCGGCTCGGCTTCGAGTACGTCATCGTCAAGGCCAATGCCGGCGCCATGGGCGGCTCGGCCTCCGAGGAGTTCCTGGCGCTGTCCGAGAACGGCGAGGACACCTTCGTGCGGTCCGCCGGCGGCTACGCGGCCAACGTCGAGGCTGTCACCGTCCCGGTCCCCGATCCGATCGACTTCACCGATGCGCCGCCGGCGCGGGTCGTCGACACCCCCGATGTGCCGACCATCGACACCCTCGTCGCCCTGCTCAACGAGCGCTATCCACGCGAGGACCGCGCCTGGCAGGCCGGCGACACCCTGAAGAACGTCGTCTTCATGACCGTGGCCCCTGACGGCACCCGCGCCCCGCTGGTGATCGGGTTGCCCGGCGACCGCGACGTTGACCCCGATCGACTCGCGGTGGCCGTGGAGCCCTCGGTGATCGAGCCCTTCGAGGACGAGGACTTCAAGCGCTATCCCGGCCTTGTCAAGGGCTACATCGGGCCCGTGCTGGACGGAGCGGCGCTGCTGGGCGAGAAGGCGAGCTCCGGCGTGCGCTATCTGCTCGATCCCCGCGTCGTCGCCGGCACCACCTGGGCCACCGGCGCGAACGTGGATCGCAAGCACGTGATCGGCCTGGTCGCCGGACGCGACTTCACCTCCGACGGCGTTGCCGATGTGGCCGACGTGCGCGAGGGCGACCCGGCCCCCGACAACTCCGGACCGCTGACCCTGGCCCGTGGCGTCGAGATGGGCCACATCTTCCAGCTCGGCCGCAAGTACGCCGAGTCCCTCGACCTCAAGGTGCTGGACAAGAACGGCAAGCTCGTCACCGTCACCATGGGGAGCTACGGCATCGGCGTGTCACGCGCGGTCGGCATGATCGCCGAATCCACCTGCGATGACAAGGGCCTGTGCTGGCCCGCCGAGGTGGCACCCTTCCAGGTGCAGATCGTGGCCACCGGCAAGGGCGGCGAGATCCTCGAGGCAGCCACCCGGATCGCCGAGCAGCTCGATGCCGCCGGCGTGCGGGTGCTGCTGGACGACCGCAAGGCCAGTCCCGGCGTGAAGTTCACCGACGCCGAGCTGCTCGGCATGCCGACCTCGTTGGTCGTGGGCCGTGGGCTTGCCGACGGGGTGGTGGAATTGCGTGACCGCAAGACCGGTTCAAAGCGCGAGGTCAGCGTGGAAGAGGCCGTCGACGAGGTGCTGACCGTGCTGGACCAGCTGAACTGAGCGTCCCCCGGGTGCCGCATCGCACCCGGGTCCCGGGGGCCGGGTGATGGTGGCGGCCTCAGACCCAACCCGGCCACCAGGCCAGGCCCACGCCGTGCTGCCCCGGCACCAAGCACTGGGCATCGATTCCGGCCATCGCGGAGCGGCGCCCATCGCTGTCCGCGTCGCTGGCTGCGGCCAGGCTGACCCATGCTGACAGCACGGCGGCCTCCAGCTCGCCCCAGATGGCGTCCCAGCTCGTGGGATTGGTGACATCACCGGGAAGCTCGTAGTCGATCGCCGGGCCCGCTGGCGTTGCGGATCCCGCGGTGATCTGCGCGGCCACCTGATTGCGCACATTGTCGACCGCCGTGCGTCGTTGCTTCATGTCGGTGCGCGCCCCACCCGAGCGTCCGATCATGGTTTCCAGGCCGTAGCGGAGCGCATCGATGCGGCTCAACAGTGCGGCCAGCCGGTCGTCGCGGCTGCCCACGGAGATCCCGGTGGGCACGGCCTGACCGGCGACGGGCGGCGTACCCGGGGAGGTGCCGTCCGGATGGGCGGCCAGGGTTGCCGCCCCCGCCGTGGAGAAGCAGTACAGCGACGCCCACAGCAGGGAACCGGGGCCCGTGGGTGCAGCCATGAGGGTCGAGCGGCAGTGGTCGGCCGCGGTGGCATAGCCGGCCGCGAGTTGGGCCAGCGCCCCGGCCGCATCCTGCGGGGGGACGGCCGTGGTGGCGGGCAGGTCGATGACGGGGGAGTCGTCGGCGTTCACCCCGCCCAGGGGATCAGCCCGCACCAGGGCGGTCAGGTGCTCCCGGTGGGCAGTCGTTGCCCCGGAACACCAGGCAGTCGTGGCGGTGCTGAGCCGCCAGGATTCCCCCTGCTGGGCGATGGTCCCGGTGAGCGTTGCCAGGGCCTGCTCGTCCAGGGCGGCAGTGCGCAGGGCGTCGGTCGCCGGTTTCAGGGAGCCCCGGGCCCGGGGCGCGTTGACGACGGGCGAGGGAGCACAACCGACCAATGCGACGGTCAGGGCCGCGAACAGGAAGGAACGACGAGTCGGCACCCGTCGACACTAGCGGCTGGGCGGCCCCTGCGCGGGAGCGCCTTCTGATGACCTGCGCGGGAGCGCGTTGTGGTGACGTGCGCGGGAGCGCGTTGTGGTGACGTGCGCGGGAGCGCGTTGTGGTGACGTGCGCGGGAGCGCCTCCCGATGGCCTGCGCGGGGATGTGGCCGGTGGGCCCCGGGCCGGTCCTTCGGCCGCGACGCGACGCCGGCGGGCGTCTATGCTGGTTGCTGCACAACAGAAGCGACAAACGTATGAGGAGCCGGTCATGACCGAATCGACGCTGATCGACCTACTGGATCCCATCGTCGCAGAGCACGGCCTGGAGATCGATGAGCTGAAGATCGTGCGGGCCGGGAAGCACTCGGTGTTGCGCATCAGCCTCGATGGCGACGGCAGCGAGGGGCACGGCCCCGACCTCGACCAGATCGCGGATGCCACGCGCGCCATCTCACACGCCCTCGATGAGGCCGAGGCCCCCAGCAACTCGCCCTACACCCTGGAAGTGAGCTCGCGTGGCGTCTCGGCACCCCTGACGCGCCCGGCCCATTGGCGGCGCAATGCCACTCGGCTGGTGGAGGTCACGCCGCTGGAGGGGGAGAAGTACACCGGGCGCATCACCAGCGCCGACGAAGACGGCGCTGAACTGGAGATCGACGGGCAGCCCCGTCACGTCGACTTCGGGCAGGTGCGCAGGGCAGTGGTGCAGATCGAGATGAACCGCAAGAGTCGGGAGGACTGACATGGATATCGACATGACCGCGCTGCGAGCGCTGGAACATGAGAAGGAAATCCCGCTGGATTACCTCGTGGGGACGCTGGAGGATGCCCTCCTCAACGCCTATGAGAAGACCGAACATCCCAAGCCCGGTGCCCATGTCGTGCTGAATCGTCGCACCGGCGAGGTGTCGGTGATGGTCCCCGAGGTGAACGACGAGGGCGAGTCCGTCGGCGAGTACGACGACACGCCCACTGACTTCGGACGCGTCGCCGCCTCCACTGCCCGCCAGGTGATCTTCCAGCGCCTGCGTGAGGCCGAGGACGAGCAGAAGTACGGCAAGTTCAGCGCCGTCGAGGGCGACGTGGTGATGGGCGTCGTGCAGCAGGACCGGGGTTCGAAGACGATCCGGGTCGACCTGGGCGACATCGAGGCCATCATGCCGCTGGCCGAGCAGGTGCCCGGTGAGGACTACAAGCACGGCACGCGACTGCGCGTCTACGTGGTGACGGTGCGCAAGGAGGCCCGCGGTCCCCAGGTGGTCGTGAGTCGGACGCACCCGAACCTGGTGAAGAAGCTCTTCGAGCTCGAGGTTCCCGAGATCGAGCAGGGCGTCGTCGAGGTCAAGGCGATCGCCCGCGAATCGGGCCACCGCACCAAGATCGCGGTCGTGTCACACAATCCGGATGTCTCGGCCAAGGGCGCCTGCATCGGCCCGATGGGCCAGCGGGTCGGTGCGGTGATGCGCGAGCTGAACGACGAGAAGATCGACATCATCGATTGGTCGGCCGATCCCGCCGAATTCGTGGCCAATGCCCTGAGCCCTGCCAAGGCGCTCAAGGTGACGGTGGTCGACGCCGGTGCGCGGGCTGCCCGGGTCATCGTGCCGGACTACCAGCTCAGCCTGGCGATCGGACGTGAGGGACAGAATGCACGGCTGGCGGCCCGGCTCACGGGCTGGCGCATCGACATCCGTCCCGATACCGCCCCTGATGTGCCGCCCGCCAATCCGGGGCGTCCACTGGAGGTTCCCGACGGTGCGCAGCAGGCCGAGACCGGGGCCGAGGGCCCCGCACAGTCCTGAGCCCTGCGGGTGGCGCCCCCGGACGACCCCATATTGGCCCACGACTGCACGTTGGCCCATGACCGCATGACGGGCCCCGAGTGCATGACTAGCCTTGCGTTGTGAGATCCGACCGGTGCATGCGCACCTGTGCAGGGTGCCGACGCGTGGTGCCTGCCCCCGAACTGACCCGATTCGTGGTGCGTGACCAGCAGGTGGTCGCAGACCCCCGGGCGGTGCTGCCCGGCCGCGGTGCCTGGTTGCACCGCAACGAGCAGTGCTGGGTCGGGGCCACCCGTGGTGGATTCGCCAGAAGCTTCCGGCAGCGGGTGCATCCGCCCCAGGCCCCGCCGCCCGGTTGGTGATTGTTGGGGTGCGCGCGTATCCTTGAATGCGCGCGCCATCTTGGTGCGTAGTCAGGTGTGCCGCTTTTCGCGGCTCATGCCAGTCATTTTCAGAAAGTGGGCTAACGCTCATGACCACTCGATGAGTACACAGCAATGAGCACAACCAACCAATAACTGGTCCTGGCCCAAGACGCCTGGACCTGGAGGAGAGTAGTGGCCAAGGTCCGCGTCTACGAGCTCGCCAAGGAGCTCGGACTCGAAAGCAAACAACTTCTGGCGAAGCTGAATGATATGGGCGAATTCGTCCGCTCAGCATCGTCAACCATCGAAGCCCCCGTCGTACGCAGGGTGACTGAGAAGATCACCTCAGAGCGTGGCGGGGCAGACACTTCATCCGCCCCGAAGGCAGGCGCCAAGGGCGCCACGCCGAAGACGAGCGGCGCACCCAAGTCCGCCCGTCCGGCGGCCAAGCCCGGTGCCGGGACGACTCCCGTGACCCCGCAGGCCCCGAAGGCGGCGAAGGCCTCATCGGTCAAGCCGGCCCCGCGTCCTGCGGCCAAGGTCAAGCCGACCCCCGGCCCACAGGTGCATGCCACCCCGAAGGCACCGGTCCCGCACAGCGGCCCGGTGTCGAGCCCGACCCCCAGGCCGGGTGCTTCAGCGCGTCCGGGTTCGCCGGCACATACCCCCCATCCGCCGCGCCGTCCGGGTTCCGCGTCGAGCACTCCGACACAGGGCCACGGCACCGGTCAGGGACACAGCGGCGCCAAGCCGGCTCCGCGCGCGGCCCGTCCGGGTCCGCGTCCCGCACCCCGTCCGGGTGCCACCGGCGGGCTGCCGGGTGGCAACAATCGCCGTTCGGGTGCCCCGCGCCCCGGTAACAACCCCTTCAGCTCCGCCCAGGGAATGGGTCAGCAGCGTCGGGGATCCTCCGAGCGTTCAGCCGGCGGTGCCGCTGGCATGCCCCGTCCCAGCAGTGCCCGTGGCACTGGTGGCGCCGCAGGGATGCCGCGTCCGAACCCGGCCATGATGCCCAAGCGCCACAACAACGCGCTGGCCCCTGCCGGACAACGTGCCGCTGGTGGCGGCCGTGGTCGTGGCGGACGTGGCCAGGGCGGTCCGGGTCGTTCCGGTGGCTTCGGTGGCTTCAGCCGTCCCCCCATGGGTGGCGGTCGTGGCGGTCGTGGTGGTCGTGGCGGCTCAGGCACCCAGGGTGCCTTCGGTCGCGGTGGCGGTGGCCGCCGTGGTCGCAAGTCGAAGAAGCAGCGCAGGCAAGAGTTCGACGAGATGCAGGCGCCGAGCATTGGCGGCGTGCGCATCCGCAAGGGCAGTGGCGAGGCCGTTCGGCTTCGTCGTGGCTCGTCGCTGACCGACCTGGCCGAGAAGATCGGCGTCGATCCGGCGCAGCTGGTGCAGGTCTTGTTCAATCTCGGTGAGATGATCACGGCCACGCAGTCGGTGCCCGACGAGACCCTGCAGGTCCTCGGCGATGAACTGAACTACAAGATCGACGTCGTCTCGCCCGAGGACGAGGACCGTGAGCTGCTTGAGAGCTTCGACCTTGACTTCGGCGAGAACGAGGGCGACGAGGATGACCTCGCCGCGCGTCCGCCGGTCGTCACCGTGATGGGCCACGTCGACCATGGCAAGACCCGCCTGCTGGATGCGCTGCGCCACACCCATGTGGTGGAGGGCGAGGCCGGCGGCATCACCCAGTCGATCGGTGCCTATCAGGTTGAGGCAAACGTTGATGGCGAGGAACGGGCCATCACCCTCATTGACACCCCCGGACACGAGGCCTTCACGGCCATGCGTGCCCGTGGCGCCAAGTCCACCGATATCGCGGTGCTCGTGGTGGCCGCCGATGACGGTGTGATGCCCCAGACGATCGAGGCCATGAACCACGCGAAGGCGGCTGATGTGCCGATCGTGGTGGCCGTCACCAAGATCGACAAGGAGGGCGCTGATCCCACGAAGGTGCGTGGCCAGCTCACCGAGTTCGACCTGGTGCCCGAGGAGTACGGCGGCGACACCATGTTCGTCGACGTCTCGTCGGTAACCGGTCAGGGCCTTGACCAGCTGCTCGAGGCCGTCATCCTCACCGCGGATGCGTCGCTCGACCTGCGTGCCAATCCCGACATGCCGGCCCAGGGTGTGGCCATCGAGGCCCACCTCGACAAGGGCCGTGGTCCGGTGGCAACGGCCCTGGTCCAGCGCGGCACCCTGCGCAAGGGTGACTCGCTGGTGGCAGGTTCGGCCTATGGCCGCGTGCGTGCGTTGATCAACGACCGTGGACAGGCCGTCGATGAGGCCCCGCCCTCGATGCCGGTTCAGGTGCTCGGCCTGACCAGCGTGCCCGGCGCCGGCGACAACTTCCTGGTTGTCGAGGACGATCGCATGGCCCGCCAGATCGCCGAGAAGCGCGAAGCGCGCATGAGGGCTGCCCAGCAGGCGGCCTCCAGCAAGCGTCGCACGCTCGACGAGCTCTTCGAGCAGATGGAGAAGGGCGAGACCAACGAGCTGCTGCTCATCCTCAAGGGCGATTCGGCCGGTTCGGTCGAGGCCCTGGAAGATGCGCTGTCGAAGATCGACGTGGGCGACGAGGTCGACCTGCGTGTCATCGACCGTGGCGTGGGTGCCATCACCGAGACGAATGTCTCGTTGGCAGCCGCCAGTGAGCCGCACGCCGTCATCATCGGCTTCAACGTCCGCCCGACCGTCCAGGCCGCGCGCATGGCCGATCAGGACAACGTCGACGTTCGCTACTACACGGTGATCTACGACGCGATCGACGAGATCGAGTCGGCCCTGAAGGGCATGCTCAAGCCGATCTACGAGGAGAAGACCCTCGGAACCGCAGAGATCCGCGAGATCTTCCGCAGTTCCAAGATCGGCAACATCGCCGGTTGCATGGTGCTCGATGGCCTCATCCGCCGTCATGCCAAGGCACGCCTCATCCGCAATGGCGTCGTCGTCACGGAGACCTCGATCTCCTCACTGCGACGCGAGAAGGATGACGTCACCGAGGTCCGCGAGGGCTTTGAGTGCGGCCTCACGCTGGAGCGCTACTCCGATATCCATGTCGGCGACCAGATCGAGACCTACGAAATGGTTGAGAAGGCGAGGGACAAGTAATGGCCAACCCGCGTATTGCCCGGCTGCAGGATCAGATTCGCGTCATTGTTGCCCAGATGCTCCAATCGCGCATCAAGGATCCCAGGCTCGGGTTCGTCACGATTACCGATGTGCGCCTGACCGGTGATGCGCGGGAGGCCACCGTCTTCTACACGGTGATGGGCAAGGAGGACGACCTGGTCGCCACCGCTGCGGCGCTGGAGTCGGCCAAGGGCCTGCTCCGCTCGACAGTGGGCAAGCGACTCGGACTGCGCTACGCACCGACGCTTGACTTCGTGCCGGACGCCACCTCCCAGACCGCGCAGGACATGGAGGAACTGATCGCCCGGGCCCGCAAGTCCGACGAGGAGCTGGCCTCGCGCAAGGGGCATGACTATGCCTCCGAGCCGGATCCCTACCGTCAGGATGATGAAGCACCACAGGACGACGAGCAGGAGTGAATCGCCCTGACAACACGGCCTCCGGGCTGTTGATCGTCGACAAGCCGGCCGGCCTCACCTCTCAGCAGGTGGTCGGCCGGTGTCGGCATCTCCTGGGCACCCGCAAGGTGGGCCATGCCGGCACGCTCGACCCCATGGCCACCGGCGTGCTCATCGTCGGGGTGAACCGTGCCACGAGGCTGCTGGGACACCTCGCCATGCACGACAAGCGCTATCTGGCCACCATCCGGCTTGGCGCGTCCACCACCACCGACGACGCCGAGGGCGAGGTCGTCGCGCAGACCGATGCCTCCGGGGTGGAGGACGAGCAGGTCAATGCCGGCATCGCCGGGCTGACCGGACAGATCGACCAGGTCCCGAGCTCGGTGTCCGCCATCAAGGTGAATGGCCAGCGGGCCTATGCGCTGGTGCGCAAGGGACAGGACGTGACACTGGCCGCCCGACGGGTGACAGTGAGTGATTTCACGGTGCTGGCCACCCGGCGCGAGGGACCCTTCATCGACCTGGACGTCACCGTCGAGTGCACCTCGGGCACCTATGTCCGTGCGCTGGCGCGTGACCTCGGGGCGGGCCTGGGGGTCGGTGGACACCTGACCGCGCTGCGCCGCACGCGGATCGGTCGCTACCTGATCGACGACGCGGTCCAGCTTCCCGACCGGGATTCCGACCAGCCCGCGCCGCCCCTGATGCCCATGGCGCGCGCCGCCGAGCTGAGCTTCCCGGTGGTCCACATCGACGCCGCGCAACGACAGGCCGTGGGCTACGGCAAGCCCCTCGACCTGGTGCTGCCCGGTCCGCTCGCGGGCCTGGTCGACGAGCAGGGGGAGTTGGTCGCCCTCTACCGGCCCGATGAGCGGGTCGGCCGGGCACGCCCGGCGGCCGTCCTCATCTGAGGCAGCCCGCACCGCGATCCGCGCCGCCCCGCGGCCCCTGACGGTTCGACACGCCGATGTCAACGCAATCACTCCCAAACACGTGAATCGGCGATGGACGCATGTGCATATCGGTCGTGCATCGCAATCGGGTGCGGGAAGCTGATAGCTGTCGGTTTCCGATCAGTGTCGCTGGAATCCGGCTCACCCTCACCAATCCCACGTCCGGGATTGGCATTCACGACGATGTGTGGAGGGAGCTCTCATGCTTCTGTTACAAACTGTGACATCGGCCCAGATCTTCGGTTCGGAGTTCTTGGGCACGATGCTTCTTACGATGCTCGGTGTTGGTGTGGTTGCCAACGCGTTACTCGCCAAGACGAAGGGACATGCCGGAGGACCACAGTTCATCAACTGGGGCTGGGGTATTGCGGTCATGATCGGCGTCTACGGCGCCTACCGCACCGGCGGCCACCTGAACCCTGCCGTCACGCTCGGCCTGTGGGCCGGCGGTAAGCCACTGGCAGCCGGCATCCCCGCCACCGGCACCAACATCATGTTGTATATCGTCGCCCAGATGTTGGGCGGCTTCTGCGGTGCCGTCCTGGCCTGGTTGGTCTACAAGCGCCACTACGACGAGCCCGGGGAGCCCGGCGACAAGCTGGGTACCTTCTGCACCGCACCTGCGATCCGTGCCTACGGCTGGAACTTCCTGGTCGAGTTCATCGGCACGTGGGTGCTGGTCATCTGGGTCATCCTGTCGGGCTACACCAACATCGCAAGCATCACCATCGATTCGACCGGCATCAGCAATGTCACCGGTACCCTGATCGGCCCCCTCGGCGTCATGTTGGTCATCGTCGGCATCGGTAACTCACTGGGCGGACCCACCGGATACGCCATCAACCCGGCACGAGACCTGTCGCCGCGTATCGCCCACGCCATCCTGCCCATCAAGGGCAAGGGCGGCTCCGACTGGTCCTACTCGTGGGTCCCGGTCATCGCACCCCTGGCGGGTGGCATCGCCGCCGGCCTCACCTACCAGCTGTTCTGGTGAGACCTTCCGTATGCTCATTCCAACTGTGTGTTCCAGCTAGCCAATTGAGGTTTAACCATGAGTCAAGAGAAGTACATTCTCGCCATCGATGAGGGAACCACGTCCGCCAGGGCGATCATCTTCGACCATTCCGGCCACATCGTGTCGGTGGGTCAGCAGGAGTTCTCGCAGATCCTCCCCAAAGCCGGGTGGGTCGAGCACAATCCCATCGAGATCTGGGATGCCGTGCGCGCGGTCGTCGGGCAGGCGCTGTCCGCCGGCGAGATGAACCGTCACCAGATCGCCGCGGTCGGCATAACAAACCAGCGCGAGACCACAGTGGTGTGGGACCGCGAGACCGGTGAGCCGATCTACAACGCGATCGTGTGGCAGGACACCCGCACCCAGGAGATCTGTGACGAACTGGCCGGCGACCAGGGCGCCGACCGTTACAAGGACATCGTCGGACTGCCCCTGGCCACCTATTTCTCCGGTCCGAAGATCAAGTGGATCCTCGACAATGTGCCCGAGGCCCGCGAGAAGGCGGAGGCCGGCAAGCTGGCCTTCGGCAACATGGACAGCTGGGTGCTGTGGAACCTGACCGGCGGCCTGCTCGGCGGCGGCGTCCACGTCACCGACGTCACGAATGCCTCGCGCACCATGCTCATGAACGTGCGCACGCTGCAGTGGGACGAGGGCATGTGCGAGGCCATGGGGATTCCCATGTCGATGCTGCCCGAGATCAAGTCCTCCAGTGAGATCTACGGCTACGGCCGCAAGAACGGCCTGCTCATCGACACCCCCGTCGCCGGCATCCTCGGCGACCAGCAGGCGGCCACCTTCGGCCAGGCCTGCTTCGAGAAGGGCATGGCCAAGAACACCTACGGCACCGGTTGCTTCATGCTGATGAACACCGGCAATGAGCCGGTCTTCTCCGAGAACGGCCTGCTGACCACCGTGGCCTACAAGATCGGTGACCAGCCGCAGGTCTACGCCCTGGAGGGTTCCATCGCCGTGGCGGGGTCGCTGGTGCAGTGGCTGCGTGACAACCTGAAGATGATCGAGACCGCCCCGGAGATCGAGCCGCTGGCGCGCAGCGTCAAGACGAACGGTGGCGCCTACTTCGTGCCCGCCTTCTCCGGTCTGTTCGCTCCCTACTGGCGCTCCGATGCCCGTGGTGCGCTGGTGGGCCTCACCCGCTATGTCAATCGTGGACACATCGCCCGTGCGGTCCTGGAGGCCACGGCCTACCAGACCCGCGAGGTGCTTGAGGCCATGAACGCCGACTCCGGTGTTCCGCTGCAGGAGCTCAAGGTCGACGGCGGCATGACCGCCAACGAGCTGCTCATGGAGTTCCAGGCCGACCAGGTGGGCGTGCCGGTGGTGCGTCCCGTGGTCGCCGAGACCACGGCCCTGGGTGCCGCCTACGCAGCCGGCATCGCCGTGGGCTTCTGGGAAGGCGAGCAGGACGTCATCGACAACTGGGCGGAGGAGAAGCGCTGGGAGCCGACGATGGACGCCGAGGAGCGCGATCGCCTGTTCCGCAACTGGAAGAAGGCCGTCACCAAGACCTTCGACTGGGTCGACGACGACGTTGTCGAATGAGCTGAGGCCATCGTGGCCTGACGCCGTACTTACCTGACGCCGTACTTTCCTAACACGGTGGTGGTCCGGCGCCGAAGTGGCCTGATACGGCATGGATCCGCTGCGGGGCGGGAGGGTTCGAACCCTCCCGCCCCGCAGCATGTCCATGGGGTCCACGTTCACGGATGGACGGTATCCCGATTGATCGGTGCGGGGCATGCACCCCGCCCGCCGGGGGTCCGCGGAGCGTGAAACGCGCACAGCAGGTTGCCGGGACCAGCGTCTAGACTTTGCGGGGCCGGTCGTCGTGACCGGCGCGGACTTCACCCCACGGGAAAGGGACTCGATGCCACATAGCGTCGTCGTCATCGGCAACTTCGACGGGGTGCATCAGGGGCATCAGCGGCTCTTGCAGGTTGCCCGGGAGCGGGCCCACACCCTCGCCGAGGGTGGACGGGACCTCAAGGTGATTGCGGTGACACTGTGGCCACATCCGATGACGGTCTTCGCCGCTGATCGTGCGCCACGACTGCTCACCACCCTGGACGATCGCCTTCGGCTCCTGAGGCACTACGGTGCCGATGAGGTGCGGGTGATCCAGTTCAATCGCGAGGTCGCCAGTTGGTCGCCCGAACGCTTCGTGGACACGATGGTGCGCCCTCTGAACCCGGCCGTGGTGATCGTCGGGGCCAACTTCACCTTCGGCAAGGGGGCCCGGGGCACCGGTGAGACGCTGCGGGAATTGTCGGGCGGCGATTTCGAGGTGCAGAACCTGGGGCTGGTCTCGGTGGGGGGACGCAAGACCTCCTCCAGCTTCATCCGGCGCACCCTGGCCGCCGGCGACGTGGCCACCGCGGCACATCACCTGGGACGCACCTTCCGCGTCACCGGCGTGGTGATGGTCGGCGACCAGCGCGGGCACACCCTCGGATTCCCCACGGCGAACCTGGCCATCTCGGCGGAACTGGCCACGCCCGGCGATGGGGTCTATGCCGGGTGGCTGACGCCCCTGGACGAGCCGGACGCCGAGCCACTCGAGGCCGCGATCAGCGTCGGGACCAATCCCACCTTCGACGGGGTGGAGCGTCGCGTCGAGAGCTATGTCGTCGACCGCACCGACCTGCACCTGTACGGGCGCCACATCGCGGTCGACTTCGTCGAACACCTGCGCGGGATGGCGCGCTTCCATGACATCGACGAGCTCATCACCCAGATGCATTCCGACGTCAAGCGCACCCGGGAGGTACTGGACGCGACACGTCCCACGGCAGGTGTGACCGGCGCGGGGATCCCGGCTGATTCCTGGTCGGCGCAACGGGACTGATATAGTCGCCGGGTTGCCGTCGATCGGCCGCGGAGTACCAAGGGCTGCCAACACACAGGGTAGGGCAGCGCCGCGCAGCGGGAACTGAAGGGAGCGACCAGTCATGGACGCCGAAGAGAAGAAGAAGATCGTCGAAGAATACGCGACGCACCCGGGTGACACTGGTTCCCCCGATGTGCAGGTTGCACTGCTGACCAAGCGCATTTCGCA
Source organism: Propionibacterium freudenreichii subsp. freudenreichii (assembly GCF_000940845.1). NCBI lineage: Bacteria > Bacillati > Actinomycetota > Actinomycetes > Propionibacteriales > Propionibacteriaceae > Propionibacterium > Propionibacterium freudenreichii. The sequence goes on along the minus strand of NZ_CP010341.1, from coordinate 1,571,942 downwards.
CCTGACCGAGCACCTCAAGGTGCACAAAGGTGACCATCACAGCCGTCGTGGCCTGATGCTCATGGTCGGCCAGCGCCGCCGCCTGCTCAACTATGTGGCCAAGGAGAATGTCGAGCACTACCGTGATCTCGTCAAGCGCCTTGGTATTCGTCGCTGACAGCCACAAACCAGACATTCAGGAACTGGACATCCGGAAACCTGGCAGGAAGGGTTGCCCCAGCTGGGGCGGCCCTTCCTTGTTCTCCTGCCGGCCGCCGACCATTCATGCGTCCGAAACGCACAAAGCGTACTCAGGCTGCATGTTCGGGTAGGCTTGTCGAAGTTGTGCCTTGCGCACACCGTCCAGACGCTGCCGTCATGGTCGCCAGCCCAGGCCTCGGTCCTCGGTGGTGGACTGCGGGCACGCCCCGCTGTCCTCGATCGAAGACCGGCACTGTGAGGCGCCCATGCCAGCGGCTATTCCCCAATGAAAGGAATCCCCGTGGAGGGACCTGACATCAAGTTTTCCGAGGCCATTATCGATAATGGCAAGTTCGGGAAGCACATCATGCGTTTCGAAACCGGTCTGCTGGCCCAGCAGGCCGACGGCGCTGCTGCCGTCTACCTTGACGGCGACAGCATGCTGCTGTCCACCACGACGGCACAGAAGAAGCCGCGCGAAGCGATCGACTTCTTCCCCCTGACCGTCGACGTCGAAGAGAAGATGTATGCCGTGGGTCGTATCCCCGGCTCCTTCTTCCGTCGCGAGGGTCGCCCCTCGGAGAACGCGATTCTCACCTGTCGCCTGATTGACCGTCCGCTGCGTCCCGCCTTCAAGAAGGGCCTGCGCAACGAGGTCCAGGTGGTCGTGACCGTCCTGGCGCTCAACCCGCAGGTCGAGTACGACATGGTGGCCATGAACGCCGCCTCGATGTCCACCCAGATCTCGGGCCTGCCGTTCAGCGGGCCGATCGGTGCCGTGCGCATCAGCCTCATCGGTGACCAGTGGGTGTGCCTGCCTACCGTCGACCAGGAGAAGGACGCAACCTTCTCGATGGTCGTTGCCGGCCGTGTACTGCCCGACGGTGACATCGCCATCATGATGGTCGAGGCCGGCGGCACCGAAGCCACCTGGGAGCTCGTCAAGGGCGGACGCACCGCACCCACCGAAGAGGTCGTGGCCGCCGGACTGGATGCCGCAAAGCCCTTCATCAAGGTGCTGTGCGACGCCCAGGCCGAGCTCGCCGCCCAGGTGAACAAGGAGACCTACGACTTCCCCGTGTTCAAGGAATACGAGGACGACGTGTGGGATCGCGTCAAGGAACTCGGCTACGACAAGCTCGACAAGATCGAGCAGGTTGCCGCCAAGCTGGATCGTCAGGAGGCCGAGAGCGACCTCAAGCACGAGATCGTCGGCCAGATGGTGGGCGAGGAGGACTTCGAGGGCCGCGAGGGCGAGATCGCCGGTGCCTTCAAGGCCCTTGAGAAGAAGATCGTGCGTGACCGTGTGCTCAGCAAGGGCGTGCGCATCGACGGACGTGGCCCCAAGGACATCCGGGCACTGTCCAGCGAGGTGGGCGTCGTCCCGCGCGTGCATGGTTCCGGACTGTTCCAGCGCGGCGAGACCCAGGTACTGGGCATCACCACGCTGAACATGCTCGACATGGAGCAGAAGCTCGACACCCTGAGCTCGGTGCACACGAAGCGCTATATGCACCAATACGAGATGCCGCCCTACTCGACCGGCGAGACCGGTCGTGTGGGTTCCCCGAAGCGCCGCGAGGTGGGCCATGGTGCTCTGGCATCCCGGGCCATCGTCCCGGTGCTGCCGACGCGCGAGGAATTCCCCTACGCGATCCGCCAGGTCAGCGAGGCGATCGGTTCGAACGGTTCCACCTCGATGGGTTCGGTCTGCGCCTCGACGCTGTCGCTGCTCAACGCCGGCGTTCCGCTCAAGGCCCCGGTCGCGGGTATCGCGATGGGCCTGATGAGTGAGACCGACGAGTCGGGCAAGACGAGCTACCTCGCCCTGACCGACATCCTGGGAGCCGAGGACGCCCTGGGCGACATGGACTTCAAGGTGGCCGGCACCAGCGAGTTCGTCACGGCGCTGCAGCTCGACACGAAGCTGAATGGCATTCCCGCCGACGTGCTGGCCGCTGCCCTGCTGCAGGCCCGCGACGCGCGCCACGCCATCCTCGACGTGATCCACGATGCGATCGACAGCCCCGATGAGATGAGCCCCTATGCGCCGCGCATCATCACCGTGCACATTCCCACCGACAAGATCGGCGAGGTGATCGGGCCCAAGGGCAAGGTCATCAACCAGATCCAGGACGACACGGGCGCCAACATCTCGATCGAGGAGGACGGCACCATTTACGTGGGCGCCGACAATGGCGATGCCGCCGAGGCCGCACGCACGATGATCAATGCGATCGCCAACCCGACGATGCCCGAGCGCGGCGAGCGCTACCTCGGCACCGTGGTGAAGCTGACCAGCTTCGGCGCATTCATCTCCCTGCTGCCGGGCAAGGACGGGCTGCTGCACATCAGCAAGCTGCGCGCCCTCAACGACGGCAAGCGTGTGGAGAACGTTGAGGACGTGCTCTCCGTGGGCCAGAAGCTGCAGGTCGAGATCAGCGACATCGATGATCGCGGCAAGCTGTCACTGGTTCCCGTGCTCGACGAGGACGACTCCGACGACGAGTGATCCACATGCCAGCGTGATCGCTGGATGAGCACCTGAGCACTGGGGGCCGGCCACAGACGTGGTTGGCCCCCAGTGCTTCATATGGCCTTGCGGTCCGGGGACCATCAGCCACCTTGAGCGGTGGATCCCCCTGTGCGAGCGTCGCGACGGGTAGGCTGACAGCGCTGCCGGTAGTGGTTCCGGTGCGAGGCGTCGAGGGGAGCAATGGTGAAGGTTGGCGTATTCGGAGCCAGCGGGCGGATGGGTGCGACCGTGGTCCAGGCGGTCGAGGACGACCCCGACATGGAGCTTGTTGCCCGCATCAGCGAGGGCAGTGACCTTGCCCCGGCCGAGCACGCGGACGTGATGGTCGACTTCACCCAGCCCGACTCGGTCATGGCCAACATCAAATGGTGCATCGACCATCGGATCAACGCGGTGGTTGGCACCACCGGCTTCACCGAGGAGCGACTCGACCAGGTGCGCGACTGGCTCGGCGCCGAGCCACGGTGTGGCGTGGTGATCGCACCGAACTTCTCCATTGGTGCCGTGCTCATGATGGCCTTCGCTGCCAAGGCAGCCCCCTTCTTCGACTCGGTGGAGATCATCGAGCTGCACCATCCCCGCAAGCTCGACGCCCCGTCGGGCACTGCGCGGACGACGGCTGAGCAGATCGCCGCGGCGCGGCAGAAGGCTCATTCCAAGCCGATGCCCGACGCCACGGTGGAGGAGCTTCCGGGGGCCCGCGGCGCCCGCGTCGACGGGATCCCCGTCCACTCCGTGCGCCTGCAGGGCCTGGTCGCCCACCAGGAGGTGCTGCTCGGACTGGCGGGGGAGACCCTGACCATTCGCGATGACTCCTACGACCGGGTTTCCTTCATGCCCGGCGTGCTGGCAGCGGTGCGAGCCGTCATGTCCCGCCCCGGCCTCACCGTCGGCATGAACCAGATCCTCGGACTGGACTGACCACCATGAGCCGGTCATCGCATCGGGGACGCGATGTGATCATCTTCAGCATGGTCCTGGCACTGCTGGGTGTGGCCGTGATGGTGGTGGACCATGTGGTGCGTGACCGCGCCGAGCAGGCGATCGATGACAAGCTGACCGCCAAGGTGGGAACGCTCAGCGAGGTGCACACCAGGATCACCGATCCGATCTTCCTCGCTTCGGCCGTGCAGAACAAGGTCTCGGGTGCCGAGCTGACGCTGGGCTCCTTCACCCTCACGGGCGGCACCCGCACGGTGCACGTCAGCTCGGCCACGGTGAACCTGCACAATGTGAGTCCGCTGACAAAGCCGGCCGAGGCCACCGTCGAATCGCTGGATGCCGCCGTCACGGTGGACTGGGCGACCCTGTCGAGCCTCACCGGTGTGCAGCTCAGCTATGCCGGCGATGGACGGGCAGCCGGGTCCACGAACATCACGGCGGGCAGCCAGACGATCCCCATCCAGGTCACCGCATCGCTGAACGTCAACGATCCCCATGGCCAGCTCGGCCTCGTCTCGCCCAGTGCCACCCTGGCCGGCGTGGACGTTCCCTCCGATGTCATCGCGGGGGCCACGAAGGCCTTCCAGGACAAGCTGACCCTGCCGACCGTGGGCGACGGGCTGAGTTACTCGAGCGTGACGCTCACCGAACAGGGGGCCACCCTGGGCGTGCACGGCGACCACGTCGACTTGGGCAAGCTCAAGCAGTAGCGGTCCCGGACCCTATTTCAGGGCCGTGTGCAATCGGATCTGACGAGCCTTGATGCCCTGCTCGTCGCCGACCTCCCGATGGGCACCATCGGGCGCCCATCCGCTGGCCTCCAGGAAGGCGCGCAACGGATCGTCGGTGGTGGCGACCCACCACGTGGCCCGCACGAAGCCATCGGCACGCAGGGTGTCGACCACGGCGTTCAGCAGTCGTGAGCCATGCCCTTCATGCAGGTGACGCGGATCGATCACGAATTCCCCGACCAGGGCGTCGTCGACGGCACAGTCCGGATCGTCGCTGGGGCCGATCGCCGCGAAGCCGCGCACCGCCGTGCGGGTGTCGTCCTGGGCGATGAGTACCCGGTAGATGGCCAACGGGGGAGTTGCGATCGCCTCGCGCCAGGCCTGCTCGATCTGTGCAGGGCCGGGCAGCTCATCGGCGAGTCCCTGGTCATGCCAGGACTCGCGTTGGATGGCCGCGATGGCTGCCGCCTCCTTGGGCATGGCAAGTCGCACGAACCCGGCGCCGGAGCTCTGAGAAGTCACCGCCCCACACTAACGCGGCCATCGGACCTGCGAGTGGGGCCGGCGATGGCCCCGGCGCGGGTCCCGGCGTCCGGGCGGCAGGGGGACAGGCCTCCCGCTAGGGTGGTGCCCGTGGCACATGACGGATTGAAGAGCCCCTCAAAGCTGGCGGCTGACACCCTGCGCATCATTCCCCTCGGAGGATTGGGTGATGTCGGGCGCAACATGACCTGTTTCGAGGTCAATGGCAAGATCCTGCTGGTCGATTGCGGGGTGCTGTTCCCGGAGGACAACCAGCCCGGTGTTGACCTGATCCTGCCCGGCCTCGATTACTTGGAGGGTCGCCTCGGCGATGTCGTCGGGCTGGTGCTCACCCACGGCCATGAGGACCACATCGGGGGCGTGCCCTATCTGCTGCGCATGCGCGAGGACATCCCCATCTATGGCAGCAAGCTGACCCTGGCGCTGGTCGAGGGCAAGTTGCGCGAACACCGCATCCGCCATGCCGAGTTGCACACCGTCAAGGAACGCGACCAGGTGGCCCTGGACATCTTCGACCTCGAGTTCTACGCGGTCACCCATTCGATCCCCGATGCACTGGCCGTGTTCATCCGCACCAAGGCCGGTACGGTGCTCCACACCGGCGACTTCAAGATGGATCAGCTCCCGCTCGACCACCGCATCACTGACCTGCGGGGTTTCGCGCATGCCGGCGAGGAGGGCGTCGACATCCTGTTGGCGGACTCCACCAATGCCGAGGTGCCCGGATTCACCCCGCTGGAGCGCGACATCCTGCCGGCCCTGGAACGGGTCTTCGCAGAATCGACGCAGAAGCTGGTGGTGGCCTGCTTCGCCTCCCACGTGCACCGCGTCCAGCAGATCATCAACCTGGCCGTGAAGCACGACCGCAAGGTCTGCTACGTCGGACGCTCCATGGTGCGCAATATGGCCATCGCCCGCGAGCTGGGCTATCTCAAGGTGCCCGGTGACCTGCTCATCGAGATGTCCAAGTTGAACGATTATCCCGATGACAAGGTGGTCATCATCTGCACGGGATCCCAGGGTGAGCCGCTCGCAGCCCTGTCCCGGATCGCCAACCGCGACCATCCCGTGATCTCGATCGACGCCGGTGACACGGTGTTGTTCGCCTCATCGCTGATTCCCGGCAACGAGAATGCGGTCTACCGGGTGGTCAATGGACTCACCCGGATGGGGGCCCATGTGGTGCACCGTGGCAACGCCTTCGTGCACGTGTCGGGCCACTCCAGTGCTGGTGAGTTGCTGTACCTGTACAACATCGTCAAGCCGCGCAATGCCCTGCCGGTGCACGGTGAGCCGCGCCACCTCGTCGCCAACGCCGACCTTGCCGTGGCCACCGGCGTGCCCCGTGACCGGGCCATCGTCGCCCAGGACGGTGATGTGGTCGATCTCAAGAAGGGGCGGGCGCGGATCGTGGGACGCGTGGACGCCTCCTACATCTTCGTCGACGGGTCCACCGTCGGTGACATCACCGAGAGTGCGCTCACCGATCGGCGCATCCTGGGCGAGGAGGGCTTCATCTCCGTGGTCGTGGCGGTCGATCTGCGTGACGGATCCATCGTGTCGGGCCCGGACCTGTCGGCCCGCGGCTTCCTCGAGGATCCCTCGATCTTTGACGATGTCACCGCGCGCATCGCCAAGTCGGTGCGTTCGGCGCTCGATGAGGGGGTCGACGACGTACACCGTCTCCAGCAGGTGGTGCGACGCACCGTCGGACAATGGGTCAGCAATACCTATCGGCGCCGTCCGATGATCGTGCCGGTGGTCATTGCCGTATGACGGGCACCGGCCATTCCCCGGCCCGGCGTCCGATTTGAGCTCGTAGGTGGCTCGGGGATAAGCTTGTCCGGTTGCGTCGGAAGCGGCGCTGACTGTTTCCCAAGTTTCTGTCATCAAGAGGTCAAGGAGTCGCCATGGCTGCCGTGTGCGAGATCTGCGGCAAGGGTCCCGGCTTCGGGCACAACGTGCCGTGGTCGAAGAAGAAGACGAACCGCCGTTGGAATCCGAATATTCAGCGCGTGCATGCTGTGGTCAATGGCACAGCGAAGCGCCTCAATGTGTGCACCTCCTGCCTGAAGGCTGGCAAGGTCAGCCGTTGAGCAGGGCGTTCGCGCACCTGAGCTGAACTCACAGATTTTGCCTGAGGGCCCGTCCACCCGTCGGTGGACGGGCCCTCAGCATGTTCATGGTGGACGAGCCATGTCACAGGCAGTGGTTAGGCTCGGGGCGTGAGCGCTTCGTCAAGGCCGGCCCCGGGCCATCATCCCCGCACCGCGGCGTCCCGCCGTGTCCCGGGCCGGGTGGTCAGCCCATTTCGCACGGACACCTTCGAGCGCCTGGAGGCGACCCTGGGCAGCGTCTTCGGCTCACGCACTGCCAAGGCCCTGTCCGCCGTGGGGCTGCACACCGTCGATGACCTGATGCACTACACGCCGCGTGACTATCTGTCGGGAACGCAGCGCACCGACCTGCGAACGCTCGTGCCCGATGAGCGGGCGGCGGTCGTGGCGGAGGTGGCCTCCCTGTCGTCGGCGCCCTTCCGGGGCGACCCACGCCGTTACCGGCTGGAGGCGCGGCTCACCGACGGACGCGGTTTCCTCAACCTCATCTTCTTCGGCAAGAAGTACCTGGTCGACTACTGGCAACGGCAGCTCTCGATGGGGGAGCGGGGCATCTTCGTCGGCAAGATCGGTGAGTTCAATGACCAGCTGCAGATGACCCATCCCGACTTCGTCATGCTGGACGCCGCCGGGCGCATCGTGGGTGCCGCCGATGAGAAGCGCGCCCTGATGGCGCAGGTGGTCACGAAATCAGACATCATCGGCATCTATCCGGCCCGCGCCACCCTGCCGACCTGGCAGATCGCCGAATGCGTGGCCATGGGGCTCGACATGCTGGCGGGCATCGTGGACTTCCTGCCGCCCTCGCTGGTGCGTGAGGAGGGCCTCGTGGGCCTGTGGGAGGCCTTCGACCTGGTGCATCGGCCGAGGGTCCCCGACGACGTCGCCCGTGGCCTGAAGCGGCTCAAGTTCGACGAGGCGCTGGGCCTCCAGCTCCTGATGGCCTATCGGCGCAAGGAATCCAGTCGCCATCGCGCGCCGGTGATCACCCACCGCAGCGGCGGCCTGCTTGATGCCTTCGACGCCGCCCTGCCCTTCACCCTGACCCGGGGCCAACGCGCCGTGGGTGACGAGATCGTCGCCGACATGTCCGGGTCGGTGCCGATGGCCCGCCTCGTCCAGGGTGAAGTCGGATCCGGCAAGACGGTCGTGGCGCTGCGGGCCATGCTCGCCGCAGTCGATGCCGGGCATCAGGCCGTGCTGTTGGCCCCCACCGAAGTGCTTGCGGGGCAACATGAGGGATCCATCCGCAAGCTGCTCGGGCCCCTGGCCGCGGCGGGCACCCTGGACGCCCCGGAGCATGCCACGCACCTGGTGCTGCTCACCGGCGCCGTCACCGGTGCCGCGCGCAAGCAGGCCCTTGCCGCGATCAGTTCCGGGCAGGCCGGGCTGGTCGTCGGGACCCATGCCCTGTTGTCCGAGGCCGTGCACTTCTCCGACATCGGATTGATCGTGGTCGATGAGCAGCATCGTTTCGGCGTCGAGCAACGAGCGGTCCTGGCCGACCAGGGTGACCATCGCCCCCACCAGCTGGTGCTCACTGCCACGCCGATTCCACGCTCCGTGGCGATGACCGTCTTCGGTGACTTGGAGCTGTCCACCCTCAGCGAGCTGCCGCAGGGCCGGGCGGGCGTCCAGACCACCGCCGTGCTCACCGCGCAGCATCCCACGTGGCTGGCCCGGGTCTGGCAGCGCGTGCTGGAGGAGGTCCAATCCGGACGGCAGGCGTTCGTGGTGTGCCCCCGGGTCAGCCAGACCGACGGGGGGAAGTCGGCTGAGCCGGTTGCCGCCGCTCAGGAGGTCTTCGAACGCTTGGGCTCCCACGAGCTGAAGGGCCTGCGCCTTGGTCTGCTGCACGGGCGGATGAGTGGAGCCGACAAGGAATCAGCGATGGCAGCCTTCGCGGCGGGCCAGACCGATGTGTTGGTCACCACCACCGTCATCGAGGTGGGCGTGGATGTTCCCAATGCGAGCGCCATGGTGGTTCTGGACGCCGATCGCTACGGGGTCAGCCAGTTGCACCAGCTGCGTGGACGCATCGGACGGGGAAGCTTTCCGGGCATCTGCCTGTTCGTCAGCGGGGTTGACCCACGGACCCCCGCGGCGCAGCGCCTCCAGCAGGTGGCGCAGACCAATGATGGCTTCGCCGTGGCCGAGCTCGACCTGGAACAGCGCCGCGAGGGCGACGTCCTCGGGGCGGAGCAGGCGGGTGGACGCAGCACGCTGAGGCTCCTGCGCGTGCTCGATGATGCCGACCTGATCGGACGGGCCCGCGACGTCGCCGCAGCACTGTCGACCACTGCGCTGGAATCACTTGACCCCGGCCTGCAGGACATGGTGAAGGCCGCCCAACTCAACGCGGACGCCGCCTGGATGGAGCGCGACTGAGTCGCGCCCCACTGGCCGGGGTCCGGACCTCGCGGGGTCCGGTGTGCTCGCGGGGTTCGGTGTGACAGTGCCGCCGGGCCGCCGCATCCCGGTGTTTGGTGGGCGCCTAGGACTGGGAGGGCTCAGGGCCGAAGAGGAAGGTCCTTCCGGTCACCCTCGTCGGCGTGATCCGCACCCAGTTCTTCTTGACGGTCGGCACCCACGGCAGCAGGGGAGCCTTCGCCACGCGTGCGAGCTCGTCCTCATCGGTGATGAAGGAGCCGGTTCCGCGCACGAGCACGCTCCAACCGCCCTCCTCGCTCCATCCGTCGGCCTCGAAGGCCACGTGGGAATTCAGCGCGAGCTTCTCGAGCTTGCTGCCGGCCGCACTGCGGAAGACGATCGACTCGCCGTCGAGGCAGAAGTTCACCGGGTACACCTCCGGCAGGTTGTCGGAGCTCACCGCGATGCGGCCCACGTCGACGCTGGCGAGGTATCCCCACGTGCTGTCATCGGGAATGGGGGAGATCGGGTTCGTTGTGTCAGCCATGACAACATCTAACCCCAGCCCGGGCGTCCGGGCCAGCGTCGCAGCCGTACGCCACGCCCCGGCTAGCCTTGGGCCGTGAGCAGAATCATTACCGGATCAGCCAAGGGTGCACGTTTGATCACCCCGCAGGGGTCCCAAACCCGACCCACCACCGACCGGGTGCGTGAAGCCCTGTTCAGCTCCTTGTCGACATGGGCCGGCACGGCAGCCGAGGATCCTGCCGAGCAATTGTCCGGACTCGCGGTGCTCGATCTGTTCGCCGGGTCCGGGGCGTTGGGGCTGGAAGCGGCGAGCAGGGGCGCCGATCCGGTCACCTGGGTCGAGAAGGACCATGGCGTTGCCGCCGTGATCAAGCAGAACCAGAAGCACACCCGCCTGTCCGGGCGCATCGTGACGGCATCGGTACGCAATTTTTTGGCACAGCCCGCCGCCCACGCCAATGACGTGATCCTGCTGGATCCGCCCTATGAGTTGAGCAACGATGAGCTGGTCACGCTCATGGCAACCGCCCTGGCACACGGCTATTTGCTGTCCGACGGGATCTTCGTGGTGGAACGCTCGGTGCGCGTGGGGGAACCGGACTGGCCGGGTGGCCTCGAACTCAGTTGGACGCGACGCTACGGTGAGAGCTGTTTGTACTTTTGTCGTGCCGCCGAAGGGAACAAGGATGATTGAGCCCGTACGGGCCGTGTGCCCGGGGTCGTTCGATCCGATCACCCGTGGTCATCTCGACATCATCGAGCGCGCCCGCACCGTGTTCAGCGAGGTGATCGTTGCGGTGGGCCGCAATACATCGAAGAATTACCTGTTCGAGGGTGATGAGCGCCTGGAACTGGTGCGGGAATCCGTGGCGGACATCGACGGTGTCACCGTGGAGCCCATAGACGGACTGCTGAGCGAGTTCTGCAAGGAACATGACGCCTCAGTGATCGTCAAGGGCGTTCGCTTCGGCTCCGATTTCGACTACGAGCTGCAGATGGGCCAGCTCAATCGCATTCTGTCGGGCATCGAGACGGTCCTGCTGCCGGCCGGGCGCGAATACGGCACGATCTCGAGTTCCATGCTGCGGGAGGTGGCGGCGAACCACGGCGACATCAGCCCCTTCGTGACCCCCGCGGTGAACGCAGCGGTGCGCAGCAAGCTCGGCTACTGACGCGGCCCCACCCCACCGTGCGTCGTGGCGAGGTGATGTGGCGGTGGCGAGTCGTCGAAATGTTGTGCCGCCTCCTACGATTGGGGTGTGAGCACACATCTTGACGCCCGCAATTCCCTTGTGATCGACACCCAGCAACTCGCCCGTCAGGCGGGAGTCATGATGGAGGTCCATGACACCGTCGCGGCGCCTGCCGATCTTGGCATTGAAATGATCCGCGTGCCCGAGGGCGCGGGGATCGACCTGGACCTTCGGCTTGAGGCCGTCGTCGAGGGCGTCCTCGTGACCGGCACCGTCGAGGCACCCCTGGAAGGGGAGTGTGCGCGATGCCTGACCGATCTGCACGACCACGGCAGCTATCGGGTCTTCGAGCTGTTCAACTATGAGGGACGCTCCGCAGAACCTGATGACCTCTTCCTGGACGGGGAGCTGCTCGACCTTGACCCGGTGTTGCGCGACGCGATCGTCCTCGACCTTCCCTTCACGCCCCTGTGCCGCCCCGACTGCAAGGGCCTGTGCCCCCAGTGCGGTGCCAACCTCAACGAGCATCCCGACCATCATCACGAGGCTCCCCTTGATTCCCGGTGGAGTGCGCTGAAGGCGCTCACCGAGCCGGAAACCGGTGGAATCGGGGCCCAGAACAACTGACCGCGGTGCCGCATGTGGAACGTCGGCGCGGTGCCGGGTTTCCACGGCGCGCAGGCCGTCCATTTGGACGACCGGCGGGTCTACGAGTAACCTAGGCTGTCGCGTGTCTGCAAAGGCGCGCATTCCCATTCTTGATCGAGGAGAAATAACGTGGCTGTCCCGAAGCGGAAGATGTCCCGCAGCAACACGCGGTCGCGCCGCTCGCAGTGGAAGGCTGCGCCGGTGACCCTGGTTACCTGCCCGAACCCTGCATGCCGTGCGCTCCACCTGCCGCACACCGCGTGCCCCAAGTGCCATCAGTACGGTCCGCGTGGCGAGTTCCGCACGGTGACCGGAAGCCTGAACACCCGTGAATTCGAGTGAATCCGGCTCCAGCCGATTCGCTGAACTGATCAAGGAGCTCGGTGTCCCTCTGGACGCCGAGCTCCTTGGCCTTGCGCTCACACATCGCTCCTACGCGTACGAGCACGGGCAGATCCCCCACAACGAACGCCTTGAGTTCCTGGGCGATTCGGTGCTCGGCATCAACGTGACCGACTATCTGTACCGCCATTTCCCGGACTACGCCGAGGGTCGGCTGGCCAAGCTGCGCGCGGCCGTGGTCAGCTCGGTGAGCCTGGCCGAAGTGGCCCGCAGCCTGGGAATCGGCCAACTGGTGAAGCTCGGCCATGGTGAACTCACCACCGGCGGACGCGACAAGACCAGCATCCTCGCCGACACCACCGAGGCGCTGATCGGCGCCATCTACATGACAGACCCGTCGGGTGCCGCGAAGTTCGTCCACCACATCTTCGATCCGCTGGTCGACCGGGCCGTGAAGATGGGGGCGGGCCTGGACTGGAAGACCTCGCTGCAGGAGATCGCGGCGGCGATGGAGTCCGATCCGCCCGAATACCGGATCAGCGAGACCGGACCCGATCACGACAAGCGCTTCACTGCGGTGGCGCTCGTGGACGGCCGCACCTTCGACCCCGGCATGGGACACAACAAGAAGCAGGCCGAACAGCACGCGGCGGAGAATGCCTTCCGCGTGCTCGATGCCGAAGTGAATGGTGCGGAACAGCCTGACTGATGCCTGAACTACCTGAGGTCGAGGTGGTGCGCGAGGGGCTGGCCCAGTTCGTGGAAGGCAGGCGCATCGACGCCGTGCGCGTGCTTGATGCCAGGGCACTCAAGCGTCACGACGGTGGCCCTGACGACTTCGTCGGCTCACTGGTGGGCAGGCGCTGCGACGAGCCGCGGCGTCGCGGCAAGTACCTGTGGATTCCCCTTGACGGGCGTGATGCCCTGATCGCCCACCTGGGCATGAGCGGCCAATTCCGGGTGGACGCCCCCGGAGCGCCGCTACCACAGCATGCACGCGTGGTGATCACCATGGACGATGGCACACAACTGCGCTTCGTGGATCAGCGGCTCTTCGGCTCCCTGGCCTATTGCCCGGGGGGAGCAGGCCTACCCGAACCCATTCGACACATCGCGCTCGACCCCTTCGACCCCCACTTCCGGGTGGAAGCCGTCGCCGGCCGATTGCAGGCGAAGCACACCACCGTGAAGCGTGCCCTCCTCGACCAGACGCTCGTCTCCGGCATCGGCAACATCTACGCCGATGAGGCGCTGTGGCTGGCGCACACCAACTACCAACATCCGACATCGCTGCTGTCGACCCGCCGTGCGCGCGCGGTCCTGCGCCGAGCCGCCGATGTCATGCGCCGGGCCCTGGCGGCAGGTGGCACGAGCTTTGATGCGCTCTACGTCAACGTCCATGGCGACAGCGGCTACTTCGCCCGCGGCCTGGCCGTCTATGGGCGGGCCGGACAGCCCTGCCCCCGGTGTGGCACGGCCATCGTCAGGCAGCGCTTCATGAACCGATCCAGTTACCTGTGCCCGCGTTGCCAACGCCTGCCCCGTCGGCTGGAACAATCCGAACCGGCCCGTGCAAGGGCGTCATCCAGCGCGCACGACGCGCCCGAAAGATAGGCTAGATGCCCATGAGCCAGCAAGTCCCCGAGGAACCCATCGAGAGCCGCTCACGGCGTGCGGCCAGGATTGGTGGCCAGTTCATCCGCTTCGGCGTCGTGGGTGGCTCCGGCGTCATCGTCAATATGGCGGTCGCCGTGGTGATAAACAAGCTCAATGGCGGCTCGGCGAATGCCACCGAGATCCTCTTCTCGATCCCTGCCACGAGTTTCAACTTCCGTTTCAGCTCGCTGGTGTGGATCCTGTCATTCTTGGTGGCGAACACCTACAACTACCAGCTCAACCGCAGCTGGACCTTCCGGGGCACCCAGCGCGCCTGGTGGAAGGGCTTCTGGCAATTCCTCGCCATCGGGGCCGTCGCTGCCTTCATCGGCATGATCCTGAAGGCGATGATGATGAGCCCTGCCGGTGTCATCTCCCTGCGCGGGGCGTGGTTCGGTGCCTACCAGCACCACAGCGGGTCCATCGTGCAGCAGGTGCTCAATGCGGTGCACTCGCGTGAGTACGTGAGCCAGGCCATCGCCATCTTGGTCACCATGCCCATCAACTTCATCGTCAACAAGCTGTGGACCTTCCGCATCAAGCACGATCAGGCCATTGCCGAGAAAGCACCTGTGAGCGCATAGTGGACATTCACCATTCCGGCCTTCCGGGAGCCGTGGCGTGTATCTGAAGAGCTTGACCCTGAAGGGTTTCAAGTCCTTTGCCTCGGCCACCACACTCGCCTTCGAACCGGGCATCACCGCCATCGTCGGACCCAATGGCTCGGGAAAGTCCAATATCGTCGATGCCCTCGCTTGGGTGATGGGTGAGCAGGGGGCCAAGCACCTGCGCGGCGGCAAGATGGATGACGTCATCTTCGCCGGCACCGCTGGCCGTCCACCCCTGGGACGCGCCGAGGTTACGCTGACCATCGACAACACTGATGGCGTCCTGCCGATCGATTACACAGAGGTGACCATCTCGCGCACCCTGTTCCGCGCGGGGGGTTCCGAGTATGCCATCAACGGCCACACGGCCCGGCTGCTCGACGTCCAGGAGCTCCTGTCCGACACCGGCATGGGCCGCGAGATGCACGTGATCGTCGGTCAGGGCCAGCTCGACCAGATCCTGCAGGCCACGCCGGAGATCCGCCGGGGCTTCATCGAAGAGGCGGCCGGGGTGCTCAAGCATCGTCGCCGCAAGGAGAAGGCGGCCAGGAAACTCGAGTCGACACGTCAGAACCTCGAACGGCTCTCCGACCTCATCTCAGAGATCCGCCGCCAGCTCAAGCCCCTCGGTCGGCAGGCGGCCGTTGCGCGCAAGGCAGCGGTCGTGCAGGCGGAACTGCGCGACGCCCGCTCCCGCCTGCTGGCCGACGACCTCACCACAGCCCGGCTGGCACTGGCCTCCGAACAGGAGAACCAGGCTGGTCAGGAGAAGCTGCGTGCCGACGCCAGGGTCCGCCTGGACCAGGCACGCTCCCGCGAGGCGGAGGCCGAACAGGCGCTGACGGCCGCGAATCCCGCCCTCACGGCCGCCCAGGAGCGGTGGTACGCCGCCGTGGCACTGCGCGAAAGGATGGCCACGATCGAATCGATCAGTGCCGAGCGGATGCGCCATGGCGAGGTGGCACCTGAGACGCGCTCAGCACGGGATCCCGCCGAGTTGGAGGCGGAGGCGGCCCGGGCCCGCGCGGAGGAGGCGGAGCTGGAAGCTCAGGTCGAGGCCGCCCAGGAAAGCCTGGCGCGGGCAACCACGCGTCGTGAATCCGCCGAGCACGACCATGAGGCGGCGGAGGCGGACTATGCCGCCCAGCTCCGGGCCGTCGCCGACCGTAGGGAGGGGCTGGCCCGCCTTTCCGGTCAGGTCGGCTCACTGAATTCGAGGCTCGAGGCGGGCGCCGAAGAAGTCGATCGACTCAGCCAACGCCGCGATGAGGCCCTGGCCCGGGCCACCGAGGCCGAACAGGTCTATCTCGCGTTGGAGAGTCGCATCACCGGCCTCGGTGACGGCGAGTCCGATCTTGACGCCAACTATGAGCGGGCCGCCCACGAGCTCGCGGCTGCCAAGGAGGCCCTGGCTGCCGGTGACCAGCACCGAGAGCAGGTGGAGCGCAATGTGGCCACGCTGTCGGCGCGCATCGAGGCCCTGGAGCTGGGGTTGGTGCGCGCCGACGGTGCCGCTGCGCTGGCCGGGGCCGGGGTTCCCGGCGTGCTGGGAGCGCTGTCCGGGCTGCTCACGGTCGAATCCGGTTGGGAGATCGCCGTCGCCGCCGTGCTCGGCCCGGCAACAGAGGCCCTGGTCGTCCGTGATCCCGCCGCGGCCCGCGAGGCACTGGAGACTCTGCACCGCGATGATCTGGGCCGGGCAGGGCTGGTGATCCAAGGAGCCCCGAGCGTACAGCCGTCGTCGGGCCCCGTCCCCGCCGGCACCCGCCGAGTGCGTGATCTCGTGCAGGTACCCCAGCCCATGGCGCCGGCGGTCAACGAGCTGCTCGGCGAATTCCTGGCCGTTGAGGACCTGGACGAGGCATTCGCCGTGGTGAGCGGCGATCCGCAACTCCAGGTGGTCACCCGACGCGGGGAACTCCTGTCGGCCTGGTTCATGGCCGGTGGATCGGGTTCGGGTCGCAGCCGCATCGAGCTGCAGGCCGCCATCAGCAGTGCCCGTGAGGAACTGTCCGCCGCCCGCCATGAGGCCGAGCGGGCGCATTTCTCGCGTCAGCAGGCTGGGGAGGCGGTGTCCGCGGCGCAGAAGAAGGCCGACGCGGCACTGGAGCTGTTGAATGAATCCGATGCGGCGATGTCGGCGCTGTCAGAGCAGATCTCCCACCTTGGCCAGGCCTCGGCAACGGCCAGGGCCGAGGCTGAACGTGCCAAGGCGTCCATCGACAAGGCCAACAGCCGCCGGGCCGCCGACGAGGGGGAGCTTGAGGCGCTGAGGCAACGACTTGAACTGGCCCGCAGCCAGGAGGAGGTCGCCGAGCCGGATCCGGCGCGGCGCGACGAGCTGTCGGTGGCGGCACGGCTGGCCCGGCAGACCGAGATGGACGCCCGATTGGCCCTGCGCACCGGTCAGGAACGTGCCCGCTCCCTGGCCGGGCGTGCCGATTCGCTGAGTCGTGCCGCAGCCCGCGAACGCCAGAGCCAGGCCGAGGCCGCAGCCCGCCGGGAGCGGGTTCGCCGGGAGGCGGCAGTTGCCGGCGCGGTCCATGAGGCAGCCCAATGGCTCGCTGCGCGCGTCGAGGAGCTCACCGTCGCTGCGCAGTCCGAACGCGATGAAGCCGAACGCGCCCGCAGCCAGGCGGATGCGCACATCAGCGCGGCACGCGAAGAGGTGCGTCAGCGCAGCCAGGAGATCGAGTCGCTCGTCGAGGGGGCCCACCGCGAGGAATTGGCACGCATCGAACAACAGATGCGAGTGGAACAGTTGACGGAGAAGGCGATGAGCGAGCTCGGCATGCAGGCCGATGCGTTGGTTGACGAGTTCGGGCCCGACAAGCCCATCCCCGTCCTCACCCGTCCGGACGGCAGCGCCCTGACCGAGGATGACGAGCAGCCCGATCCGGTCCCCTTCGATCGTGGGGAGCAGGTCAAACGCGAACGGCGTGCCCGCCGGGCCCTTGACCAGCTGGGACGCATCAACCCCCTGGCCCTCGAGGAATTTGACGCGCTCAATGCGCGCCACCAATTCCTTGCGGAGCAGTTCGAGGACCTGAAGAAGACACGCAAGGACCTGGAGGACATCATCGATGAGGTCGATGCCCGGGTGCAGCAGGTGTTCAGCCAGGCATATGCCGACATCGAAGCGACCTTCGCCACGGTCTTCCCGAGGTTGTTCCCCGGCGGCGAGGGGCGTTTGGTGCTGACCGACCCCGGTGACATGTTGGCCACCGGCGTGGACATCGAGGCGCGCCCGGCCGGTAAGAAGGTCAAGCGCATGTCGCTGTTGTCGGGGGGGGAACGCTCGCTCGTGGCGGTGGCCTTCCTGTTCAGCCTGTTCATCGCCCGCCCGAGCCCCTTCTACATCCTCGACGAGGTCGAAGCCGCCCTCGACGATGTGAACCTGTCACGCCTGCTCGGCATCTACGAGGAACTCGGCAAGGATTCCCAGCTCCTGGTGATCACCCACCAGAAGCGCACGATGGAGAAGGCCGATGCGCTGTACGGGGTCACGATGCGCGGGGACGGCGTCACGAAGGTGATCTCCCAGAGGCTGGTCGGCTGACGTCGTCGGGACACCGGCCGGTGGCGGGGCCCGCGCCGCCATGGGGGATAATGGCGGTGCAACGCACCGATCGGAGGTCCCGTGATCGTCTTCATTCTGGCCATGTTGGCCGTGCTGGCCCTGGCGGTTGGCGTCGTGGCCATGGTCATGATGGGCATGCAGGGATATTTCCGCGATCGTCATCCCCGGCTCGCCAGGCGGTTGGGCACGCTGGCACGCCACCTCAATGGTGAGGCGGAGATTCCGCAGGCCTTGCGCGACCTGATCCCCAGGCGCTGAGTCGTCGGGGGATCGCCGGGACCCGTGCGGGGCAGGTTGGTTGGGGGCTCATGACCGGGGGAACCACGGACATGCCCGCTAGATGTACTTCCCCGGGAGGTTGTGAACGGGTGAGGTAGCGAAGACCTCCGGGCAGGATGTGGGTTACCACACTCACTCTCCTGACCACGGAGGTCTTCGTGACTCACGCTAACGCACCCTTGACACCGGAAGGGCGTCGTCGTCTTGCTGTTCTCGTCGTGGAACAGGGCTGGTCGTTGCGGCGGGCGGCGGAACGGTTCCAGTGCTCGCCCGCGACGGTGAAGCGGTGGGCCGACAGGTACCGGGCAGGGCTGCCGTTGATCGACCGTAGTTCGAGGCCCACCTCGTCACCGAACCGGCTTCCGCGTAAGACGGAGCATCGGATCGTCGCGTTGCGGTTCACTCGCCGGTGGGGTCCGCACCGGATCGCGTATCACCTGCGGTTGCACCGTTCCACGGTCGGTCGGGTGCTCGCCCGATACAAGATGCCGAAGCTGATCAACATCGACCAGGCCACCGGGCTGCCGGTTCGCCGCCCGAAGCCGAAACGGTACGAGGTCGCCGCGCCGGGCGAGCTCGTGCACGTAGATATCAAGAAACAAGGCCGGATCCCCGACGGCGGCGGGTGGCGTGCCCACGGTCGCGGATCCATGCAGGACCGTCACGCGGGAGTGGCCCGCGACAAGGCAGCCCGTGCCGGGGCAGCCGGCTCTCGCGGCTACCGGTATCTGCACCACGCCGTGGACGACCACTCCCGGATCGCGTACTCAGAGATCCTTGACGACGAGCGCAAAGAGACCGCAGCGGGGTTCTGGACCCGCGCGAACGCGTTCTTCGCAGGCCTGGGCGTCACAGTCACCGCGGTGATGACCGACAACGGTTCCTGCTACCGGTCAGGCGCCTTCGCTGACGCGCTCGGCGACGAGGTGAAGCACAAGTGGACCCGGCCATACCGGCCGCAGACCAACGGCAAGGTCGAGCGGTTCAACCGAACCCTCGCCGTCGAGTGGGCCTACGCGAAGCCCTACGCCAGCGAAGCCGAGCGCGCCGCAGCCTACGAGACCTGGCTCCATCACTACAATCACCACAGACCCCACACCGGGATCGGCGGCCAGACTCCCTCAGCCCGCGTTCACAACGTCACGGGGAAGTACAGCTAGACTGCCAGCGTGGATTGGGTTTTCTGGGTAATCGTCGCCGGCATCGTCGCAGCCTGCGCAGTCGCGTATGTTGCGGTCCGGTTCGGACGCTCCAACAAGCAGGTCACGGCGGCACCTGAGGCGAAGGCCGTCACGCCGACGACTGTCGAGCAGGAGCCCGCCGAGCAGCCCGGAGCGCCGGCAGCGCCGGCGACAGCCCAGGCTGCCGCCGAGGAGGCGGTCTCCGAACTGGAGACGCCCGAGGCCCCCGGCGCGCGCCTGGCAAGGCTGCGTCGCCGACTTGCCGGCTCGCAGAACACTCTGGCTCGTGCCCTGGCCGACCTGCTCAGCGTCGACAAGATCGACGATGAGACATGGGACGACTTCGAATCAACCCTGATCGCCTCCGACCTGGGCGTGGGCCCGGCCACTGAACTCGTCGAGAACCTGCGCAAGGCACTCGCCGTGGGGGGAGTGGCCGACCCGGCCGCCGCCCGCAAGGCGCTGCGCGGCGAACTCATCAAGATCGTCGGCCCGGACATGAGCCGCGACCTCAACCTCGACCATGCCGAGTCGGTCCCGGCCGTGGTGATGATGGTGGGCGTGAACGGCACCGGGAAGACCACCACGGTCGGCAAGCTGGGCCGCATGCTCGTGGCCCAGGGCAGAACCGTCCTGTTCGGTGCCGCGGACACCTTCCGCGCCGCCGCAGCTGAACAACTGACCACTTGGGGGGAGCGCGTCGGGGTTCGTACGGTGCGTGGCGACGAGGGCGCCGATCCCGCATCGGTGGCATTCAATGCCGTCGATGAGGGCATCACCGAGGGCGTGGACGTCGTGCTGGTCGACACCGCTGGACGACTCCACACCAAGGTCGGTCTGATGGACGAGCTCGGCAAGGTGAAGCGGGTCATCGAGAAGAAGGCCCCCGTCAACGAGGTGCTCCTGGTGATCGACGCCACGACCGGGCAGAACGGCCTCACCCAGGCCCGCATCTTTGCCGAAGTGGTCGACATCACCGGCATCGTGCTCACCAAGCTCGATGGATCGGCCAAGGGAGGCATCGTGGTCCAGGTGCAGCGCGAACTCGGCGTGCCGGTGAAGTTCATTGGCCTCGGCGAGGGTCCCGACGACCTGGCACCCTTTGACGCAGCACAATTCGTCGATGGCCTCCTGGGGGAGTGACCTTCACCGGTGGCCTCGCAGGTGACCACTGCGACGCCTGCGATCCCCGTCGCCATCTGACCCCGGCCGGTCCCGTTGGGGCCCTCCCCACATTCTTCTGAAACATTTCCAAGCGAGGATGATCCCGTGTTCGACACCCTGCAGAGTCGTCTGGCAGATACCTTCAAGTCGTTGCGTGGCAAGGGTCGTCTGACCGATGCCGACATCGACGCCACCACCCGCGAGATCCGCATTGCCCTGCTCGAGGCGGACGTCGCGCTGCCGGTGGTCAAGGAATTCGTCGCCAAGGTCAAGGAACGTGCCCATGGCCTTGAACTGTCGAAGGCCCTGAACCCCACCCAACAGATCGTCAAGATCGTCAACGAGGAACTGATTGACATCCTCGGCGGCAGGACCCGTGAGATTCGCTTCTCGAAGGGCACCGACCCGACGGTCATCATGCTGGCCGGCCTTCAGGGCGCAGGCAAGACGACACTGGCCGGAAAACTCGGCCATTGGCTGCGGGAACAGGGCCACAGCCCGGTCTTGGTGGCGGCTGACCTCCAGCGGCCCAATGCCGTGCAGCAGCTGCAGGTGATCGGCGAGCGGGCCGGCGTGCCCGTATTCGCCCCCCAGCCCGGTAACGGCGTGGGAGATCCGGTGCAGGTGTCCCGGGAATCCCTCGATGAGGCCCGGCACAAGCTCTATGACGTCATCATCGTCGACACCGCTGGTCGACTGGGCGTCGATGAGGAGATGATGGCGCAGGCCCACGACATCAAGGCCGCCGTCACCCCGAACGAGACCCTGTTCGTGGTCGATGCGATGATCGGCCAGGACGCCGTGAACACGGCGAAGGCCTTCGAGCAGGGCGTCGGCATCGACGGCGTGGTGCTGTCCAAGCTCGATGGTGATGCCCGCGGTGGCGCGGCCCTGTCGATCGCCCGGGTGATCGGCAAGCCGATCATGTTCGCCTCCAACGGCGAGAACCTGACGGATTTCGATCTCTTCCACCCCGACCGGATGGCCTCGCGAATCCTGGGCATGGGCGACATGCTCACCCTGATCGAGCAGGCTGAGAAGACCTTTGACGCCGAGCAGTCCCGCGTCAGCGCCGAGAAGCTGCTGCGGGGCAAGGGCGAATTCGGCCTCCAGGACTTCCTGGGACAGCTCAAGCAATTGCGCAAGATGGGTCCGCTGTCGAAGATCTTCGGGATGCTGCCGGGCATGGGCGGCCAGATGAAGGAGGCCGTCGAGAACCTCGATGAGCGCGAGGTTGATCACCTTGAGGCCATCATCCTGTCGATGACGCCCGCAGAGCGCGACGACGTCTCGATCCTCAATGGCTCGCGCCGGGCCCGCATCGCGGCCGGTGCCGGCCTGCAGGTGCACGACGTGAACCAGCTGGTGACGCGCTTCGTCGAGGCCCGCAAGATGATGCAGAAGTTCGGGTCCGGCGGTGGCGTACCCCCCATGCCGGGTATGCCCGGCATGGGGGGTGGCCGCGCGATGCGGCCCAAGAACCAGAAGAAGGGCAAGAAGAAGCGCGGCAAGAACGGCGCGCCACTGCGACGGGGGGCCCAACGTGCCGTCGCCCCGAAGCCCACGGGGCAGCCGTCGCAGGCAGACATCTCCTCGATGTTCGGTACTCCGGGCTCGGGCCAGGGGGCAGATAACTTCGAGCTTCCCCCCGAGATGCGCAAGCTGTTCGACAAGTAGCAACGGCGCGACGATGAGCACAGCTGCCCTCCCACAGGCCCGGTCCTGGCACCTGAGGGGCACCGTGTTGCCCCAGGGTGGGGTGCGCGACCTGTGGATCACCAACGGGGTGGTCGCGCCCGGACCGGTGCCCGGGGCGGTCACACTGGCCTCCGACTGCTGGATCATGCCCGGGTTGGTCGACGCGCACTGCCACATCGGGCTGGATTCGCACGGCGGCACCACCATGGACACGGCCCGTGCGCAGGCCCGCACCGACCGTGACGCGGGCACCCTGCTCATCCGCGACGCCGGTTCGCCGATCGATACCCACGAGCTGGACCATGAAGCGGACATGCCGCGGATCATCCGGGCTGGTCGCCACATCGCGCGCCCGAAGCGCTATCTGCGTCACTACGGCGTCGAGATCGAGACCGGCCAACTGGTCGACGAGGTCACCCGGCAGGCCCGCCGGGGGGACGGTTGGGTGAAGCTGGTCGGCGATTGGATCGATCGCGACCTGGGCGACCTTGCCCCGCTGTGGGATCCCGACGAGGCCAGCATGGCGATCGCAGCGGCACACGCACAGGGTGCGCGCGTCACCGCCCACTGCTTCGGGGAGCAGTCGGTGGCCGAGTTGGTCGGTGCCGGCATCGACTGCATCGAACATGGCACGGGCATGAGTGATGAGGTGATCGCGGCGATGGCCGCCAGGGGCGTCGCACTCGTGCCCACCATGATCAACCTGGCCACCTTCCCCGACATCGCGCGGGCCGCGGAGGCGAAGTATCCGCGCTACGCGTCACACATGCGGGCCCTGTTCGAGGGGCACCTCCCGATGCTGCGGGCGGCCCGTGAGGCCGGTGTGGCGATCTATGCCGGAACCGATGCCGGGGGGACGATCCACCACGGCCGGATCGGCGACGAGGTCCTCGCGCTGGCGCAGCTCGGCGATCACGAGTTCGCCCTGGGCGCTGCGAGCTGGCGGGCGCGCGAATGGCTGGGGGCCACGGGACTGGAGGTGGGCGACAGCGCCGACCTGGTGGTCTATGGCGCCGATCCCCGCGAAGAACTCGAGGTCGTGCGCCGTCCGCAACTGGTGGTCCTGCGCGGGGTGCCGCAGCAGCAATCCGCGCTGCGCTGAGTTTCACTCCCGGGCTGCGTATCTGGCATAATAGCCATGTCTGTGTGCCGTGGCGCCCTCTCACGTCTGGCGCACACAACCATCGGACGCTGTCTGCGTGTCCCCACGCGTGGGTCAACGGCCAACCATCGCCCCGGAACAGGCTTCCGGGCAGTCCTACAGGAGAAACCACACACCGTGGCCACCAAGATTCGTCTGAAGAAGCTCGGCAAGATCCGCGAGCCGCATTACCGCGTCATCGTCATCGATGAGCGCGCCAAGCGCAATGGTCGTGAGATCGAGGTCCTGGGTCAGTACCATCCCAAGAACGATCCCTCCATCATCAAGATTGACTCCGAGCGCGCACAGCACTGGCTCTCTGTCGGTGCCCAGCCGACCGAGGCCGTCGTGGCGTTGCTGAAGCGCACCGGCGACTGGCAGAAGTTCACCGGTGACACCTCGATTCCCTCGGGCGTCCAGGAGCAGGCCGCCAAGCCGAACAAGCTTGACCTGTTCAATGCCGCCCTTGCGGAGGCCGATGGGGAGCCCACCACCAGCGCCATCAGCAAGAAGGGCGCCAAGGACGAGGCCGCCGATACCAAGCCCGCCAAGGACAAGGCCGACGACAAGCCGGACGCCAGCGCTGACAAGCCTGCCGAGAAGTCCGACGACTCCCAGGCAAAGGCCTGATCATGCTCGACGATGCGTTGGAGCATTTGGTCGAGGGGATCGTCACGCATCCCGACGATGTCCAGGTTCGCGACAAGAACCTGCGACACGGAAGGATGCTCGAGGTCAGGGTCCATCCCGATGACATCGGCCGTGTGATCGGACGCCAGGGACGCACTGCCACGGCGCTGCGGACCGTCGTGGCGGCCCTGGCCGGCCATGAGCAGCTACGCATCGACTTTGTCGACGTGGATCGCCGCGGTTCGCGTCGACGCTGAGTAGCGCGATGGACACCGTGGAGGTTGTCGTCGCAGTCATCGGTCGGGCACATGGCGTGCGCGGTGAGCTGACGCTCACCGTTCGTACGGATGAGCCCGACCGTCGTCTGCGTAAGGGGGTCCGACTGCGGGCCTCGGATCCGGACCGCAGCTTTGTCGTGGAATCCGCGAGGTGGGTCTCCGGTCGCCTGGTGGTGACGCTGGGCGGCGTGGCGGACCGGAACGCCGCCGAGGCACTGCGCGGCACGGTGCTCTTCGCAGACGTGCCGCGCGACGAGCGTCCCGAGGACTCCGAGGAGTTCTACGATCGACAGCTGATCGGCATGGCCGTCGAGCTTGCCGATCAACGCCGTGTGGGCGTGGTGTCCGATGTGCTCCACCTGCCTGCCCAGGATGTGCTGTCGGTGCGCACCGATGCCGGGGAGCGACTGGTCCCCTTCGTGCGCGAGCTCGTGCCCCATGTCGATGCGGAGGCGGGAGTGGTCCGCCTGGCCGACGTGCCGGGACTGGTCGATGACCGGGCCATCGATGATGGCAGCAACACGGGAAGCAAGCAGTGAGCAGCGAGCGCGCAGAAGCCGACGCTGCCGCGCCGGACACGTCGCCGGCAGGTTCGCGAAGCGTGATGCGCATCGACACGATCAGCATCTTCCCCGAATACTTCGCGCCCCTTCACCTGAGCCTGATCGGCAAGGCCATCGATCACGGCCTGCTCGAGGTGAGCAGCCATGATCTGCGTGAATTCACCCATGACCGGCACCGCTCGGTTGACGACACCCCCTATGGCGGGGGAGCCGGAATGGTGATGAAACCGGAGCCCTGGGGCGAGGCCCTGGATTCCATACTCGAACAGCTGCCCTCCCCGCGCAGGCGGCCGGTCCTTGTCGTGCCGACCCCCTCCGGACGCCCGTTCACCCAGCACGCCGCTGCCGAGCTGGCGGGTGCCGAGCACCTCGTCTTCGCGTGTGGGCGCTACGAGGGCATCGACCACCGGGTCCTGGACTGGGCGGACGAGCACTTCGAGCTCCATGAGCTCAGCCTGGGCGACTATGTGCTCAACGGCGGCGAGGTGGCTGCACTGGCCATGATCGAGGCCATCGTGCGGCTCGTGCCGGGCGTGATCGGGAACCCGGATTCACTCGTCGAGGAGTCCTACTCGGCCAGCACCCGGGGCATGCTCGAGTACCCGGTCTATACCAAGCCCAGCCAGTGGCGCGGGCTTGAGGTGCCCGGTGTCCTGCTGTCGGGCGATCACGGCGCCGTCGACGCGTGGCGCGCGTTGCGCTCGCGTGAGATCACCGCGGCCAGACGCCCCGACCTGCTCGACCAGGAGTCCCCGGACCGCCCATGAGCGCGGCTCAATCGGGCAGTGCCGCCAGCCAGCGCGCGCACAGTGCCGTCCACGGCTCGGCGTAGGCGCCACCGGCCAGGCCCAGGGCGTGCGGACCATGGGCGAAGACATGCAGCTCGATGGGCACCTGCGAGCGATAGCAGGCAAGCGCATAGCGCATCGAATTGATCACCGGCACGCTGGTGTCCTCATCGGTCTGCCAGACGAAGCTTGGCGGCGTCTGCGGATCCACGAGGCGGTCGATACTGAATGTGCGACGGGTCTGGTCATCGGCGTCGGGGCCCAACAGCGTCTCCATCGACCCGCGATGGGTGTCGGCGTCCATCGATATGAGGGGATAGCCGAAGACGGCGAAATCGGGGCGGGGAACCCGGAAGCCGAATGCCTCCGGATGGCAACACATGCCCGCCAGGTGCGCGCCTGCGGAAAACCCCACCACCCCGAGCCGACGGTCACGGAAGCCATCAAGGCCCCGCAGTTCGCCCAGAGCGTCCAGGGAGGCCTCCAACGGGGCCGGATGGCGCTGCTGCACCGGATATTCGATCACCGCCGCAGCAACCCCGACGCTGGCCAGCCACCGGGCAACCGGGGCGCCCTCATGCTCGGGCAGCAGTTGGTACCCGCCTCCGGGAAAGACGGCGGCGGCGAGGCCGAGGTCCTTGCCCGGATCCGGCAGGGCGATGTTCGCGATCACACTTCGACTCATGCCGTTCACCGTAGTAGCGGGCCGGGATCAAATTACGGACCATTTTGGTCTCAAAACGCGAACTGCTGTCGCGTAGCGCTGTTCACAGGGCCAACCCGTGCTCTACTGTGTTGCCGTGGCAACTCTCACTACTCAATCAGCGGACACGACTCCGCAGAGCAGGGCGCTGCGCTCCACGGTGGCCAGAAAATTCCTGATGGCTCTCACCGGTATCTTCTTGGTGGCGTTCCTGGCGATGCACATGTTCGGCAATCTGAAGCTGCTCATGAACGATTCAGGCGCCGAGTTCGACGCCTACTCGCATGCGCTCCGGCAGTTCCTTGTGCCGATCCTCCCGCCCTACTTCTTCCTTACGCTCTTCCGCATCGTGCTCGGTGCCGCAGTCATCATTCACATGGGACTGGCCATCGACCTCACGCTGCGTGACCGCAAGGCGAGTGGTGTGGGCTTCAAGCGGTATGTCCAGCGTCGCTACCTCGAAGGCAGCTTCGCGGCCCGCACCATGATCTGGGGCGGCATTATCATCGCCCTGTTCCTGGTGTTCCACCTGCTGCAGTTCACCGACCAGATCATCAAGGTTGGCTACTCGGCGGGCGATCCGGCCGTCGACCAGCCGCACCTGCGCGTGATCCTCGGCTTCCAGAACTGGGGCATCTATGCGATCTACTTCGTGGCCATGCTGGCCGTCTGCCTCCATATCTGGCACGGTTTCCGCTCGGCCTTCAGCACACTCGGTTGGCGTGTCGGCAACTCGTCGACGGTCGTCATCAAGGTCTGCGCGTGGCTCGTGTCGATCCTGGTGTTCGTGGGCTTCATGCTCGTCCCGACCCTTATTGCCTTTGGAGTGATCACCCAGTGACTGAGAACAATGTGGCGGGCCTTCCCGCCGGCGATGAGAAGTACTACACGCTGGGCGCCGAGGTGCATGACACCAAGGCGAACACCGATGTTCCGATCGAGAAGATCTGGCCCGACCGCCAGTTCAATGCCAAGCTCGTGAACCCTGCCAACCGCCGCAAGATGACAGTGATCGTCGTCGGCACCGGGTTGGCTGGCGGCGCTGCCGCTGCCTCACTGGGCGAGGCCGGCTACCACGTCGAGAACTTCTGCTACCAGGACAGCCCTCGTCGTGCGCACTCGATTGCGGCCCAGGGCGGCATCAACGCTGCCAAGGACTACAAGAACGACAACGACTCCGTCTACCGGCTGTTCTATGACACGGTCAAGGGCGGCGACTACCGAGCCCGCGAGACCAACGTCTACCGGTTGGCCGACGTGAGCTCCAACATCATCGACCAGTGCGTCGCCGTGGGCGTTCCCTTCGCCCGCGAGTACGGCGGCCTGCTCGACAACCGTTCGTTCGGTGGCGTCCAGGTGCAGCGCACCTTCTACGCCAAGGGCCAGACGGGTCAGCAGCTGCTGATCGGCGTCTACCAGTCCCTGTCGCGTCAGGTGGCAGCCGGCACGGTGCACATGCACAGCCGCCACGAGATGCTCGAATTGATCGTCAAGGACGGTCATGCCCGCGGCATCGTGACGCGCGACATGGTCACCGGTAAGATCGAGTCGTGGACTGCTGACGCAGTGGTCATCGCCTCTGGTGGCTACGGCAATGTGTTCTTCCTGTCGACCAATGCCATGGGATGCAACACCACGGCGACGTGGCGTGCGCACCGCAAGGGCGCCTACTTCGCCAACCCGTGCTACACGCAGATCCACCCGACCTGTATCCCCGTGCACGGCGAGAACCAGTCCAAGCTCACCCTGATGAGTGAGTCGTTGCGCAACGACGGTCGTATCTGGGTGCCAAAGCGCGCCGAGGACGCCGACAAGGATCCGCGTCAGATCCCCGAGGCGGATCGCGACTACTACCTCGAGCGCATCTATCCCTCATTCGGAAACCTGGTGCCCCGCGACATCGCATCGCGCCAGGCCAAGAACATGTGTGACGAGGGCCGCGGTGTCGGTCCGGCGATCAAGGAGATCGGTCCGGACGGCAAGGAGCGGATGGTTCGTCGTGGCGTCTACCTCGACTTCTCCGACGCCATCGAGCGTCTGGGCAAGCGGGGAGTGGCCGCCAAGTACGGCAACTTGTTCGACATGTACAAGCAGATCACCGCTGAGGATCCCTATGAGACCCCCATGCGCATCTACCCCGCCGTGCACTACACGATGGGTGGCCTGTGGGTCGACTACGACCTGGAGAGCTCGATCCCCGGCCTGTACGTCGCCGGCGAGGCGAACTTCTCCGACCACGGTGCCAACCGACTCGGTGCCTCGGCCCTGATGCAGGGCCTGTCCGACGGGTACTTCGTGCTCCCGAACACCATGAACGACTACCTGGCCGGCAATCACGAGGGCAAGCTGCCCGACGATGATCCGGCAGTGGTCGAGGCCGTTGCCTCCGTGAAGGACCGCGTCAACAAGCTGCTGGCCGTCAAGGGCGAGCGCACGGTTGACTCGTTCCACAAGGAACTCGGCCAGATCATGTGGGAGTACTGCGGCATGGCCCGCAGCGAGGAGGGCCTCAAGACGGCCATCGACAAGATCCGCGTGCTGCGTGACGAGTTCTGGAAGAACGTCAAGGTGACCGGTGTCAACGAGGATCTGAACCAGACCCTCGAGCGCGCCGGTCGCGTGGCTGACTTCCTGGAGCTCGGTGAACTGATGTGCATCGATGCCATGCATCGCCGCGAGAGCTGTGGCGGTCACTTCCGGGTTGAGTCCCAGACTCCGGAGGGCGAGGCCCTGCGTGACGACAAGGACTTCCTCTACGTCGCCGCTTGGGAGTTCACCGGCGACGGGCAGAAGCCCGAGCTGCACAAGGAGCCGCTGGTCTACAAGGCAATCGAACTCAAGCAACGGAGTTACAAGTGAAGCTGACACTGAATATCTGGCGTCAGGCCGAGGGTGCCGACAACGGCGCCATCAAGACCTATCAAATCGATGGAATCAGCGGCGACACCTCGTTCCTCGAGATGCTTGATGAGCTCAACGAGCAGTTGACCCATCAGGGCGAGGAGCCCGTGGCGTTCGATTCCGATTGTCGTGAAGGCATCTGCGGAATGTGTGGCGTGGTCATCAATGGCACCGCCCACGGCCGCGGCGTGTCCCCGGTGCGCACCACGACGTGCCAGCTGCACATGCGTTCGTTCAAGGATGGCGACACGATCACGATCGAGCCGTGGAAGACCCCCGTCTTCCCGGTCATCAAGGACCTGGTCGTCGACCGCAGTGCGCTGGACCGCGTGGTCCAGGCCGGTGGCTTCATCTCCGTGAACACCGGTGCTGCCCCCGACGCGCATTCCACGCCGGCTCCGAAGCGCCAGGCCGATCGGGCCTTCGACAACGCGACCTGCATTGGTTGTGGCGCGTGCGTGGCAGCCTGCCCGCACAGCTCCGCCATGCTCTTCACGTCGGCGAAGATCACCCACCTGGCGAACCTGCCCCAGGGCCAGCCCGAGCGCAAGCTGCGGGTCAAGAACATGGTCGGTCAACACGACGCAGAGGGCTTCGGGCACTGCACCAACATCGGTGAGTGCGCGGCCGTCTGCCCGAAGGGCATCCCGCTCGAGTCGATCAACCAGCTGAACCGTGACCTCATTGCGTCGCTGTTCTCCGGTGACGGCAAGGAGTGATCGCACTCCAACAGAACCCCGACGCCCGGTCGGGATCGTAATCACTGCATAGTGGGGATGGGGCATGCAGGCCCCATCCCCACTACTGCGTTCGCCGGGGCACC
The DNA here is from genome assembly GCF_000940845.1 of Propionibacterium freudenreichii subsp. freudenreichii. Lineage (NCBI taxonomy): Bacteria > Bacillati > Actinomycetota > Actinomycetes > Propionibacteriales > Propionibacteriaceae > Propionibacterium > Propionibacterium freudenreichii. The sequence goes on along the minus strand of NZ_CP010341.1, from coordinate 1,541,819 downwards.
TCGTCGCCGGTGGGCACTCGGGCTGTCGCGGGTTTGGTCCCAGCCACCCCGATGTGCAAAAATTGGGGGCTGTTGTGCTTGCTCGGCGCCTGCCACGGGGGGAATCCGAACAGCACTGCAATCCAATTCTTCAGACGAGGTGACCTGTGGCACCGGCGAGGACAGGAACATGACTCACAAGCTCATCAGCGAGATCAACAAGGCGTCGCTGCGTAGCGATATCCCCGAATTCCGCGTGGGTGACTCACTGCGCGTCCACGTGAAGGTGGTCGAGGGCAACAAGTCCCGTGTCCAGGTCTTCGCCGGCGTCGTCATCGCACGCGTGGGCTCCGGGCTCACCGAGACCTTCACGGTGCGCAAGGTGTCCTATGGCACCGGCGTTGAGCGCACCTTCCCGCTGCACAGCCCGATCATCGACAAGCTCGAGGTCGAGCGTCGCGGCGATGTGCGTCGCGCCAAGCTCTACTACCTGCGTGGTCTGCACGGCAAGGCTGCGAAGATCAAGGAGAAGCGCGATAACGCGTGAGCGACTCTTCCATGAGGGACTCTGATCAGGGGTCCCACGCCGACATGCCCGCTCAGGGAAACCTGGGCGGGCATAAGGTTGCGTCCGTGAAGGCGAACAAGCCCAAGAAGAAGCAGGGATGGCTCTCCACGGTCCGCGAGCTGGCGATCATCATCGTCGTCGCCCTGATCATCTCGGCCCTGATCCGCAGTTTCCTGATGCAGTTGTACGTGATCCCGTCGGCGTCGATGGAGAACACGCTCCAGATCGGTGATCGCGGCGCGGTGATCAAGGTGGCCGACTTCCATCGCGGGGATGTCGTGGTCTTCAAGGACCCCGGGAACTGGTTGGGCAACGAGACCAGCGGCACCTCGAACCCGGTGCGCCAAGTCGCCGAATTCCTGGGTGTGGCGCCCTCATCTGCCACCGATCACCTGGTCAAGCGCGTGATCGGCATGCCCGGTGACCACGTTGCGTGCTGCACAGCCCAGGGCCAGATCACGGTCAATGGCCAGCCCTTGGATGAGGCCTCCTACCTGTACTCGGTCAATGGGGTGTCGGTTCATCCCTCCGACCTGAGCTTCGACGTGGTGGTTCCGGCCGGACATATCTTCGTGCTCGGTGACCATCGCAATGACTCCCGCGATTCCCGCTACCACCTGTGTGACGCGGTGGAGTCGGGCGAGGTGGCCGGATCCGGGGGATTCGTACCCATCTCAGACGTCACGGGGCCGATGGTGGGGATCTTCATGCCCTTCAACCGCGCCACGCGCTTCGCCATCCCTGCGACATTCGCCTCGGTACCCGATCCTGCCCCGGCACCGGACCAGCCGACGGTGAACCGGAAGCCCTGCTGAGCCCCATGGCGACGTCATTGTCGGAGATCGGCTATGAACAGGCCTTGGCCGCCTCGGGATTCGGCCCGGTGGCAGGCGCCGATGAGGCCGGCAGGGGAGCCTGCGCGGGTCCACTCGTCGCGGCAGCCGTCATCCTCTCCGAGGATCCGCAGGACCACATCGAGGACCTCCACGATTCCAAGACCCTGACCGCACGTCGGCGTGAACGCGCCTTTGACCAGATCAAGGCCCACGCCCTCAGCTGGTCGGTGGTGTGCGTGGGCCCGGCAGAATGCGACCGCCTCGGGATGCAGGAGGCGGACCTGCAGGGACTGCGTCGCGCGCTGTTGCGCCTTGATCCTTCGCCGGGCTTCGCGCTGACCGATGGCTTTGCGGTGGCGGGTCTGCCCGTTCCCGGGCTGGGCATGTGGAAGGGCGATCGGGTGTGCGCGTGCGTATCCGCCGCATCCATCGTGGCCAAGGTCACCCGCGATCGACTCATGGTCAGGGCGGCCCAACAATTTCCCGGCTATGGATTCGAGATCCACAAGGGCTATGCGACCAAGCTCCACCAGGAGAGACTGGAGGCGCTCGGCCCCAGCGCCATCCACCGGCGCAGCTACGCGAATGTCCGGCGAGCGGCTAGGCTGAACGAATCATGAGCAGCGCCGACGATCTTGATGCCTACGAGAGCAAACTTGAGCTCGATCTTTACCGCGAGTACAAGGATGTCGTCAACATCTTCAAGTACGCCGTGGAGACTGAGCGCCGCTTCTACCTGTGCAATGCAGTCGACCTGAAGGTCCGCACCGAGGGTGGCGACGTCTACTACGAGGTCTCCATGAGCGACGCCTGGATCTGGGACATGTACCGCCCGAGCAGGTTCGTGAAATCTGCCAAGGTCCTCACCTTCCGCGATGTGTCGATTGAAGAGATCCAGCACACCGACCTCGAGGTGCCCGAGGGGGAGTAGCCCCCGAGCACCATGCCGGGCGGCCCGTGAGGTCGCGCGAGCTATTGGCCGTCCCACCACCGCGGTGGATGCCCGCCAGTGCCCTGCGGGATACCTGTGGATGGGCGACTGATCACCGCTGATGCGCCCACACCCCCTGTGGAGGTGATGGCCATGAGCACTCTGGTCACAGGACGATATGGCGAGGACCTCGCCGCTGAATACCTGCGCGGACTCGGCTGGACCATCGTTGATCGCAATTGGCGGTGCGGCTCCGGCGAGCTCGACATCGTGGCGTACGAACCCGTCGAACGAACCCACACGACCGTCTTCGTGGAGGTGAAATACCGCACCGGTCGAGGCTTTGGTGATCCATTGGAGGCGATCACCGCAACGAAGCGGCGCCATCTGCGGGCCAGTTGCGCCCAGTGGTTGGCTGAGCACGGCCCCACCGGGGTGGTGCGCATCGACGCGATCGGCATCGTCGGGATGCGCGGGAGCGCGCCGGTCCTCCGTCACCTCAGGGGGCTGGCATGACCACGGCATCCGCATGGTCAATGGCCCTGGTGGGCATGAGGGGGACCGCCGTCGAGGTCGAGGCAGCGCTTGGTGCCGGCCTTCCACGTACCGTCCTGGTGGGCCTTCCCGATGCTGCCCTGTACGAGGCTCGCGACCGGTGCAAGGCCGCGGTTGCCGGTGCGGGACTGAGCTGGCCCGACAGACTGCTCACCATCAACCTGACTCCGGCCAGCCTGCCGAAGGCGGGCAGCCACTACGACCTTGCGATCGTGGCAGCCGTGCTTGCCAGCGCGCGGCTCGTGCCCGCCGAACCGGCAGCCAGGACGGTCTTCATGGGCGAGCTCGGCCTCGACGGGCGCGTCCGGGCCGTGCGCGGCATCCTGCCCGCCCTGCTGGCGGCGCGCAGCCACGGGTTGACCACCGCCGTCGTGCCCTCCGAACAACTCGGTGAGGCCGAGCTCGTCGAGGGGCTCACCGTCTGGGCGGTCGCAGACCTGGCAGAGCTTGTCGAGGTCCTCAACGGTCGGCCGGTGTGCGGTAGGCCCGTCCCGGCGGTGGCCCCGACGACGCCGGACGAGGAGCAAGCACCCGACCTGGCCGACGTGGAGGGGCAGCAGTCGGCGCGCTGGGCCCTCGAGGTGGCTGCCGCGGGTGGCCACCATCTGTTCATGCATGGCCCCCCGGGCACGGGCAAGACAATGCTGGCCAAGCGACTGCCCGGGCTGCTGCCCGACCTCGATGACTCCCAGGCGCTGGAGATCTCGGCGATCCATTCACTGGCCGGTCATGATCTGCACGACAGGTTGATCCGCAGGCCACCGTTCGCCGATCCGCATCACACCGCCACCGTCGCTGCCATGGTCGGGGGAGGGGCTCGCATCCCCCGCCCCGGGGCCATCTCCCTGGCCCATCGGGGCGTGCTCTTCCTCGATGAGGCACCCGAGTTCGGGACCTCTGTGCTGGAAGCCCTGCGAACGCCCCTGGAATCGGGCGTCGTCTCGATCGCGCGCAGCGGTGCGACGGTGAGCTATCCGGCCCGCTTCCAGCTCGTGCTCGCAGCCAATCCGTGTCCCTGCGGCCACTACGGGGTCCCGGACTCCCACTGCACCTGCGCGCCCATGATGGTGCGTCGATACTCTCAGCGCCTGTCCGGGCCGATCCTTGATCGCGTCGACATCCACGTCGCCATGACCAGCTCCGGGGCATCCCGCCTCAGGCGCACCGCGGGTCCGGCACCCGAGAGCTCATCGGTGGTTCGCGCCCGGGTGCTGGAGGCCAGGGATCGCCAGCGGCGACGACTGGCGAACACACCTTGGCGGACGAACGTTGAGGTCCCCGGCGCCCAATTGCGGAAGACCCCGCCGCCACCGGCCGGGCTGGATCTGATCGACGATTGCATCGCAAGGGGACGGCTGAGCGCCCGGGGAGTGGACAAGGTGTTGCGGGTGGCATGGACGTTGGCCGACCTTGCCGGCCGCGACAAGCCGTGTGCGGACGACATCGCCTCGGCCATGGGACTGCGGCAGGTCGAGACGATGGGTGGTGCGGCATGAGCGGGCGTTGGTCGGGTGAGCGCCGGGCACGGGCTGCCCTCACGTTCATTTGTGAAGCCGGAAAGCCGGACCTGGCGCAGCTGGTTCGCCAACAGGGGGCCGAGGAGGTGTGGCAGTCGCTGCTGGCAAGTCAGGAGCAGGGCGCGTGGCCCAAGCGGGCGCGGCGCCTTGAGATCGACCAGCTCCTGGCGGCGGCCGAACGCTGCGGGGCCCGACTGATCATGCCGGGCGATGGGGAATGGCCCGAGCGCCTGGACGGTCTCGACCATGTCGAGCCGTTGAACGGCATGGCCGGAAGCCCGATCGCCCTGTGGGCCGTGGGGCCGCGGGATCTCGGCGAACTGTGCCAGTCGCGACTGCCCGCGGTCGCCATCGTGGGTGCGCGGGCGGCTACGCATTACGGGTGTGATTCGGCCAATGAACTCGCTGCGCAATTGGCCGGGCAGTTCCCCGTGATCAGTGGGGGTGCCTACGGCATCGATGCTGCGGCGCATCGGGGGGCGTTGTCGGTGGGCGGGCCCACTGTGGCGGTCATGGCGGGCGGGCTGGACGGGTGGTATCCGCGGGGCAACAGCCGGTTGCTGGACCAGATCGCGGGTGAGTGCGTGGTCGTCACCGAGATCCCGCCCGGCATCCGCCCCACCAGACAGGGCTTCCTGGCCCGGAACAGGCTGATTGCCGCGCTCTCCGGGGGCACACTCGTGGTCGAGGCAGCGGCCCGATCAGGGGCCCTGAACACGGCGAGCTGGTCCCTGCGGCTGGGAAGGCCATTGATGGCGGTGCCGGGACCGATCAACTCCGCACTCAGCGAGTCGCCCCATCGGCTCATCCGGGACCACGAGGCGGCATTGGTGGCCGACGCAAATGACGCGGGTGCCCTGCTCACACCGGTCGGCGAACACGTGGAATTGCCCGGCGTCAAGGCAGTGCGGGAATTGGATGGGCTTGATCCCGAATTGGCAGCGGTGCGTGAGGCGATGCCGAGCAGGGGGGATATCGACCTGGATTCACTGAGCGTTGCCTCAGGACGATCGGCTGCGCAGTGCGCAGCTGCGCTCATCCGCCTCGACATGCGGGGCCTGGTGCAGCAGACGGGTCCGCAACACTGGAGGATCCGTCGGCCCCGACACCCCGCCGGGGCCCCGGCAGGTGGATAGTGCCGCGGTGGCCGAACCACCTCGGTATCGTGAACGTTCACGGGACGCGGACACGTTCTCCTCCCGGGAGGATGTCGTCACCCAAGCCGGACACCTGCCGTGTTGGGGGGGGCGGTGACGTCCCATGGCAATGACCACGACAGAAGACCGGAGGCAACCACAGTGAGCCAGAACCCAGGCCCTTCATCCGACGCGACATCCGAGGTCCTGCACACACTCGGGACAGCCGTGCCGTCCACGGTTCCGACCCGCTGGTACAACCTCAATGCGGATTTCCCCGAGCCCATGCCGCCGGCCCTGAACCCGGCCACCGATGAGCCGGTGACGGCTGACGATCTGGCGCCCCTGTTCGCCGAGGAGCTCATCGCCCAGGAGGTGAGCACGCAGCGCTATATCGACATTCCCCAGGCAATCCGTGAGGTCTACGCACTGTGGCGGCCGAGCCCCCTCGTGCGTGCCCGTCGGCTGGAGAGGGAACTTGGCACGAAGGCCAAGATCTACTACAAGTACGAGGGGGTCAGCCCCACCGGCTCGCACAAGCCGAACACCGCGGTGGCGCAGGCCTTCTACAACAAGGCCCAGGGGATCTCCAAGCTCACCACCGAGACCGGAGCCGGCCAGTGGGGAGCCTCCCTGGCCTTCGCCTGTGCGTTGTTCGACATGGTCGCCGAGGTGTGGCAGGTGCGGGCCTCCTACGACGCCAAGCCCTACCGGCGCTACCAGATGGAGGTCTACGGCTCGAGCTGCCATCCGTCGCCCTCCGACCTCACGGCCTCGGGGCGCGAACTGCTCGACCGGATGCCCGACACCACCGGATCGTTGGGCATGGCCATCAGCGAAGCTGTTGAGGTGGCTGCGGGCGATCCGAGCGCCCACTACGCCCTGGGCAGTGTGCTCAACCACGTGATGATCCACCAGAGCGTCATCGGTGAGGAACTGCTTGAGCAGCTGGCGGCGGCGGGGGAGGAACAGGCTGACATCGTCTTCGCCTGCGCCGGCGGCGGCTCCAACCTGACCGGCATCACCTTCCCCCTGATCGGCCAGAACCTGCGGGAGGGCACGACGACCAGGTTCATGGCCTGCGAGCCCGAGGCGGCACCCTCGATCACGAAGGGCGAATACCGCTACGACTTCGGCGACGTCGCCGGGCTCACCCCGAAGCTCATGATGTACACCCTGGGAACCGACTTCGTCCCGCCAGCGATCCACGCCGGCGGACTGCGCTACCACGGGATGAGCCCGATGGTGTCCCACGCGGTGCACCTGGGGCTGATGGGGGCAACGGCCATCGACCAGGACACCTCCTTCAGGGCTGGTGTTCTCTTCGCGTGCAGTGAGGGAATCATCCCGGCGCCCGAATCGACCCACGCGATTGCCGGAGCCCTCGACTATGTGACGACCTCGGCGCGACCCGACGAGGTCGTGGTGATCGGGGTATCGGGAAATGGCGTGCTCGACCTGCCGGCCTACGAAGGTAGGGTCTGACCATGACAACTGAGAACGTGAATGGCCTCGGCCGTCAGGTGGTGGCCATTCCGGTCACCCCTACCGGTGATGTTGAGCCACGCTTCGGCCGTGCCCCCGAAATGGCGATCGCCACCGTCGAGGATGGTGCCATCACCGACTGGCGCACCGAGCAGGTCGGTTGGGACGTCCTCCATGACCAGAGCGAGCATGGCCAGCATCACGCCCGGATCGTGCGCTTCATGCGTGACAACTCGGTGACGGTTGCGGCCGCCGGCCACATGGGTCCTCCCATGGTCAACACCCTGGGCAAGCTCGGCCTCGCGGTCGTTGTCGGCGTGCCGGAGATGCCCGCCCGCGACGCAGTGCTGGCCGTGGTCAAGCGGCTTGAGTCGGAAGACGACAAGTAGGCAGCAGGCAGAAACGCACGAGGGGGACCGCACGGCCGTGCGGTCCCCCTCGTGCGTTCTGTTCGAGGCGTCAGGCAGCCACGACGCCCATCATGATGAGGACGATGATCACTGCGGCCAGGATGATGCGGTAGACGATGAACCCCGTGAAGGAATTCTTGGACACGAAGCGCAGCAACCAGGCGATGGACACATAGGCGACCACCAGCGACACGACCGTCGCCACGGCCGTGGGTAGCCAACCCACCTGGGCCGAAATGGCCCCCGCCTGGCTGATGGCCTCCATGCCGCCGGCAGCCACCAGCGCGGGGATTCCCAGGAAGAAGCTCAGCTTGGTTGCCGAGACACGATCCATCCCCCGGAACAGGCCGGCCGAAATCGTCGCGCCCGAACGCGAGATGCCCGGAAATACGGGGGCCAGGGCCTGGAACAGCCCGATGATGAGCCCGTCCTTCCACGTCACGTCCACCATGGTGCGCTCGCCATGGTCACGCCTGTCGGCGATGGCCATGACGATGCTCCAGACCAGCAGCGCCCCGACAATGACCCACAGGGAACGAGTGGTCGTCTCGATCGCGTTCTTGAATGCCAGGCCCACCACGGCCACCGGGATGGATCCCAGAATCACTGCCCAGCCCATCCGGTAGTTCGGGTCATCCCGCTTGTCGGCATGGACGATCCCGCGACACCAGGCCACCACGATGGCGACGATGTCCTTCCAGAAGAAGACGATGGCGGCAATGATCGCCCCCACCTGGATGACCGCCGTGAACGCGGTCATGCCGGGGGAGTCGATCTGGTAGCCGAGGAGCTTTTCGACGATGTTCAGGTGGCCGGTACTGGACACCGGAAGGAACTCGGTGATTCCCTCGACGATGCCCAGGAGAATGGCGTGGAGAAGGTTCATGTGCGCTCTCTGCTCGCAGGCGCGGCTGGGGCCATGCTCGAGCCGCAGCCATCCTGACAGCCACCTAGGCTAGCCGTGTGCTGCGCCGCGTTGACGCAGTGATCGGCGTGCCGCACTGATATCGGTCCGCAGGCCGATGCAATGTCGCCATCGCCAGACCGGCGGTCCATCCCGGTGCCCCCGGTTGGCGTGATGTGGGTCGCGTCCCGGCCCCGGTGAGCCGGGCACCGGTTGAGCACCATGCACCGCAGGCGTGCGACATCTGGCACGGATTGGAGTCCCGCGTTGCGTGCCCTCAGGCACGAAAAACCCCTCTGACGAGGCATTTCACCTTGTCAGAGGGGTGTTACGCATTGTTTCCGAGAGAGGACGTGAACCTTCCCGCAGAGTGCCCATGACAAGGGGAAACGTGGCTGGGATTATGTTTCGTGCCAGACGGGGACCGCCGGGAGCGGCTTCGGTGATTATCGCTCAGGGGCTAGCTAGTCTCTGTCTGGCCGTGAGGCACGGACTATCACTTGTACGTCTGCGCCCCGGTCGCGGCAGCCAGGTCGGAGGCTTGGGCTGCGGGGACGAGTGCATACCAGTTAGCGTCGATGATCATTTTCAGGGAAGAGTACTGGTCTGAACCGACCAGCCTCTTGAACAGATCTCGGTTGCCTTCGTACAAGCGGTCCCAGGAGGCTTCTCCAGGATCGCCGTTCACTACGAGACGGATGTTGCCGGAACAGGTCCCGGCTAAGCCGGATTCCAGTGTCTCGTGCCAGCCGGTGCAGGCCAGGCCGGATGCGGTGAGCTTGTTGCGTAGGTCGCTGGGAGATGTGGCAGTCAGGGTGGTCGTTGAGGCTGGCCGGGTCGTTACGTTTGGGGTCGCTGAATGGGAGGCGCTTGCGGTAGTAGGAGTGCTTGAGCTCGGGGTGGATGCGGGTGTGCTGCCGTCATTGGATCCGCAGGCGGTGAGCAGCAACGGTGCTGCGGCGACCAGGGCGAGGATTCGGTGGGCGTGCTTCATGTCGGGAGTCCTTCGAGTTGGTGGGTACTGACGTGACAGAACCTGGTCAGATCTTGAGTCGGATCCTCTTGACCAGGCGTCCCGCTCCCATGCCGATCAACACGAATCCGCCAATGACCATCAGGCCAGCGACCAGGCCGCCGCCGGCTCCCGCAATGCCAACGCATAGGGCGAGAAGGATGATTCCGAAGGCGAAGTGACCGACGATGGTTGAAACGCTCGGCCGGTTGTAGGCCCCCCGCTGGATGTCTGCCAGCAGCCTGGTTCTGCGTGCCTCGTGTTCGGCTGGGCTCAGCTGACCGGCGGCGTATTTGGCGTCGAGGTGTTCGAGGAGCTTGGCGGCGATGTCGGGTTCGTTGGTGGCCATGGGGGAGTCCTTCGGATCGGCGGGTGTCTTGTCAGGAATCTATCGGGGGCCTGTGACAGTTTCAGGGACCTGCGAGGTTCTTCTCGATCCACGCCCGCTCAGGCGGATGAAGGTGCTCGATGCGCACCTTCATCACGTCGTCGGTGACCCACAGCACGTCGAACGTGGTTTGTGCCAGCGGTCTGCGGGTGCGGCTGGCGCGCGCTGGATGACCTTCTCGATCCATGTCCCGACGCACGTGCACTTGGGTTTCGCGGCCCGGATCTTTGGCGCGGCCCACACTCCCAGGGAGATGAGGTCTTCCTCGGCGGCGAGCCAGCGTTCTGGGTCCTGTTTCCTGGTTAAGGTCATGGGGCCTTGTGGACGCCAAGGTCGGGGGCGGTGTAGCGGGCCTAGTACTTTCCCGACGGCAGCGTCCTGATGGAGCCGAATCCACGTCGTCCCATGGGTCGGCCTCCTCGGTTTTCGTGCCAGTGACGTGCCGCACACGTGCCAGATGTCGGCATATCGGAGCGTCCGTCAGCGGCCGCACGGGCACGAGAGAGGCATGAAAAACCCTCTCCGACTAGGTGCTTCCCCTTGTCAGAGAGGGTTTCAACGATGGTGTCCGAGAGAGGACTTGAACCTCCATGCCCTATAACGGGCACTAGCACCTCAAGCTAGCGCGTCTACCTATTCCGCCACCCGGACACTGTGTGCAGTTTCCTGCAACGCCCCAAAACCATAGCATTCCTTGGCTCGCGCGCGCGAACGCGTGCATCCGTGTCCGCCCTGCACGCGTGTACGCGTGCAACCGTGTCCGAGCTGTCATCGCCACGGCGTGGGCGTTGTGAACGCGGCGCTATCATCGCGTGCACCGGCGAATCCGATCCGATCGACCGGTACCGGTGAACAGGGAGAAGCCATGGATTACCTGCCCAGCTCGTGGATCGCGTCCACCAGGCTCCGGAGGCGAGAGCGTTCCGGTGTCGAAACGGAGGAGCAGTGCCTCAGGCTGACGCGTGAGGTCACCCGCAACCAGGTGCGTCGCCTGTTGACCGAGCAGGCTGAGCATGACGGGTGGGAACTGGCCCGGCTGAGGCGGTACCGCGATGGTTCGCGCGAGGTGTGGTTGCGCAGGAAGGTCATCCGGGCCCGGTTGACCGCACTCGTGTAGTCGCCCCCACAGGCGGCTCAGGCGTCGGCGTCGACCCGATGTGCAGGCGCCCGCCCCTGATTGGGTCCGCCCGTGATGTCATCCAGGGCCGCAATGATTGGTTCGGGCAGGCGTACGTCGTCGAGTCCCAGGTAGGCCTGCAACTGTTCGGTGGTGCGAGCGCCCAACAACGGCGCGGTCACACCGGGTGCGTCGCGCACCCACAGGAGCGCGACCTGGGCCGGTGTCAGGCCCAATCCCTCGGCAGCACGTGCCACGCCGTCGGTGACGGCCCGGCTCCGCTCTTCCAGGTAGGGCTCCACGAACCAGCTGAAGTGCTTGCGGCCACCCCGGGAATCGCGTGGCGTGCCAGTGCGGTACTTGCCGGTCAGTACACCGCGTCCGATGGGGGACCAGGCGAACAGGCCCATCTCGTGGTGCTTCAGGGCGGGGACCACCTCGATCTCCGCCCGACGGGCCAGCAGTGAATACTCCACCTGGGCGCTGACCAGCCGATTGCGGTCGGGGACGGCCTCCTGCCATGTGGCGGCAGTGCCGATCTGCCAGCCGATGTAATTGCACACCCCCACATAGCGGGCCATCCCGGAGCGGACGGCCTGGTCAAGGGCCGCCAGGGTCTCGTCCAGGGGTGTGTCGCTCCAGGCATGGACCTGCCACAGGTCGACGTGGTCGGTGCGCAGGCGGCGCAGCGATCCCGCAAGGTCGTTGAGCATGGCCTTGCGGGAGGTGTCGATGACCTGGTGACCGTCGCGCACCCCGAAACCCGCCTTCGTGGCGAGTACCACGTCTTCCCGGTTCAGTGTCGTGCGCATGATCCGACCCAGCATCTGCTCGGCCGCTCCGCCCCCGTATGCGGGGGCCGTGTCGACCAGGGTTCCCCCCGCGCCCACGAAGGTGGTCACCAGATCTGTGGCGGTGGGGAGGTCGGTGTCGCCACCCCATGTCATCGTGCCAAGGCCCAGCTGGCTCACCTCGAGACCGCTGGCGCCGACCCGCCGGGTGCGCATCTGGCCCCTTTCCACGAACGACCACTGTTTCCGAAAGCCTAGTGCGGGCCGAGTAGGTTTGGCCTCATGCAAGCCTGGCCCACGGTGGAAGTCCCGACGATCCCTGCGAGTCCGAGCGACCAGAAGGTGCCTGAACGCCTTGTCATGGTCACGACGAACAACCGCAGAGCGGTACCGATCGGACCGGCAGACGGTGATGCCGGTCTCTATGTGTGCGGTATCACCCCCTACGATGCGACGCATATGGGGCATGCCTTCACCTATGTGATGTTTGATGTCCTCGACCGGGTCTGGCGTGACCTCGGCCTCAACGTGCGCTATGCGCAGAATGTCACCGACGTCGATGATCCGCTGCTGGAGCGGGCACGGGCCACGGGGGTTGACTGGCGCGAGCTCGCCAGCGACCAGACCCAGCTCTTCCGCGACGACATGGAGTCCCTGCGGGTACTGCCTCCCCGCTGGTACGTGCCGGCAACCTCGATCATCGATGAGGTCGTTGAGCTCATCGAACGGCTGCGCCAACAGGGCACCATCTATCAGGTTGATGATCCGCAGTATCCCGATTGGTATTTCGAGGTGGGCAAGGCACCCGGCTTCGGTACCGAGAGTCATCTCAGCCGGCAGGACATGATCTCGGAGTTCGCCGAGCACGGGGGCGATCCGGAACGTCCCGGCAAGCGTGACGCCCTGGACTGCCTGGTATGGCGCATGGAACGTCCCGGGGAGCCGGCCTGGGACTCGCGGCTGGGACGCGGCAGGCCGGGCTGGCACATCGAATGCACCGCCACGGCGCTGAACCGGTTGGGCGAGGACTTCGCCGTGCAGGGAGGTGGGCGCGATCTCGCGTTCCCCCACCACGAGATGTGTGCGGCCGAAGCGATCGTCGCGACCGGCAAGCCCTTCGCCGAGGCGTACATCCATGTCGGCATGGTGGGTCTGGACGGCGAGAAGATGAGCAAGTCGCTCGGCAACCTGGTGCTGGTCAGCAAGCTGCGCGCCCAGGGCGTTGATCCCATGGCCATCCGGCTCGCGCTGTTGGCGCACGGCTACGCCTCCGACTGGTCGTGGACACAGGCCGGGCTGGATGATGCGCAGCGTCGCCTTGACGCGTGGCGTGCCGCCACGCGGGCCTCCTCGGGCACCGACGCGGTGCCGGTCATCGCGGACATTCGCCGCGCCCTGCGGGAGGGCCTCGATACGCCCACGGCGCTGGCGGTCGTCGATGAATGGAGTTCGGCAGTCCTGGCGGGCGACGGAGACGACCTGGCCGCGCCGCAGCAGATCTCACAGGCCGTGGACGCCCTGCTGGGCATCCGGTTGTAGCGCCAACCCCGCAAAGGGACAGATGGAGGGGCCCCGGACCAACTGGTCCGGGGCCCCTCCATCTGATGGTCCGGTGTCACCCGTCACCGTGCGCGGGCCGGTCAGTCCCTCAACTCGAGGGGCTTCCCTGTGGCGGTCCCCACAGGCTCGACGGTGGGGTGGGCCCTGCCGGGGCCGCGGTGCCGGAGTCGTCAGGAGGGGTATCGGGTGGCGGTGCGGGGGCGGCCGGCGAGGCCTCGGCGCCCGAGAGGTTCGAGTCATCGCGGGGACGATCGATGCCTGCGGCCGCATAGACCTCGTTCTCGTCCAGGGTCTCCTTCTCGAGGAGCTTGGTGGCGATGGAGTCCAACTGGGCCCGGTGCTCCTTGAGCAGCCTGACCGCCTTGTCCTGGCATTCCCCGATGATCCTGCGGACCTCACCATCGACCGTCGACAGCGTCTCGTCGCTGATCCCGATCTGGCGCGGGTCGGCATCGTCGGGAAGGACCATGACCGGGCCGACCTTCTCGCTCATGCCCCACTTGCCCACCATCTGGCGGGCAATGGCGGTGGCCTGCTTGAGGTCGGATTCGGCGCCGGTGGTGACCACGCCGAAGATCGCATTCTCGGCGGCCATGCCACCCAATGCCCCCACGATGCGTCCCAACAGGTACTGCTCGTCATAGCCGTACTTGTCGGTGTCGGGGGTCGACAGCGTGACGCCCAACGCCTGGCCGCGCGGAATGATCGAGACCTTGCGCACCGGGTCGGCACCCTTCTGGAGCATGCCGAGCAGGGCATGCCCGGACTCGTGGTAGGCGGTGCGGCGTCGCTCATCGTCAGGAATGACCACCGAGCGGGCCACGCCGAGCTGGATCTGTTCCAGGGCATTGGTGAAATCGCGTTGGTACACCTGGGTGTCGTTGCGGCTTGCAGCCTGCAGGGCGGCCTCATTGGCCAGGTTCGCCAGATCGGCGCCCGTCATGCCCGGCGTGGAGGCGGCCAATTGGTCGAGGTTCACGTCCTTGGCGGTCGGGATCTCGCGGGTGTGCACCCGCAGGATCGCGGCCCGTCCCTTCTGGTCGGGCGGGCTGACGGTGATGACACGGTCAAAGCGGCCGGGACGGGTCAGCGCCGGGTCCAGCACATCGGCGCGGTTGGTGGCCGCCATCACGACGACCCCCTCGGTGCCGTCGAAGCCATCCATCTCGGTGAGGATCTGGTTCAGGGTCTGCTCGCGCTCGTCATTGCCACCCAGGGAGCGGTTGGACGCCCTCGAGCGTCCGATCGCGTCGATCTCGTCAATGAAGATGATGGCGGGCGCGGCCTTCCGGGCCTCCTCGAACAGCTGGCGCACACGCTGGGCACCGACACCGACGATCATCTCGATGAACTCGCTGGCAGACGCACTGAAGAAGGGAACCTCGGCCTCGCCGGCGGTTGCCCTGGCCAGCAGGGTCTTACCGGTTCCGGGCTCGCCCTCCAGCAGCACTCCCTTCGGGGCTCGCGCCCCCACCTTGCGGTACTTGTCGGGATTGCGCAGGAAGTCGACGATCTGTCGGACCTCGTCCTCCACCTCGTCGATACCGGCAACGTCGGAGAAGTTGACCCGTACGGTGTCCTTCTCGACGGGCTTGACATCACGTTTCAGGCCCAGGCCCCCCATGCCGCCGCCCTTGCTCATGCGGTTCATGAACCACACGTAGACGCCGATGATCAGGATCCAGGGCACGAAGGCGACCAGCAGGCTCACCCACGGACTCGTCTGGTTGACCAGCGAGACGGCCGACACGGTGACACTGTGCTGGTTGAGCTCGGTCAGCAGGTCGTCGTTCGCCCATGTGGGCCGCTCGGTGGTGAACTTGGTGTAGCTCTCACCCTTCTTGGTCTCTGAGGTGTCCGGTGCGATGGCGGCCTTTTTGAGCACGCCGTCGATCGAATCGCCCTTGGCGTGTACCGACTGCACGTTGTCGGCCTTCACTTGGGTGATGAACTCGTTGTAACTGATCGTCGGGGGTGCCTGCACCGCGTTGAACCAGTTGATGCCGATGAAGAACAACAGCAGCAGGATCAGCCACGGAACGAAGCGCATCCACAAGGGGCGCTTGGGCCGGTCCCCGTCCGATGGTTTCTTCGGCAGGCCCTCGGTATGCCACGGCTTGGGGGAGTCGAGTGGAGGAGGCCCCTGGGGTGCCTCACTGCGCCAATTCTTGGGCGCGTCCTGCTCACGGTTGGTGTCCTGATCGGGCACGTCATCCGTGTGCGCTGGTCGTCTGGCCATGGATACCTCCTGGTATTCATCACCGATCCTAAACGCCACCACCAACGCGTTCCCACCAGCGATTTCGTTTGGCCCCCACGAGCAGGCCCGCGGCGGTGTCCGGCTTCGTCGGCGTGCGCGATCGTGGTGATACCGAGCAGCCCCGGCAGGCCCCTGCACTAGGCTTGGGCGCGTGAGCAAGTCCTTTGACCAATTGTTCGACGAGCTGACCAAGATCGCCGCCGAACGTCCTGCCGGTTCCGGCACCGTCGCCAAACTTGACGAGGGCGTACACGCCATCGGCAAGAAGGTGGTTGAGGAAGCCGCCGAGGTCTGGATGGCGTCCGAGTACGAGACGCTTGACATGGCGGCCGAGGAGATCAGCCAGCTGCTCTACTGGTGCCAGGTGATGATGGTGAAGAAGGGCCTGTCCCTCGAGGACGTCTACCGCCACCTGTGAGCCACGCGGCCCCCGCTCCAAGGGGCATCCGGGAAAGCCCACCATGCACCGTTCTAAGGATTCCTGATGAGTGACGAGAACTACGTGAAGATCGCCGTGCCCAACAAGGGCTCGCTGTCGGAGGCCGCCGCGCAGATGCTGCGCGAGGCGGGCTATGCGCAGCGCACCGACTCCAAGGAGCTCGTGCTCCTCGACGAGGCCAACGGGGTCGAGTTCTATTACCTGCGTCCGCGCGATATCGCGGTGTACGTGGGTGAGGGGACCCTCGACCTGGGCATCACCGGGCGCGACATGCTGATCGATTCCGGCGCTGCCGCGACCGAGATCCTGCCGCTCGGCTTCGGGCGCAGTCGCTTCCGTTTCGCCGCCCCCCGCGGTGCCGTGCCCGGTGTGGCCGGCCTCGAGGGCAAGAGGATCGCCACCAGCTACCCGGGCCTGCTGCGTCGTTACCTGGACCAGCACGGCCTCACCGCGAAGCTGGTGCACCTGGACGGTGCCGTGGAGTCGAGCATCGCCCTGGGCGTGGCGGACGCCATTGCCGATGTCGTGCAGACCGGCACCACCCTGCGCAAGGCGGGTCTGGCGCTCTTCGGCGACGCGATCCTTGAGTCCGAGGGAATCCTCATCCGCCGCAGCGAGGGGGAGCTCGACGAGACGGCCCTGGACCACCTCACCCGGCGTCTTTCCAGCGTCCTGGTGGCGCGCAGCTATGTGATCATGGATTACGACTGCCCCTCCGAGATCCTTGACCAGGCAAGTGCCCTGACCCCCGGCTTCGAATCGCCGACTGTCTCGCCGCTCGCGCGGGAGGGATGGGTGGCGGTGCGTTCCATGGTGCCCAGTTCCGAGGCCCAACGACTCATGGATGACCTGTGGGATCTGGGCGCGCGGGCCATCCTGGTGACCGAGGTCGCGGCCTGCCGGCTGTAGTCAGCGTCCCCGTGTGGCGGGGCGATGCGCGGCGGACCCGGTCGGGGCACCGCGCCCGGTCCGTCAGTGGATGCCGTGGTTCTTCAGGATCGCGGTGATCTCAGCGTCTTCGTCGGGGTCATCCAGTCCCGCGCCGGGGCCCGCCGCCTGCCCCGAGGGTGCGGTGGCCGCAGCCCCGGTGACCGGCTGCTGTGCGGATTGGGGTGCGAGCAGGGCCTCGCGTCGACGTCGGCCCTCCGCCCTTCCCACCGGTTCCAGGGCCGAGGAGATGAGGAAGACCACGACTCCGGCGGCGGCGATCCCGATCCCGGTCCACATACGTGTGTCAAGGTGCTGATCGCGCACCCAGTGCCAGATGCCCCGAGCGGCATCGGCCAGCAACGACAGGATGCCCGTCACCCACAGCCCTGCGGACAGCAGGCCCAGGCTCAATCCTCGTAGCACGGTGCGCATACTGCGGCGTCGGCGCCAACCCAGGAAGGCGACCAGCAGGCCGACCAGCACGAGGACGATGGCGACGATCAGGGCCAGTGTCGTGGGACTCATGGCTCAAGACTTGCACATCGATGCCGCGGGGCCTCGCCCGGGCAGCAGGTACCGTCGGGGCCCTGGCACGCGGCAATTCGGTTTCGACGCCGTGACGAGCTAAACTAGTTGAGTTGATCGACGTCGCACGACGGACGATCCCACAAGTGGAGGCCTGGACTCCCACCTTGTTCGGCTCAGTCGATGCTCCGATGGAGCGTCACGTGAGCAGCCGACTGGGTCAGTACGATGGAGCGGATGACCGGCCAGCCCGGTTCTCCGTGATGCGTTTCTGAGGCCTTCACCCGCGGGTGAGGGCCTTTTTCGTGCGGTGCACCACATTGGCCACATCATTGGAGGACATAATCAGCAACGAACTCCGCATCAACGAGCGGATCCGGGTACCCGAAGTCCGCCTCGTCGGACCCAACGGGGAGCAGATCGGCATTGTTCGCCTCGAGCAGGCGCTGCAGCTTGCCCGCGAACATGATCTCGACCTGGTCGAGGTTGCTCCCGGGGCACGTCCCCCGGTCTGCAAGCTCATGGACTACGGCAAGTTCAAGTACGAGAATGCGCAGAAGGCCCGCGAATCGCGGCGCAACCAGTCGAACACCGTCATCAAAGAGATGAAGCTTCGCCCGAAGATCGACGGACACGACTACGAGACGAAGAAGGGCCATGTCGTGCGCTTCCTGCGCGGCGGCGACAAGGTCAAGATCACCATCATGTTCCGGGGCCGCGAGCAGTCGCGACCCGAGTTGGGCTTCAACCTGCTGCGCCGCCTGGCCGAGGACGTCAGCGACGACGGTGTTGTCGAGCAGTCCCCGAAGCAGGAGGGGCGCAATATGCATATGGTGTTGTCGCCCACCCGCAAGAAGAGCGATGCCCGCGCCGACCACGAGGTTGAACGGGCCCGCAAGCAGGCAGAGCGCCAGGCAGAGGCGGCCGCCGAAAAGGCTGAGGAAGCACGCCTGCGCGAGGCCAGCAAGAAGGAAACCAAGCCGAAGAAGAAGCGCGGCCCGGCTGACAACATGGATCCGGATATCGACGTCTGAGTCGAACCGAAGTCACTGACAGACCAGCCGTCCGGCACCCCGGACGGTCAACCGAATGGAGCGAGATATGCCCAAGATGAAGACGCACTCCGGTGCGAAGAAGCGTTTCCGGATCACCGGCACCGGCAAGGTCATGCATGCCCGCGCCGGCAAGGCGCACCTGAACGAGCACAAGCCCACCAAGCAGACTCGCCGCCTGGGCCAGGACGCCGTGTTGACCAAGCCCGACGCCAAGAAGGCCCGCAAGCTGCTCGGTAAGTGACCGACGCCTTCCACCACTGATTTTCAATAAGCAAGGAGTAAGACCATGGCACGCGTCAAACGCGCAGTGAATGCGCATAAGAAGCGTCGTGAGATTCTGGATTCAGCCTCGGGTTACCGCGGCCAGCGTTCGCGTCTGTACCGCAAGGCCAAGGAGCAGGTGCTGCATTCGGCCACCTACTCGTTCCGCGACCGCAAGGCTCGCAAGGGCGATTTCCGCTCGCTGTGGATCCAGCGGATCAATGCGGCGTGCCGTGCCGAGGGCATGACCTACAACCGCTTCATCAATGGGCTGAAGAATGCCGGCGTTGAGGTTGATCGCAAGATGCTCGCCGACCTGGCCGTCTTTGATTCCGACGCTTTTGCCGCACTGGTGAAGGTGGCCAAGGACAACCAGCCGGCCGCCAAGGCTGCCTGAGCGGATCAGCATGGCGCAGTTCGCCAACCACGAGCCGAACGCAAGCCTCCCGGAGATCTCCGGGGAGTCCTTGCGTTCGGCTCGTCGGTTGTTACAGCACAAGCATCGTGCCGAGACCGGCTTCTTCCTGGCCGAGGGTGCCCAGGCCGTCCGCGAGGCACTGAGGTCCCCGGGGGCCGTTGACACCCTCGTGGTTGATGACCCGGCACGGCATCAGGAGCTGGTCGACCTCGCCCTGGACGATGGCCAGCTCATTGACGTGGTGCAGGGCAGCAGCGCCGACCTGGCGAGCCTGTCCGACACGAAGACCCCCCAGGGAATCATCGCGGTCTGTCACTGGTCGGGCTCCCGGTTCGAGGACATCGCGGAGCCGCGGTTGGTGGTGATCTGCGCCCAGGTGCGAGATCCGGGCAATGCGGGGACCGTGGTGCGGTGCGCGGATGCCTTCGGGGCGGATGCGGTGGTGCTGACCCACGGCTCCGTCGACATCACCAACCCCAAGACGGTGCGGGCCTCGGTGGGGAGCATCTTCCACCTCCCGATCATCTCCGGGGTGGAGTTGACCGGGGCGATCGAGTGGGCGCATGCCAGTGGGCTCCAGGTGCTTGCCGCGGACGGTTCCGGGCAACCGGTGGACCTCATGGCCGGGGCCGGTCAGCTGGGGCAGCCCACGGCGTGGCTGATGGGCAATGAGGCATGGGGACTGCCGCGCCACGATCTTGAGCTCGCCGATCGCGTGGCCGCCGTGCCCATGTGGGGTGCCGCAGAGAGCCTGAACCTGTCCACGGCCGCCGCCATCTGCCTCTATGCCACTGCGAGCGCCCAGCGTCGCGCACCCGAACAGCAGCCGAATCCGGAGGGGTCCCACTGATGGCCATCGTGGTCAACGTCGTGATCATTGTCCTGATGCTCGCCTCCGTGGTGTGCGCGGGCATCTTCCTCCTGCTGGGACGTCGGGCCCGCCTGCGGGGGCGAGGTGATCCGCGAGGGACTGGTGCCGGGCAGCGCGACCCGGCGCATCCCGATCAGGCCAGCCCCCACGACTGAGGATCACCGGGCTAACGCACAATTGCCATGACCGGCCACGCGGGCTGCGCCGCGATACGGAATCGCGTGGTTGGGTGCGTCCTCCTAGACTGGAAAGGTACGTCCGCGCCGACCCGAGTGGGCACGCGGTGATGAGCCAGATGCGAGGAGAGCCCATGTCGGGGCCACAGGACACTGCCCAACCGCTCGACGCCGCTGACGTCGAGGCCATGGTTGATGCGGCGATCAAGGCGATCGCTGCTGCGAAGGATTCAGCGCAATTGAAGCAGGCGCGGGCGGCACATGCCGCCGACAAGTCGCCGCTGGCCCTGGCCAACCGCCGGATCGGTTCAATGCCGAAGGACCAGCGCAAGACCGCCGGCGCCCTGATCGGTCAGGCACGCGGCCGTGTCAACAAGGCACTGAAGGAGCGGGCCGAGCAGATCGCTGACAGTGAGCTCGCCGCCCAGCTCGAGTCCGAGCGGGTCGACGTGACCCTGCCGGTGCGCGAGCACCCGGTCGGTGCCCGCCATCCGCTGACGGCGCTCATCGACGACATGTGCGATGTCTTCATCGCCATGGGGTGGGAGGTCGCCGAGGGCCCCGAGCTGGAGGCCGAATGGCTCAACTTCGACGCCCTCAACTTCACGCCCGACCATCCGGCCCGGTTCATGTCGGACACCCTGTTCGTGGAGCCGGCGAGCGATCACAAGCTGATGCGCACCCAGACCAGCCCGGTGCAGGTGCGCGCCCTGCTGCAGCGCGAGCTCCCCATCTACGTGGTGAGCCCGGGCAAGGTCTTTCGTGCCGACGAATACGACGCCACCCACCTGCCGGTGTTCCACCAGCTCGAGGGCCTGGCCGTCGACAAGGGCATCACCATGGGTCACCTCAAGGGCACCCTCGACCACCTGGCGAAGGCCATGTTCGGCGACATCCGCACGCGCCTGCGTCCCCACTATTTCCCGTTCACTGAGCCCAGCGCCGAGGTCGACCTCGAATGCTTCGTCTGTCATGGCGCATCGGTGGGCAACCCCGACCGTCCCTGCCGGACGTGCAAGTCCGAGGGCTGGATCGAATGGGGTGGCTGCGGAATCGTCAATCCCCGCGTGCTCAAGGCCGCCGGCATCGATACCGACGTCTATTCCGGATTCGCCTTCGGCATGGGAGTCGATCGCACCGTCATGTTCCGCAACAACGCGCCCGACCTGCGTGACTTCGTCGAGGGCGACGTTCGTTTCAGCCGTTCGTTGGTAGGAGGAGCACGATGAAGGCACCGATCAGTTGGTTGCGATCCCTGGTTGAGCTGCCCCATGGCGTCACCACCCAGCAGCTTGCCGACGCGTTCACGCGCACCGGCCTGCAGGTGGAGCACATCGAACTCATGGGCAACCAGGTCACCGGTCCGGTCGTGGTGGGTCGGGTGGTGAGCTTCGTCGAGGAGCCCCAGAAGAACGGCAAGACCATCCGTTGGTGCCATGTGGACTGTGGAGAGCAGTTCAACATCACCGATGAGAACCCCGACGTCACCGACGGACGCGGCATCATCTGTGGGGCCGACAACTTCGCCCAGGGCGACTACGTGGTGGTGGCACTGCCCGGTGCCGAGTTGCCCGGCGGGTTCAAGATCTCGTCGCGACGTACCTATGGACACGTCTCCGACGGGATGATCTGCGCTGCCGATGAGCTCGGTATCGGGGAGGACCACACCGGCATCATCGTGTTGCCCGCCAATGAGGCCTCCCGGGCCGGACTGGGCTCCGAGGCGATGGCCCTGCTCGGCGTGCCCGACGAGATCCTGGACATTGATGTCACCCCCGACATGAGCTATTGCCTGTCGATGAGGGGCCTGTCCCGCGAAGCGGCGCAGGCGTTCGATGTGCCCTACAACGACATCTACTCCCGCCGCGTTCCCGAGCCCAGCCAGGGTGCCTACCCGGTGCGTGTCGAATCGGACGACTGTGAGTTGTTCGTTGACCTGGTCGTCCACGACATCAACGCCCTCGCCCCGACTCCGACGTGGATGCGCCACCGCCTGGAGGCCAGTGGCATGCGCTCCATCAGCCTGCCGGTCGACATCACCAACTATGTGATGCTCGAGTCCGGCCAGCCGCTGCACGCCTACGACGCCGACCAGCTGTTGGGCCCCATCGTGGTGCGCAAGGCCCATCAGGGGGAGCGCCTCACCACCCTGGACAGCGTCGATCGCGAGCTGAGTGCCGAAGATCTGTTGATCACCGACGATTCGGGCCCCATCGGCCTGGCTGGTGTCATGGGCGGCCTCAACACCGAGTTGAGTGACTCGACCCGCAATGTGGTCATCGAGGCGGCGCACTTCTCACCCGGCACCATCGGTCGTACCTACCGCCTGCACAAGTTGCCGTCGGAGGCCTCGAAGCGCTTCGAGCGCGATACCGATATCGGCGTGTGCTGTGCAGCTGCCCGGATGGCGGCGCGACTGTTGGTCGAACTGGCGGGGGGCACCATCGCCGACGGTGCCACTGTCGTGGGCCGCGTGCCCCAGATGCCCGGGCAGTCGATCGACATCGGGCTGCCGGCCAGAATCCTCGGCGCCCGCATCGAGCCCGACCAGGTATTGAGCGTCTTCAAGGGATCCGACATCGAGGTGACCAGGCGTGGCGAGCGGCTGTCCCTGGTGCCGCCCACCTGGCGCACCGATCTCGTGGACCCCTACGACTACGTGGAGGAGGTCGGACGCAAGCTCAGCCTCGAAGTGGTCAATGCGGTCGTGCCGCGGGCCGAGGCCGGACAGGGGCTGACCGCCGTCCAGAAGTCACGCCGGGCGGTTCTCAACGCGATTGCTGAGGCGGGCTTCGTCGAGGTCGTCACCCTGCCCTTCGTGGGCACCGACGACATTGACCGGCTCGGGCTGCCGGCCCAGGCCGATCAGCATCGGCTGGTGAAGCTGGCCAATCCCTTGTCGGACGCCCAGCCCTATGTGCGCACCACCCTGCTCCCCGGACTGTTCGCGGCCATCAACCGCAACACCTCACGCGGTATGGATGATGTGGCGCTGTTCGAGCAGGGTTCGGTCTTCCTCGGTGGCGAATTGCCCCCGGCTCCCATGCCGGATGTGTCCCACCGCCCCAGCGATGCCGAGATTGATGCCCTGCTGAACTCCCTGCCCGACCAGCCCCACATGCTCTCGGCAGTGCTGGCCGGCAATTGGTTGCCTGCCAGGTGGAACGGCCCGGCCGAGCCGGTGGACTGGACGCATGCGGTGCTGTTCGCGCAGACGGCGGCCGATGCAGTCGGCCTGCGCCTGATCCGCTCGCAGGCCGAGATCATGCCCTGGCATCCCGGCCGGTGCGCTGAGCTGTCCATTCGCAACTCCGACGGTGACCTGGTCAGCCTGGGTGCTGCCGGGGAGCTGCATCCCCGCGTGATTGAAGCATGCGGGCTGCCGGCCCGCAGCTGCGCCGTGGAGATCAACCTGGATGTGCTGTTGGCCAACGCCCCGACCGGCGGTGAGGTTCACGAGTTGTCGCCCTACCCGCTCACCAAGGAGGATGTCGCCCTCATCGTCGATGACACGGTCGCTGCGGCGGATGTCGAAGAGGTCCTCCGCACGGGGGCCGGTCCGCTGCTCGAGTCAATTGCCTTGTTCGATATCTACAGCGGCGAGCAGACCGGACAGGGCAAGAAGTCCCTGGCATTCAGCCTGCGCTTCGGTAGCCCGGAGCGCACCCTGACCCAGTCGGAGGCCGCCCAGGCCCGCGACAATGCGCTCGCGGCGGCGGTCAGTGAGCTGGGAGCCCAGGCGCGGCAGGCCTGACGGCCGGCTGCTGCTTGCCGGGTCCCGAATGGGCCCGGCAAAACGAAGAGACGACAACCTGAAGAAGGGGGGTCCGGGCTTTAGCCCGGACCCCCCTTCTTCCTACGTCAAGCAGCCTCCCGGCCCATTAGTCGCGGCGGGTCTCCTCGCAGTACTCCGCCAGCCGTCCCAGCGCCTCACGCAATACGGCGTCCTCGGGTAGTGCCACCAGCCTGAAATGGTCCGGATTCGGCCAGTTGAAGCCCCGACCATGGCTGATCAGGATCTTCTTCTCGCGCAGGAGACCGAGCGCCCAGTCCTCGTCGTCGGTGATCGGGTAGCGCTCGGGGTCGAGCTGCGGGAACAAGTAGAGGGCCCCGGCGGCCGGCACGCAGTTCACGCCGGGAATCTGGTCCAACAGGTCATGGGAAAGGCGCAGCTGTTCTTCAAAGCGTCCGCCGGGAGCGGTCAGCTCGTCGATCGACTGGTAACCCGAAAGGCACGCCTCGATCGCGTACTGGGCGGGCACATTCGCACACATGCGCATATTCGCCAGCAGGTCCACGCCCTCAAGCAGGTTGTGGGCCCGCTGCAGTGACCCGGTGAAGACCACCCACCCCGCCCGGAAGCCGCACGCCCGGTATGCCTTTGACAGCCCCGAATAGGTCAGGCACAGCACATCATCGCCGGTCTCATGGGCCGTATAGGTGTGCGTGCCGTGATAGATGATCTTCTCGTAGATCTCGTCGGACAACACGATGAGATCGTGCTCGCGCGCCAGCTGGACGATGGCCCGCACCGTGTCCGCGGAGTAGACCGCCCCGGTCGGGTTGTTCGGGTTGATGAGCACGATTGCCTTGGTGCGTGCCGTGATGTGCGCGGCGATGTCGTCCGGATCGGGATTCCAGCCGCGTGTCTCGTCGCACAAGTAGTGCACCGCCTTGCCATCGCACAGGGTGATCTGGGCGGTCCACAAGGGATAGTCGGGCGCCGGGACGAGAACCTCGTCGCCGTGGTTGAGGATGGCCGACAGGGTCAGTGAGATCAATTCGCTGACCCCATTGCCGATGAGCACCTGCTGGGGATCCACGTCAAGGTGCTTCGATTGGTAGTACTCGGCGACGGCTGCCCGTGCGGACGGCACACCGCGTGCGTCCGAATAGCCCTCGGATTCGGGCAGGTGCGTGGCCACGCTGCGGACCACGGAATCGGGGGTTGCGAATCCGAAGGGGGCGAGGTTGCCGATGTTGAGCTTCAGGATGTGCTCGCCACGAGCCTCCATCGCCTGGGCTTCAACCATGTTCTTGCCGCGTACGTCATAGCGCACGCCCTGTAGGCGAGTCGCCTGATGGAACCCTGTCATGAACTACTTCCCTTCGAGTCGCCATCAAACACTAATGAGGCCGGGAATCCGCAGGCCATCGCGTTCGCGCTCGGCGTGCCGGTCAGCCTGCCCGACACGATGTGCCCCGGGGAGCCCGGGTCAGCCGTTCGCATATGTATGCGCTCCGTGGCATACTTATGCCTATGTCGTACACAGCAGCAGTCGCCGGTTGCACCGGCTATGCCGGGGGAGAGGTGCTCCGCCTCCTGGCGGGCCATCCCGAGATCGAGATCGGTGCCCTGACCGCCGGGTCCAATGCCGGGACCCTCCTGGGTCAGCACCATCCCAACCTGGTGCCCCTGTACGACCGACCCGTTCTCGAGACCACCCCGGAAAACCTGGCCGGTCACGATGTGGTCTTCCTGGCCCTGCCGCACGGAGCGTCCACCGAGCTTGCCAAGCAACTGCCCGATGACGTGCTGGTCGTTGATTGCGGAGCAGACCACCGGCTCACCGACGAGGCCCGGTGGCAGCGCTTCTACCCCTCGCCGTATGCCGGCGCATGGCCCTATGGCCTGGCCGAGCTTCCCGGGCAACGTGAACTGCTGGCCAACACGAAGCGGATCGCGGTGCCGGGCTGCTTCGTGGCGACGGTCATCCTCGGGCTGCTTCCGGCCATGACCCACGGCCTGACCGACGGACACGACATCACCATCGCCGCTGCGTCGGGGACGAGTGGCGCCGGCAAGGCACTGACCCCGCGCCTGCTGGGTAGTGAGACGCAGGGTTCAGTGAGCGCCTATGGCGTGGGTGGGATACATCGGCACACGCCCGAGATCCTGCAGAACCTTGAGGTGCTGGGCGCCACAGATCCGACCATCAGCTTCACGCCGCTGCTGGCTCCGATGTCCCGGGGGATCCTCGCGGTGATCACCGCCCCGGTCGACACATCAGTCAGCGCCGAGCAGATCACAGCGGCCTACCACGACGCCTACGACGCGGAGCCATTCGCCCAGGTCCTGCCCGCCGGGGTCTGGCCCGCAAGCCAGAACGTGCTGGGTTCCAACAGCGTCTGCGTCAATGCCACCGTCGATCCGGATGCCGGACGCATGGTCATCGTGTCGACATTGGACAACCTGGTGAAGGGCACCGCCGGCAGTGCCGTCCAGGCGATGAACCTGGCCCTGGGGCTCGACGAGACCACCGGGCTCACCACGATTGGAGTAGCACCGTGAGCGTCACCACCCCCAGGGGATTCCGGGCCGCTGGTGTGGCCGCAGGGCTCAAGAGCACCGGAAAGCCCGACCTCGCCGTGGTCGTCAACGACGGACCCGACCAGACGGCAGCCGCGGTGTTCACCTCGAACCGGTTCTGCGCAGCGCCCGTGATCTGGTCGCGCCGGGCCGTCGCGGACCACCGACTGCATGCGGTGGTGCTCAATTCGGGTGGCGCCAACGCGTGCACCGGCGAGGCCGGACTTGGCGACTCCGCCGAGACCGCCCACCACCTGGCAGAGCAGCTCGGTGTCGATGACCATGACGTCGCGGTCTGTTCCACCGGCTTGATTGGTGAGCGCCTGCCGATGGACAAGATCCTCACCGGCGTCGACGAGGCAGTCGTGGGGTTGTCCGGCGAGGGCGGTATGGATGCGGCCAACGCCATCATCACCACCGACACCCATGCCAAGACAGCCGTGTTCCAGGGCGATGGCTGGAGCATTGGTGGCATGGCCAAGGGCGCGGGCATGCTCGCACCGCAATTGGCCACGATGCTCGTGGTCATCACCACGGACCTGTCCCTCACCGCCGATCAGGCCCGGGCCGCCCTGACCGCATCCACCGAGGTCAGCTTCAACAGGCTCGACTCCGACGGCTGCATGTCCACGAACGACTCGGTGCTCCTGCTGGCGTCCGGCGCCTCCGGTATCACGCCCGACACCGATGAGTTCACGGCTGCCCTGGCCGAGATCTGCCTCAACCTGGGACACCAGTTGCTGGGTGACGCGGAGGGCAGTTCGCACGACATCACGATCCACGTGGTCAATGCGGCCAGCGAACGCGATGCCCTGGTGGTGGGTCGCTCGATCGCGGCGAGCAACCTGTTCAAGTGCGCCATCTTCGGCAATGATCCCAACTGGGGCCGCGTCCTGTCATCGATGGGCACCACGGATGCCGGCTTCGAGCCGAGCCGGGTCGATGTCAGTTTCAATGGCGTGATGTTGTGCCGGGGTGGCGAAATCGGTGACGATCGTGCGTTGGTCGACCTGAGCCCGAGGGAATGCACGGTGGTCGTGGACCTCCATGCGGGTTCGGAGCAGGCCATCGTGTGGACGAACGACCTGACCTACGACTATGTCAGGGAAAACGCGGAGTACTCATCGTGAGCCGCACGCGCAGCCTGGACCATGACGCCGCGATTGCGAAGGCCGGCACCCTGATCGAGGCCCTGCCGTGGCTGGAGCAGTATGCGGGGAAGATCATCGTCATCAAGTACGGCGGCAACGCCATGATCGATGACGAGTTGAAGCATGCCTTTGCCCAGGACATCGTGTTCCTGCGTCGCTGTGGGGTGCGGCCCGTGGTCGTCCACGGAGGTGGACCCCAGATCAGTCGGATGCTCAAGCGCCTCGATATCAAGACCGAGTTCCGCAGTGGGCTGCGCGTCACCTCACCGGAGGCAATGGACGTGGTGCGGATGGTGCTCGTCGGGCAGGTGGGCCGCGAGCTGGTCAATCTGATCAATGAGCACGGACCCTTCGCGGTGGGGCTGTCGGGGGAGGACGCCCGGCTGTTCACTGCGCGCCCGAAGACGGTGATGATCAATGGCAAGCCCGAGCAGCTCGGGCAGGTCGGGGAGGTCACCGAGGTCCGCCCGGAGTCGGTGCGCGATCTGATCGACGCCGGAAGGATCCCCGTGGTCGCCACGGTGGCGCCGGGGGACCATGAGCAGGTCTTCAACGTGAACGCGGACACTGCCGCCGCGGCACTTGCCGTGGCACTGGGGGCGGAGCGCCTCGTGATGCTGACGGATGTGGCCGGCCTGTACGCAGACTGGCCCAACTCCGAAGACGTGATCACCCAGATCAGCCCGGGGGAGCTGGAGCGCCTGTTGCCGCAACTGGAGTCGGGCATGAAACCGAAGATGGAGGCCTGCCTGCGGGCGGTGCGCGGCGGAGTCAGTCGCGCAACGGTCATCGACGGGCGCGTGCAGCACTCCCTGCTCCTGGAGATCTTTACGAATGAGGGAATCGGCACGATGGTTCGCGCCGAGGAGGGAAACAACGGTGAGTAACGGGGACGCAGCGTCCGGACTGAACCAGCAGGAATGGGGCGCTCGGTACGACCGCACCATCATGAACACCTTCGGACACCCGAAGCGAGTGCTGGTGCGCGGTGAAGGCGCGGTGGTGTGGGACGCCGACGGCAAGCGATATACGGATTTCCTGGCCGGAATCGCCGTGAATGCGCTGGGCCACGCCAACCCGGAGGTCAATCGCGCCGTGGCGGAGCAGATGAACACCCTCGGGCACATCTCGAACATCTTTGCCTCGCCCACCCAGATTCGGCTCGGTGAGGAACTCGTGGCACTCGCCTCTCGTGAGTCCGCCCCGGGCACCCCCGCCAGGGTCTTCTTCGCCAACTCGGGCACTGAGGCCAATGAGGCGGCCTTCAAGGCCACCCGCATGACCGGACGCAAGAAGATCGTCGCGATGATCGGCTCATTCCACGGTCGCTCGATGGGTTCGTTGGCCATCACCTACAACGAGCACTACCGCAAGCCCTTCGAGCCCCTTCCCGGCGAGATCATCTGGACGCCCTATGGCGATGTGGCAGCGTTGGAGAAGGTCGTCGACGACACCGTTGCGGCCGTCGTGACCGAGCCGATCCAGGGCGAGAACGGCGTCATCGAACCGCCCGACGACTTCCTGCCGGCAGTCCGAAGGATCACTGCCGAGCACGGCGCCCTGATGTGGATCGATGAAGTGCAGACGGGCATGGGTCGGTGCGGCGAATGGTTCGCCCACCAGCGACTCGATGTGGTGCCCGATCTCATCTCAGTGGCCAAGGGCCTGGGCAATGGATTTCCCATGGGGGCATGCATCGCCCTCGGCCCCGCGGCCGATCTGTTCGGCCCCGGTGAACACGGCACGACGTTCGGTGGCAACCCGGTGGCGTGCGCGGCCGGCCTTGCCGTGATCAGCTACATCAAGTCGCACGACCTGCTCGACCACGTGAAGCAGATGGGCCTGCGGCTCGCCGACAAGGTGATGTCGCTGGATGATCCGCGCATTGCCACGGTGCGGGGACGGGGCCTGTTGCGCGGCATTGTCCTGACGAAGCCGCTCGGGGCCGAGGCTGCTGCGGCCGCCCTGGAGGCCGGCTGGATCATCAATTCGCCGAGGCCCTCGGTATTGCGCATCGCGCCCCCATTGATCGTGACGGCCGAGCAGATCGATGAATTCGTCGACGTGTTGCCCAGTTTGCTGGACGCCGCGGAGAACCGATGACCGTGTCGCAGCGCAGCACGAGCTCAGAGCGCAGCCGGTCCAATCGCGTGGCGCGGCAGGGCCGCATCCTGGAGCTGATCCGTTCCCATGAGATCGGTTCACAGGCGGAACTGGCCGACATGCTCGCCGACGACGACATCTCCGTGAGCCAGGGAACCCTGAGCAAGGACCTGCTCGATATCGGGGCGGTCCGGGTCCGTTCGGGGTCCGGCCTGCTGGTCTACGCCCCTCCCGGCAGCGAGATCGCCTCCGACCACGCGATGCACGAGCAGCGCCTCGCGCGCATCTGCGCCGAGGTGCTGGTCAGCGCCGATGCGTCGGCGAACCTGGCGGTCCTGAAGACCCCGCCCGGAGCGGCACAGTACTTTGCCTCGGCAATCGATCGGGTGGCCCTTGATTCCGTGGCCGGGACCATCGCCGGGGACGATACGGTGATGGTCATTTCCCGCAGCGGCGACGGCGGGGCACAGATGGCCGAGTACTTCGTCTCGATGGCGCGGACCGGACGCCCCGCCGACGGCGATGGCAATGAAGCTGAACGGAGAGACTGAGCAATGAGCGATCATCAAGAGGGTTTCCTGTGGGGCGGACGTTTCCAGGGTGGGCCTGCGGAGGCCATGTTCCAGCTGAGCGTGTCGACGCAGTTCGACTGGCGGCTGGCCCCCGAGGACATCGCCGGCTCCATTGCCCACGCCTCCGCGTTGCACCGTGCTGGCCTGCTGGGGGACGCCGACTATGAGCAGATGGAGGCCGCGCTGCGCGGCATGCTCGAGGAGGTCCACAGCGGCGAGCTGCGACCTGCACCGACCGATGAGGATGTCCACGGCGCGCTGGAGCGCATCCTGACCGAGCGCGTCGGCCCCGTGTTGGGTGGCCGCTTGCGGGCCGGCCGCAGCCGCAATGACCAGATCGCCACGCTCATCCGCATGTACCTTCGCCGGGAGATCCGCGCACTGGGCCAGGACGTGGTCGAGGTGATCACTGCCCTGTGTGCCCAGTCCGACGCCCATCCCCGCGCGATCATGCCCGGGCGGACCCACATGCAGACGGCGCAGCCGGTCCTGTTGGCCCACCAGTTGTTGGCCCATGCCTGGCCGCTGCTACGTGACCTGGATCGGTTCACCGACCTTGACAAGCGACTGGCCGTGAGCCCCTACGGGTCGGCCGCCCTGGCCGGTAGCTCATTGGGGCTTGATCCCGAGCTGGTGGCCCACGAGCTCGGGTTCACTGGTTCGGTCCTCAACTCGATCGACGGCACATCGGCACGTGATCTCGTCTCCGAGGCGGCCTATGTGCTGGCCCAGATCGGCGTGGACTGCTCCCGCCTTGCGGAGGATGTCATCGCCTGGACCACACCGGAGTTCGGCTTCGCGAAGCTTGACGACGCCTGGAGCACCGGGTCCAGCATCATGCCGCAGAAGAAGAATCCCGACGTCGCCGAGTTGGCACGTGGCAAGGCGGGACGGCTGATCGGCAACCTGTGCGGCCTGCTGGCCACCTTCAAGGGATTGCCGACGGCCTACGATCGCGACCTGCAGGAGGACAAGGAGCCGTTGTTCGACGGCATCGACCAGCTCCACGTCCTGCTGCCCGCGCTGGCCGGGATGGTCGGCACGCTGGCGTTCGACGAAGAACGCTTGGCGGCTGATGCCCCCCGCGGGTTCTCGTTGGCGACCGATATGGCCGATTGGCTCGTGCGACAGGGGGAGCCCTTTGCGAAGGCCCATGACGTCACCGGTCGGGCGGTTAAGTTCTGCGAAGCCCATGGAATCGGCCTGCCCGAGTTGAGTGACCAGCAGCTGGCCGCCATCGATCCGGCCCTCACTGCCGACGTGCGCAAGGTGCTCAATATCCAGGGTTCCGTTGCCTCCCGCGATGCCCGCGGTGGCACGGCGCCGGTACGCGTCGCCGAACAGCTCGCCGCCGTCAAGCAGCAGAGCGCCCATTTCGAGAAATGGGCCGGGTCGGACTACTGAGGGAGATGTCCCGGTCCCTGCAGGGCAATTCCCCGTCTGCAGGGACTTTCGTCGGCTCCCCGGGGTCGTTGTTCGGGGCGTGAAGTGCACCCGGGCGCTCCACGGTGAAGGTCGATAGAGTGGCCGGGTGAATGCGCTACTCGATGACCTGACCTGGCGAGGATTCGTCGCCAACTCGACCGACCGGGATGCCCTGGCCGCCCATCTGGACGCCGGCATGGTCACGAGTTATGTGGGCTTTGACCCTACTGCCCGCAGCCTCCACATCGGCCACCTGATGCAGCTCATCCTTGCCCGACGCCTCCAACAGGCCGGACATCGCCCCCTACTGCTCATCGGGGGCAGCACGGGCCTGATCGGGGACCCGAAGATGACCGGCGAACGGGTCATGAATACCAAGGAGACCGTTTCCGCCTGGGTGGCGAGCCTGGCCGAACAGACCAAGAAGTACGTGAGCTTCGAGGGTGAGAACGGTTCAAGGATCGTCAACAACCTGGACTGGACCGGTCCGCTGTCGGCCCTGGACTTCCTCAGGGACATCGGCAAGCACTTCAGTGTGAACCGCATGCTGGCCCGCGACGTCGTGGCACGACGCCTTGAGGACGGCATCAGTTACACCGAGTTCAGCTATGTGCTGTTGCAGTCGTTCGACTACGCAGAACTCCATCGCCTCTACGGATGCACACTGCAAACCGGTGCCCAGGACCAATGGGGCAACATCACCGCAGGGGCCGACTACATCCGGCGCACGACCGGCGACATCGTCCACGGGCTCGTGACCCCCTTGCTGACCAAGGCAGATGGCACGAAGTTCGGCAAGACGGAGGGTGGCACCGTGTGGCTGGATCCCGAGCTCACATCGCCCTATGCCTTCCACCAGTTCTGGTTGAACGCCGAGGACGCCAAGGTCATGGACTACCTCAAGATCTTCAGCTTCCGCAGTCACGATGAACTGGCCGAGTTGGCGGAACAGACCGAACAGGCTCCGTACAAGCGGCTTGCCCAGCGGGCGCTGGCCGACGACGTGACGGACCTCGTGCACGGGGTCGAGGCCCGCAAGGCAGCAGATGAGGCGGCGCGGGCCTTGTTCGGCAGGGGAGAGCTGGCGGCACTGGATGACGCGACGATCTCCGCCGTCATGGGGGAGGTCAAGGCAACCGAGGTCTCCACCCGGGACGGCGAGCTGCCGACGGTCGTGGATGCACTGGCGGCCAGCGGTGTGGTCGCCTCAAAGTCGGCTGCGCGCAGGACGATCCAGGAAGGCGGCGCCTACGTCAACAACGCGAAGGTGACCGACCCTGATGCAAGGTTGAGCGCGGACCAGTTGCTCGCGGGTCGTTATGCGGTGCTGCGACGGGGCAAGAAGACGGTCGGAGGCGTGATCCTGACGCGGTGACACGCCCCAATGCCCATGGGCGGTCCACCCGGATCTGACGCCGGGGGGACCGCCCATTTGCATGCTCGGTAGCTTCCGTGTAGAGTTCCTTTCTGCCTCCTCCACCGGGAAGCACCGCGAAAGAGTCCGAAGGACACGATCTGCGGAGCCAGCGGGGGTGGAAGCCATCCGGAAGAGCTGTTCTGGTTGAGGGCCTCACTGAGGCACTCGGAAGGAACAGAAACAAGGATGAGGACTGGACTTGACGGAGACGCCAAGAAGGTCTAAAATTGATAGAGCCGCTTCGGGCGGATCGCAACAAGTCAAGAAGCATCAGGAACTCACGCTAGAGTTCTGAATGTCAATGACAGCTCTTGGAAACAAGGGCATGATGTGAAAAATCCGAAGAGGTCGAGTCACCTCGAGTTGGTGCCTGAAGGAAGTTTTTGGGTGTTGGTTCGTGTGTGTCCGTTTCTTGAGAACTCAACAGCGTGTCTTTTTATAGTCAATGATTTTATTTTGTTTCCGTGATCGTTGATGGTCCTGCTTTGGTGGGATTGTTGATGGTTTTGGATTCCTTTGTAGTTTGTATTATTTGATTGAGTCCAGTTTTTGGGCTTGGTCAGGTTCTACTTTTTGTTGACGGTTTCTGCTGTGGTCCTGTCCTTTTGGGGTGGGGTTGTGGTTGTGCCGATATTTTTTCAACGGAGAGTTTGATCCTGGCTCAGGACGAACGCTGGCGGCGTGCTTAACACATGCAAGTCGGACGGTAAGGCCCCTTTCGGGGGGTACACGAGTGGCGAACGGGTGAGTAACACGTGAGGAACGTGCCCTTGACTTCGGTATAGCTCCAGGAAACTGGTGGTAATCCCGAATATGAGCCTGGCCTGCATGGGTCGGGTTGGAAAGCTTTATGCGGTCAGGGATCGTCTCGCGGCCTATCAGCTTGTTGGTGGGGTAATGGCCTACCAAGGCAGCGACGGGTAGCCGGCCTGAGAGGGTGACCGGCCACATTGGGACTGAGATACGGCCCAGACTCCTACGGGAGGCAGCAGTGGGGAATATTGCACAATGGGCGCAAGCCTGATGCAGCAACGCCGCGTGCGGGATGACGGCCTTCGGGTTGTAAACCGCTTTCATCCATGACGAAGCGCAAGTGACGGTAGTGGGAGAAGAAGCACCGGCTAACTACGTGCCAGCAGCCGCGGTGATACGTAGGGTGCGAGCGTTGTCCGGAATTATTGGGCGTAAAGAGCTTGTAGGCGGTTGATCACGTCGGAAGTGAAATTCCAGGGCTTAACTCTGGGCTTGCTTTCGATACGGGTTGACTTGAGGAATGTAGGGGAGAATGGAACTCTCGGTGGAGCGGTGGAATGCGCAGATATCGGGAAGAACACCAGTGGCGAAGGCGGTTCTCTGGACATTTCCTGACGCTGAGAAGCGAAAGCGTGGGGAGCAAACAGGCTTAGATACCCTGGTAGTCCACGCCGTAAACGGTGGGTACTAGGTGTGGGTCCCTTCCACGGGGTCCGTGCCGTAGCTAACGCATTAAGTACCCCGCCTGGGGAGTACGGCCGCAAGGCTAAAACTCAAAGGAATTGACGGGGCCCCGCACAAGCGGCGGAGCATGCGGATTAATTCGATGCAACGCGAAGAACCTTACCTGGGTTTGACATGTACTGGAAGCGTTCAGAGATGGGCGTGCCTTTTTGGCTGGTACACAGGTGGTGCATGGCTGTCGTCAGCTCGTGTCGTGAGATGTTGGGTTAAGTCCCGCAACGAGCGCAACCCTCGTCCAATGTTGCCAGCAGTTCGGCTGGGGACTCATTGGAGACCGCCGGGGCCAACTCGGAGGAAGGTGGGGATGAGGTCAAGTCATCATGCCCCTTATGTCCAGGGCTTCACGCATGCTACAATGGCCGGTACAAAGAGTTGCGAGCCTGTGAGGGTGAGCGAATCTCAGAAAGCCGGTCTCAGTTCGGATTGGGGTCTGCAACTCGACCCCATGAAGTCGGAGTCGCTAGTAATCGCAGATCAGCAACGCTGCGGTGAATACGTTCCCGGGGCTTGTACACACCGCCCGTCAAGTCATGAAAGTCGGTAACACCCGAAGCCGGTGGCCCAACCTTTTGGGGGGAGCCGTCGAAGGTGGGACTGGTGATTAGGACTAAGTCGTAACAAGGTAGCCGTACCGGAAGGTGCGGCTGGATCACCTCCTTTCTAAGGAGCCTTTTCGCCATCGTGCGTTTCGTGGGCTGTGTCCTGCGGCGTTGGTGGTGGAGGTTGTGGAGCATTGACCGTAGATTGTCGGCTGGTTTCTGTTTGTTAGTACTGCTGGTGCCCTGTTGGGGTGTTGGTGTGGAACGCGGGTGGGGGTTGGTTGGTGGTCGTGGGAGGCACGTTGTTGGGTCCTGAGGGATCGGCCATGTTTGTGGCTGGTTTTTCGGTGTGGCCAGGTGGTTGTTCCCCGTGTTTGGGGGGTGGCTGGTTGGGTCCGCCCGTATGTTGAGAACTTCACAGTGGACGCGAGCATCTTTGTAGTTTTTTATGAGTTTTGTGTGACAAGCTACTAAGTGCGATCGGTGGATGCCTAGGCACCAAGAGCCGATGAAGGACGTTGTAACCTGCGATAAGCCCTGGGGAGCTGGTAAACGAGCTTTGATCCGGGGATGTCCGAATGGGGAAACCTCGAAGGTGACCAGTTTAGCTACTGGCGACCGCCGCCTGAATGTATAGGGCGGTTGGAGGGAACGTGGGGAAGTGAAACATCTTAGTACCCACAGGAAGAGAAAACAACCGTGATTCCGTGAGTAGTGGCGAGCGAAAGCGGAAGAGGCCAAACCGTATGTGTGTGATAGCCGGCAGGTGTTGCATGTGCGGGGTTGTGGGAAGCGTTTTGACTGAACTGCCGTGAGGTCGGAGAGTGATAAAGGATTGATGAAGCAGAAGCGTCTGGGAAGGCGCGGCATAGATGGTGATACCCCTGTATGCGTAAGTTGATCTCTCTCTTAATGTTTTCCCAAGTAGTACGGAACCCCTGAAATTCCGTACGAATCTGGCGGGACCACCCGTTAAGCCTAAATACTCCTTGGTGACCGATAGCGGACAAGTACCGTGAGGGAAAGGTGAAAAGTACCCCGGGAGGGGAGTGAAATAGTACCTGAAACCGATCGCATACAATCCGTCGGAGCCTGCCCTTGTGGTGGGTGACGGCGTGCCTTTTGAAGAATGAGCCTGCGAGTTAGTGGTGTGTGGCGAGGTTAACCCGTGTGGGGAAGCCGTAGCGAAAGCGAGTCCGAATAGGGCGTTTGAGTCGCATGCTCTAGACCCGAAGCGGTGTGATCTATCCATGGCCAGGGTGAAGCGACGGTAAGACGTCGTGGAGGCCCGAACCCACCAGGGTTGCAAACCTGGGGGATGAGCTGTGGATAGGGGTGAAAGGCCAATCAAACACCGTGATAGCTGGTTCTCCCCGAAATGCATTTAGGTGCAGCGTCATGTGTTTCTTGTCGGAGGTAGAGCACTGGATGGTCTAGGGGGCTTACCAGCTTACCGAAATCAGCCAAACTCCGAATGCCGACAAGTGAGAGCATGGCAGTGAGACGGCGGGGGATAAGCTTCGTCGTCGAGAGGGAAACAGCCCAGATCATCAGCTAAGGCCCCTAAGTGGTGACTAAGTGGAAAAGGACGTGGAGTTGCGGAGACAACCAGGAGGTTGGCTTGGAAGCAGCCATCCTTGAAAGAGTGCGTAATAGCTCACTGGTCAAGTGATTCTGCACCGACAATTTAGCGGGGCTCAAGTCATCCGCCGAAGCTGTGGCATCTACGCGTGTATCCGGCATCCTTTGGGGTGTCCAGGTGCGTGGATGGGTAGGGGAGCGTTGTGTGTGCGTTGAAGCGGCGGGGTGACCCGGTCGTGGAGTGCACGCAAGTGAGAATGCAGGCATGAGTAGCGTATGACGGGTGAGAAACCCGTCCGCCGAATATCCAAGGGTTCCAGGGTCAAGCTAATCTGCCCTGGGTGAGTCGGGTCCTAAGGCGAGGCCGACAGGCGTAGTCGATGGACAACGGGTTGATATTCCCGTACCGGCGCGAGAACGATCCTGCCGAGGTGAGTGATGCTAAGCATGCAAGGCGGTCGTGGGGGCTTCGGTTCCCTGATCGTTGAGTCTGTAACCCGATCTTGTAGTAGGCAAGCTGCGGAGGGACGCAGGAAGGTAGTCTGGCACCGTATTGGTTTGCGGTGTTAAGCCTGTAGGGTGTCTGGCCAGGTAAATCCGGTCGGACGTGTGCCTGAGAGGTGATGAGTGGTGCCACTTTTGTGGTACGTATCCGGATGATCCTATGCTGCCTAGAAAATCTTCGTGAGCGAGTTCTCGAGCTGCCCGTACCCCAAACCGACACTGGTGGATAGGTAGAGAATACCAAGGCGATCGAGATAATCATGGTGAAGGAACTCGGCAAAATCCTCCCGTAACTTCGGAATAAGGGAGACTGGAGGCGTGACGGCAGTTTACTTGTCGGTGCGTCGATAGTCGCAGAGAATAGGCCCAAGCGACTGCTTACTAAAAGCACAGGTCCGTGCTAAGTCGAAAGACGATGTATACGGACTGACTCCTGCCCGGTGCTGGAAGGTTAAGGGGACGTGTTAGCACTTTTGTGCGAGGCACTGAACTTAAGCCCCAGTAAACG
The DNA here is from genome assembly GCF_000940845.1 of Propionibacterium freudenreichii subsp. freudenreichii. NCBI lineage: Bacteria > Bacillati > Actinomycetota > Actinomycetes > Propionibacteriales > Propionibacteriaceae > Propionibacterium > Propionibacterium freudenreichii. Next base: position 1,504,088 of record NZ_CP010341.1, on the reverse strand, counting down.
GCGGTGGTAACTATAACCATCCTAAGGTAGCGAAATTCCTTGTCGGGTAAGTTCCGACCTGCACGAATGGAGTAACGACTTGGGCGCTGTCTCCACCATGAACTCGGCGAAATTGCATTACGAGTAAAGATGCTCGTTACGCGCAGCAGGACGGAAAGACCCCGGGACCTTTACTATAGTTTGGTATTGGTGATCGGTACGACTTGTGTAGGATAGGTGGGAGACTTTGAAGCGGTCACGCTAGTGATTGTGGAGTCATTGTTGAAATACCACTCTGGTCGTTCTGGTTATCTAACCTAGGTCCGTGATCCGGATCAGGGACAGTGCCTGATGGGTAGTTTGACTGGGGCGGTCGCCTCCCAAAAGGTAACGGAGGCGCCCAAAGGTTCCCTCAGCCTGGTTGGTAATCAGGTGTTGAGTGTAAGTGCACAAGGGAGCTTGACTGTGAGACAGACATGTCGAGCAGGGACGAAAGTCGGGACTAGTGATCTTCTGGTGGATTGTGGAATCGCCAGAACTCAACGGATAAAAGGTACCCCGGGGATAACAGGCTGATCTTTCCCGAGCGCTCACAGCGACGGAATGGTTTGGCACCTCGATGTCGGCTCGTCGCATCCTGGGGCTGGAGTCGGTCCCAAGGGTTGGGCTGTTCGCCCATTAAAGCGGCACGCGAGCTGGGTTAAGAACGTCGTGAGACAGTTCGGTCCCTATCCGCTGCGCGCGTAGGAATCTTGAGAAGGGCTGTCCTTAGTACGCAAGGACCGGGACGGACCAACCTCTGGTGTGCCAGTTGTTCCACCAGGAGCATGGCTGGTTGGCTACGTTGGGGAGTGATAACCGCTGAAAGCATCTAAGTGGGAAGCACGCTTCAAGATGAGGGTTCCTGCACAGTTAATGTGGTAAGGCCCCCGGTAGACCACCGGGTGATAGGTCGGATGTGGAAGCATGGTGACATGTGGAGCTGACCGATACTAAGTGGCCGAGGGCTTGTCCCACACTTTAATTCTTGTAGATTGTTGTGAAGAGTTTTGTTCGCGTCCACTGTGTCGTTCCCGGTATACGGTCGGGAACCTCCTGTTCATGCCGCCCTGTTGGGGTTGGTGTGGGGGGTTGTACACGTAGTAAGCCGATAGTTGTTTCGGTGGCCATAGCGAGAGGGAAACACCCGGTCCCATTCCGAACCCGGAAGTTAAGCCTTTCTACGCCGATGGTACTGCAGGCGGGAGCCTGTGGGAGACTAGGAAGCCGCCGGACTTTCAACTCCCTCCCACCCGATGGTGGGAGGGAGTTACTACATTCAGGACAAGTTTCACTTTTTCATATAGGACGGACCGAATGGCCAACTCAGATAACGAGTCGCGCTCGCACGATCGGGAGGATCCGGGCTCTGGCCAGGGTCGAGGCCGACGCCGTCCTTATCGCCCCTTGGGGGGCTCACGTTCCAATGATTCCGGACGTCCGCGCGATCGCGGCGGACGTCGTTCTTCGGACAATGACGACCGGGGCAGGGAATCGCGTAACTTCAATGATCGCGAACGTCGTGGCAATCGCCGCGACGATGATCAGCGTCCACGTGAAGATGGCCGTTCCGGCTGGCGGCGTGATGAGCGCGGCCGGGATGACCGTGCCCCCCGCGGCGCTGGATCGTCCGGTCGTGGGCGAGATGACTATCGGGGCCGTTCCGAGCGCGGGGATGCTCCTCGTGACGCGGATCGCCCGCGCCGATGGTCGGACGATCGCCGTAGCTCAGGACGGCGCGACCATGACCGCCGCGGCGGTTCGACCTGGGGTGACCGGAACCGGGGCGAGCGCGACGGTTCTGCACGCGATGGCGGACGGGGTTCGTCGTCGCGCTCGGATGGTCGCCGTGCTGGCTTCCGCGACCGCGATGATCGCGGTGACGCACGTGGACGTGGTTCGTTCGGGTCGCGTCACGATAGTGGTCCCGGCAACTACCGGCGCGAGGATCGCGATCGGGAGGGCCAGGGTGAGCGCGCCGGCCAGGGGTCGTGGCGTGGCGATACGCGTGGTTCGGATCGTCGTGACCGCGACTCGAGGGGATCGGGCCGAGGCCGCTCCTTCGGAGGCAGCGAGCGTCGTGGCGGGCAGGGTGGACGCCCTGGTGAGCGCAGGGGTGGCGGTAGTTTCACGGCCCGTGGTCGTTCGGACGGCCGCCCCGGACGCGGTCGCGATGATCGGGAAGAGCGTTATGTTGCACCCGGGCTGGAGAAGCCTGCCGACGAGCCCGGCGTCGACACGTCACTGATTGACATCCGATCGATTCCTGGACCCGTTCGGGCCGAGCTGCGGGCACTTCCCAAGGACCTGGCGACTGTCGTCATGGCACATCTGATGGCCGCCGGGGAGCTGCTGGACGAGGATCCCGCCCTGGCGCAGGCGCATGCGATGGCGGCGCGACGCAGGGCTGCCCGGCTACCGATCGTGCGCGAGGCGGCCGCTGAGGCCGCCTACGCGAATGGCGACTTTGCGACGGCCCTGACTGAGTATCGGGCTGTTTCCCGGATGACCGGCAATCCCAACTACCTTCCCGTGATCGCTGATAGTGAGCGTGCGCTGGGTAAGCACGATCAGGCGCTACGCACCATTCGCGAGGCACACAACGCCGACCTGGACGTGGTGCAGGAGGTCGAGCTGGTACTGGTCGAGGCCGGTCTGCGCGACGACATGGGGCAGCGGCCCGAGGGGCTGCGGCTCCTTCGCAAGGCGATCAGCGATCGACTCGGACCCAAGGAGTCCCAGGCCCGGCTCCGGTACGCCTATGCCAACCTGCTTCAGCAGGAGGGCAATGAGTCGGATGCCGTCAGGTGGTTCGAAGCATCGCAGGCCCTTGACGTCGAAGCGGATCTTGACGCCGACGATCGTCTGCGGGACCTTGGCGTGGACGTTCCCGAGAAGGAACCCGACTTCGATGAGGAGGACTACCTCCTGATCCAGGAAGAGGAGGCCGACCCCGAACCGGAAGTCACCGAGTCGCAGGATGATTCCGATGAAGGTCTGTCACCCGATGGCGATGAGGACTCCGACGGTGCAGCCTCGGAAGCAAGCGCAGCCTCGGAAGCAAGTGGGGTGCCCGACTTGGGCCCGACCAGCCCCGAGGACACCGATACGCTGACCGTTCCGTCTGACGAGGAGCCGGATGCGGAGGGCACTGCGAACGCATCAGATGAACCGACGCCCTCTGCGGGCGACGTCCCGGCCAGCTCGGAGAATGACACCGCGGCCAGCGTGGACGATACTGCGGACGCGTCAGATGAGCCGACGGCTTCAGCGGGCGACGTCCCGGCCAGCTCGGAGGATCACAAGCCGGCCAGCGTGGAGGGGAACCTCGAACAACCCGCTCTGCCTCTTGGCGACACCCCGGAGCCGGACGCAGGTGTGGCGGAGGACCAGCCACCCGCCGGCCCCGATGGCGAGGGAGAGGTCCATTCGTGACGGCGGTTGTTGGTCCCCAGCAAGCCCTGTGCGATCAGTACGACGCCGCACTGTTCGACCTTGACGGCGTCATCTACCTGGGCCCGAATGCGGTGCCCGGTGCGTCACAGGCCGTCGACGGGCTGCGTGCCCATGCAGTGCGCGTCGGCTTTGTCACCAACAATGCCGCGCGTCCTCCCCAGGTCGTTGCAGATCAGCTGAATCGCATCGGCGTGCGATCCACGATCGATGATGTGGTGACAAGTGCCCAGGCCGCCGCACGCATGCTGCAGGAAACCCTCGAACCGGGTGCCCGCGTCCTCTGCCTGGGAACTCAGGCACTGGCCGATGAGATCTCTTCGGTGGGCTTCACGCTCGTGGACAGCCGCCTGGACGAGCCGGCTGCGGTGATCCAGGGCTATGACCCGGATATGACATGGCCCCGCGTCACCGATGGGGTCCATGCGATTGCGGCCGGAGCCCAGTGGTTTGCCTGCAACCTCGACCTGACCCGTCCCACCGACCTCGGGCTGGAGCCCGGAGTCGGCACGCAGGTCAACGCCGTGCGCGCATGTTTCCCCGACCGGGAACCCCTGGTTGCCGGGAAGCCCTTTCCCGCGCTGCTGCGCGAGACCGAACGACGTTTGGGCTCGCAGCATCCCATCTTCGTGGGAGACCGCCTTGACACCGACATCCTGGGCGCCTTCAACACCCAGATGGACTCCCTGTTCGTCTTCACCGGCGCCCACGGCGTCCGGGACCTGGTGGAGGCGGTTCCCCAGGAACGGCCAACCCACCTCGGCTACGATGTGCGAGCACTCCTGGCCCCCGTGCGGCGGGCAACCGTCGACGGACTGGTCGCACGGTGCGGCGAGCAGAAGGTACGACTGATCGATGGGGCACTCGAGCTGGAAGAGATTCCCCCGGGGCGCGACGAGCAATTGGACGTCCTCTGGGCAGCCCTGCAGCTCCTGTGGAAGCTGTCCGATGATGGTGGCCTGACCCCCGAGTCGTGGGCCTCCCTGCAGGGCCTGGACACCCTCCACTAGGTTCGGGATCGCTCCACTCCACACCGTCGCCGGGGCTGTTCGGCTGATCCTCCCCTGAGATCAATTGAACAGTGTTCATGAAACTCGGTAGGCTCATCCTGCGAGGTCCCCACGGGGCGTCGTGCACATGCTTCGCGGGCGACGTCGCCGGCGGATCTGTGGCCACCGCATGAACAGGGGGACATCCCATGACAGCAACACCTGCCAAAGCTGGAACCGTCGTCGAAGAGGCCGGCAAGGGCTTCCAGGCGAGTGATCTTGCCCTGATCGCGGTGTTCGCCGCGCTGATGGCCGTCTTCGCCCTCATCCCGCCGATCTTCACCGTGGGCGCCATCCCCTTCTCCCTGGCCATGATCATCGTGCTGCTCGCCCCCCTGGTGCTGGGATCGATTCGCGGTGGGGCGTCGATGGCGCTCTACATCCTGGTCGGCGTCGCCGGACTGCCGGTGTTTGCCGGGGGCGCGTCGGGGCCGGCCAAGCTGATCGGCCCCTCGGGCGGATACCTGGTTGGCTACATCGCCTGCGGGCTGATCTGCGGCGCGATCATGACCGCGCTGGTGCGTCGTCGCCCGGGCCGCCGGGTACTGCCGGTGCTGCTGTGCCTGATTGCCGTCGTGGGTGTCGGCGTCGTGCACGTCTTCGGGGTCGCATGGTTCATGGCCGGGCCGCTGCACCTGACGCTCGGCAAGGCCATCGCGACCACCGCTGTCTTCCTTCCCTGGGACATCCTGAAGGCGGTCCTGGCCGGATTGCTCGCCACCGCCGTGTTCCTCGCCTATCCCAGGCTCATGCCCCGTCCGCGGAACTCGGCAAAGTGATAGAGAACCTGAAGTGATCGATTTCCAGGGCGTCAGCGTTCAGGTCGAGGGATATGACCTGGAGGGCCGTCCCACCACGACAACCATCCTGTCGAATGTCACGGCCCGACTCGTGGAGCACCGGGTGGCCGTTATCGGTGCGAACGGGTCGGGAAAGTCCACGCTGTTGAAGCTGGTCAATGGACTGATGAAGGTGAGCGCAGGAACAGTCCTCGTCGATGGGCTGGATCCGGCGCGGCGCCCCAAGGAGGTACGGCGCCACGTCGGACATGTCTTCACCGACCCCGGCGCCCAACTGATCATGGCCACCCCGCTCGAGGAGGTGGAGCTGAGCCTGCGTGCGTCGGTGTCGCATCGCGCGGAACGCCGTGAGCGCGCCCTGCAGATCCTGGCGGACCACGGGCTCAGCAAGGTTGCCAATCGCAGCGTGCATGCGTTGTCGGGAGGCGAACGCCAGCTCGTATCGCTGGCCTCCGTCCTCGCGGTCCAGCCCACCATCGTGATCGCCGACGAGCCCACCACCCTGCTGGACCTGCGCAACCGGATCCTGCTGTCCCGGGCCTTCGACGCACTGGAGCAGCAGTTGGTCGTGTCCACCCACGACCTTGACCTCGCCTCCGCCATGGATCGGGCGCTGCTCATCGACGACGGAGAGCTGATTGACGACGGGCATCCCGATGAGGTCATTGCGCGCTACCGGGCGATGATGTCCGACCGGGCTGCGGCGGGTAACCCACGATGAGCGCCGAGACATTCCTGGGCGCCTACCGGGTGGGCCACAGCCTGATGCACCGGTGCCCACTGTGGGTCAAGTATCTGTTGTTGGTGGCGGTCGGGGTCGTGCCATTCTTCGCGAAGAACGTGCCCCTGTCCCTCGCCGCCTTCGCGGTGGCGGCCGTGCTGGTCGTGGCCGGCTCGGGAATGGGGATCGCGCAGCTGAACCCGGGCGTGGGCCTGCTGGTGATGAACGCGGTCATCGTCGCCTATGACTGGATCTTCCGCACCTGGCAGGAGGGCGTGGTCTTCGCCTGTGGAATGATCGCCACCTTGTGGTTGGCGCGCATCATCACCTCCACCACGCCCAGCGGGTTGATCATGGACGGGATCGCGGCCTGCGCCAGGCCATTCCGGATCATCGGGGCGAACCCCGAGAAATTCGCCCTCGCCGTGTCGGTCATGTGGAGTTCGATTCCCTATCTGCTCGTCTCCGTGCGCAATGTTCGCGATGCGGCACGCGCCAGGGGCCTGCGCTTCTCGTGGCGGTTCGTCGCCCCGGTACTCGTCACCGCCGTGGGGCATGCGCTCCAGGTGGGGGAGGCCCTCCAGGCCCGCGGCCTGGGCGACTAGCCAGGCAGCGGCCCCCGAACAGGGAGTCTCTCCCCGGGATACCGCAGCGCACACCCGGTAGGCTTTCGCATTGTGAGCACAGACCGGGACAGCAGCGTCCAACCGACGCCCACATCGCCGGACGACGCACCACTTCCGCCGGTCACCGGCAACGACCAGGTCGACCGCGCACTGGCGGCGCTCGGCCAGCTCCCGACACTGGACGTCGAGCAGCGCATCGCCCGCCTCGGTGCCGCACAGGAGCAGCTCCAGGCGATCCTCAACGGCTCGCGCGATGCCGGCATCCCGATGCCGGATCCTCCTGCACGCTGAACGATCGCACGCGGAGGGGGCAACCTCGTCCATCGAGCTTCGTCGGATCGCTAGGCTGGAAGACGTGAATCAAAGCCGTCGCGTCGCCATCACCATGCATCCGGTCAGGACCGAGGCCCTTGATGGCGCGGCCGAGTTCATCGCGGGAATGAACCTTCACGGGATCGAATGCGTCGTTGAGGAGAGTCGCGTCGCCGAGATGCGCCGTCGACTGCCCGATGTGCGCATCGCCGCGTTGTCCAATGACTCCCAGGTGGAGCTGATGGTGGTCTTCGGGGGAGACGGCACGATTCTGCGGTCCGCCGAGTGGGCCCTGCCCCACCGGGTGCCCCTCCTAGGGGTCAACCTGGGCCACGTCGGCTTCCTGGCAGAGCTTGAGGCCTCCCAGATCGATGAGCTCATCGCGCAGGTGGCCGACCGCGACTATGAGATCGAGAAGCGACTCACCCTGGCCGTCACCGTGCGTGATGGCGACGGACGCACCGTGTGGGAGTCCTTCGCCGTCAACGAGGTCTCCACCGAGAAGGCCTCGCGCGAGAAGATGGTCGACCTGTTGGTGACCATCGACGAGCGCCCACTGTCGCGGTGGGGCTGTGACGGCGTCCTGGTGGCCTCGGCCTCCGGCTCGACGGCATATGCGTTCTCCTGCGGGGGACCGGTGATGTGGCCCAATACCGAAGCATTCGAAGTCGTTCCGATAGCCGCCCACGCACTGTTCTCGGCGGCCTGCGTCGTGGCACCCACGTCGACGGTCGACCTGCGGATGGTGGGGGACATGTCGCTGGGGGCGGTGGTGTGGTGCGATGGACGCCGCAGTGTCGATGTGCACGCCGGGTATCGGATCGGGGTACGCCGCAATCCGGATGACCTGCAGATCGCCCGCCTGCGGGAGCAGCCCTTCACAACCCGCCTGGTGAAGAAATTCGGCCTCAACATCGACGGCTGGCGCAGCCCCGGGCTGCAGCGCCCGACCCCGGAACCATGCTGACCGAGCTGCACATCCAGCAGCTGGGCGTGATCACCGAATCGCGCCTGGAGCCGGCACCCGGGCTGACGGCGGTCACCGGCGAGACCGGTGCGGGCAAGACCATGATCGTCACCGGACTCGGACTGCTGCTGGGCCACCGCGCCGACCCGACCATGGTGCGCACGGGGGCTGAGCAAGCCCGCGTCGAGGGGGTGTTCACAGGTCTCGACGACGTGGCCACCAGACTCTCCGAGCTGGGCGCCGAGACCGATGCCGGCGAACTGATCGTGGCACGCCAACTACGTACCAATGGTCGATCGCGGGCCTGGCTGGGAGGTGTCGCCGCACCCCTTGGCACCGTCGCCGGCGTGGTGGGGGAGTTGGCCACCATCCATGGCCAGCTGGAACAGGTCCGATTGGGCACCGAGGAGCGTCAGCGCCAGGTGCTTGACCGCTTCGGCGGCAAGCCCGTGGCGGAGGTGCTGGAGCGCTACCGCGAATTGTTCGAGCTGCGGCGCAGCGTCGACAAGGAGCTCAACGAGCGCGTGGAGAACTCCCGCGAGCGGGCCCGGGAGGCGGACCTGCTCGCCTTCGGCCTCAGCGAGATCGAACGCGTTGACCCACAACCCGGCGAGGACACGGAACTGGCCACCCGGGCGCAGCGTCTGCAAGCCATGGATGACCTGCGCATGTTGGCGCAGGAGGCCAGCCACGCGTTGTCCGGTGCCGACGACGGCGACCCCGATGACCCCGGGGTGGTCGGGCTGGCCGGCATTGCAGTGAAGAACACCGGTCGCATCGCCGAGATGGACCCCCAGGCAGAAGCGCTGGGCGAGCAGCTGAACCAACTCGGCCTGGCCGCCCAGGAAGCGGCCGGGGCCCTGGCCTCCTATGTGGCGGGGCTGGACGCCGACCCACTCGCACTCGAGACCATCACCACCCGCCGCGCAGAGCTGGCCGACCTCACCCGCAAGTACGGGGAGAACATCGACGCCGTGCTCGACTGGGCCCGCGACGCCTCCGAGCGGATCGAGGACCTCGGCAGCGACGAGCAGCGCATCGAGGCGCTGCGCACCCGTAGGACGCAGCTTGACGAGCAGCTGCACCACCAGGCCGAGGTGCTGCATGGCCTGCGCGTGAAGGCCGCCCAACACCTCGCCTCCGGGGTGCGCGAAGAACTGGGCGCACTGGCCATGCCGCACGCCCGACTTGAGTTCCGCCTCGAGCCCCTTGAGCTTCCGGGGCCCTGGGGCTCGGACCGGGTGAGCCTGCTCTTCTCGGCAAATCCGGGCAGCCCGTTGGCGCCGCTGGCCAAGGTCGCCTCCGGGGGTGAGCTGTCCCGCATCCGGCTCGGCCTGGAGGTCGTCCTGGCCGGATCCGATCCGGGCCACACCTTCGTCTTCGATGAGGTCGATGCCGGCGTCGGCGGTCAGGTCGCCACGGAGATCGGCCGACGGCTCGCCAAGCTCGCCCGGCATTCCCAGGTGATCGTGGTGACCCATCTGGCCCAGGTGGCAGCTTTCGCCGAACGCCACTATGTCGTGACCAAATCCAGCGATGGCCTGGTGACCACCAGCGACGTTGAACTGGTGTCAGGCGACCAACGACTCCATGAGATCGCCCGGTTGATGGCCGGGTCCGAGTCGGACAAGGCGCTGGCGCATGCCCGGGAGCTCGTGGCGGACGCTGCGGGCACCCAGAATTAGCCACGAGCGCAGAACACGACCGATCGTGTTGTCGGACATCCCCTCGATGCTGGTTTTGCTTGTGTCGTCCTCTATGCTGGAGGTCCGTGGGCAACGCGAAGCAAACCAAGCATGTATTTGTCACCGGAGGCGTCGCCTCCTCTCTCGGGAAGGGCCTGACGGCTTCAAGCCTCGGTAGCCTGCTCGTGTCGCGCGGATTGAGCGTCACGATGCAGAAGCTCGATCCCTATCTCAATGTCGATCCCGGCACGATGAATCCTTTCCAGCATGGTGAGGTCTTCGTGACTGAGGACGGGGCCGAGACCGATCTGGACATCGGCCACTACGAACGATTCCTGGACCGCAATCTGACGGCACGTGCCAATGTGACCACCGGGCAGGTGTACTCATCGGTCATCGCCAAGGAGCGCCGAGGCGATTACCTCGGTGAGTGCGTCCAGGTGATCCCGCACATCACCGATGAGATCAAGTCGCGGATGTTGAATGTCGCCCAGCCCGGCGATGACGTGGTGATCCACGAAATCGGCGGCACCGTGGGCGATATCGAGTCGCAGCCCTTCCTGGAGGCCTGCCGACAGCTGCGGCGCGACATCGGTCGTGAGAACACCTTCTACATCCATGTCTCGTTGGTGCCCTACATAGGGCCCTCGCACGAGTTGAAGACCAAGCCCACCCAGCATTCGGTGGCTGCACTTCGCAGTGTCGGCATCCAGCCCGACGCTCTGGTCTGCCGTTCGGCCATGGAACTGCCCGAGTCGATCAAGCGCAAGATCGCCTTCTCCTGCGACGTGGACGAGGAAGGCGTGGTCGCCTGCCCCGATGCGTCGAGCATCTATGCCATTCCGAAGGTGCTGCACCATGAGGGACTGGACGCCTATGTGGTGCGGGTCCTGAACCTTCCCTTCCACGACGTGGACTGGACGACCTGGAATGACCTGCTCGACCGTGTCGAGCGTCCGACCGAGGAAGTCACCGTGGCGCTGGTGGGCAAGTACATCGACCTGCCCGACGCCTACCTGAGCGTCGTCGAGGCGATCCGTGCCGGCGGCTTCGCGAACTGGGCCCGGGTACGGGTGCGCTGGGTGAAGTCCGACGACTGCGAGACCGAGGAAGGTGCCGCCGAACAACTCGGCGACGTGGATGGTGTGATCATCCCCGGTGGCTTCGGCATCCGTGGGGTGGAGGGCAAGCTCGGTGCGATCAAATACGCCCGTGAGCACAAGGTGCCCATCCTGGGCCTCTGCCTGGGACTGCAGTGCATGGTGATCGAGGTCGCCCGCGACGTGGCCGGCATTGCAGATGCCGCCTCGAGCGAGTTCGAACCGGACAGCAAGAACCCGGTCATTGCCACCATGGCGGAGCAGCGCTCCATCGTGTCCGGTGAGGGCGACATGGGTGGATCGATGCGACTGGGTTCCTACCCGGCCGAGCTGAAGCGCGGCAGCATCGTGGCCCATCTCTACGGCAGGACCAAGGTTTCCGAGCGCCACCGTCACCGCTACGAGGTGAACAACGGCTACCGCGATCAGCTCGAGAAGGCCGGCATCGTGTTCTCGGGGCTGTCCCCCGACCGCAACCTGGTGGAATACATCGAGCTGCCCACCGAGGAGCATCCGTTCTTCGTCGGCACCCAGGCGCACCCCGAGTTCACCTCGCGTCCGACCAAGGCCAATCCGCTGTTCAGTGGGCTGGTGCAGGCTGCGATCGAGCACTACAAGTCGACGCACCGCACGGTACGCACCACCGGACGCAAGAAGCCCGCCGCCCGCCGCACACGCACGAGCACCAAGCGCGGCTCGCGCAAGAGTGCTCAGGCCGGTGCGGTGACGGTCAGTGAGTGAACTGGTCGACCGGTCCGAACACTGGCCGATCCTGAGCCATCGGGTCGAGGCAACGGGACGGGTCTGCGACTTCGTCGAGGACAAGGTCGCAATGCCCGACGGCGACGTGATGACGCGCCAGTGGGTGACCCATCCCGGGGCCGTGGCCATCATGGCCCTGGATGAACACCAGCGGGTGGCCGTGGTCGATCAGTATCGCCATCCCGTGGCGATGCGGCTCGTCGAACCGCCCGCCGGCTTGCTCGACAAGCCGGGAGAACCCCCGTTGTCGGCCGCCAAGCGTGAATTGGCCGAAGAGGCGATGCTCGCGGCCGATGACTGGCGCATCCTGGTGGATATCTTCACTTCACCGGGGGGGCTCGAGGAATCCATCCGGATCTACCTCGCCAGGGGCCTGCACCCGGTGCCCCACCCTGCCGGATTCGTGGTGGAGGACGAGGAACTCGACATGGACCTGGCCTGGCTCAGCCTCGACGAGCTGGTCACCAGGATCTATGCAGGCCAGATCGAGAATCCGAACATGGTGACCGGGACGTTGGCCCTGCGCCTGGCCATCCTGGACGGCAGACTCGATGCATTGCGCCCCGCAGATGCTCCGTGGCCCGCCCGCGCGGTGCGCGCGGAGCGCCGCAAGGAGATCGAGGCGCTTGGCTGACGGTGCGGCCCATCCGCCATCGCATGGCAACAAGCCAGTTTCCGGGCCGACTGCCGGTCGACTCGGAAACTGGCTTGAGGACTATCTGGACCACTTGGGAGTCGAGCGCGGGCTGTCACCCAACACGGTGGCCGCCTATCGTCGCGACCTGACCCGGTATCTGCGCCACCTCAGCTCCCGCGGGATCGACGATCCTTCCCGGATCACGACCGCTGATGTGACCAGCTTCGAGGAGGAGCTGTCCCGCGGGGACGCGTCACACAAGGCCCTGGCGCCCAGCAGCGTGGGTCGTGCCGTGGTGGCAGTGCGCATGTTCCACGGCTTTGCCGCGCGCGAGGGCCTGGTTGACCACAATGTCGCGGCCGCACTGCATCCGCCACGAGCCGGCAAGCGCCTGCCCAAGGCTCTGGGCGTCGACGAGGTCGCTCGGCTCATCGACTCCATCGAGCGGCAGACTCCGATCGGCCTGCGCGATGCCGCCCTGTTCGAGGTGCTCTACGGCACGGGCGCCCGCATCAGCGAGGCCCTGAGCCTGGATGTCGATGACCTCACCCGGGTGCTGGTAGACCCAGATGGCCCCCTCCGGGTGGTCGGTAAGGGGAACAAGGAACGCGTCGTGCCGCTGGGCAGCTACGCGCGCAGCGCCGTGCAGGCCTGGCTGGTGCGGGGTCGTCCCGCCCTGGCCGAACGTGCCAGGGAATTCACCCCGGCACTGTTCCTCAACACCCGCGGTGCCCGACTCTCCCGCCAGAGCGCGTGGGAGGCCCTGCGAACGCGGGCACGCCAGGCCGGGATCACCGCTGACATCGGCCCGCACAGCCTTCGCCACTCCTTCGCCACGCACCTGCTGGACGGGGGTGCAGACATCCGCGTCGTGCAGGAACTGCTCGGCCACGCGTCGGTCTCGACGACGCAGATCTACACCGAAGTGACCGCCCAGCAGCTGCGCGAGGTCTATTCCAGTTCCTTTCCCAGGGCCCATGATTGACCCTTGCGACACCGGCGCGGTCGCCGCGCCGGTGTCCGGCATGGTCTGCGGCGAGGTCGTGTTGGCGGCGTGGCGCGCCCCTTCACTACTGTGGGCACAGACGAGACGAGGAGAAACCAGATGACAGCGCAAGGGTCCAAGGCCGCCGCAGACGCCCATGGTGATGAGGTCCCCGGGCAGCTGGACGCCACCGGGAGGATCTTTCCCGACCTCGTCGTACCGCCCCTGGCGGAGGGCCCGAAGCGCGCCACGGTCATTGCCATGTGCAACCAGAAGGGCGGGGTGGGAAAGACCACCACGACGATCAACCTGGGCGCGGCGCTGACCGAGCTCGGCCGCTCGGTACTGCTCGTCGACTTCGACCCGCAGGGCTCGGCCTCACTCGGCCTGGGCGTTCACCCGCACACGCTCGACCACAGCGTCTATGACCTGCTCATGAGCCGGGAGTACAGCTTCGACGACGTGGTGATCAACAACCGGATGCCGGGTCTGGACCTGCTGCCTGCCAACATCGACCTGTCCGCTGCGGAAGTGCAGCTGGTCAGTGAGGTCGCCCGGGAACAGTCCCTGCGCAGGGTCATCGATCCGGTGCGCGACCGCTATGACTTCATCCTGATCGACTGCGCCCCCTCCCTGGGCCTGCTCACCATCAATGCGCTGACCGCCTCCGATGAGGTGCTCATCCCGATGGAGGCCGAGTACTTCGCGCTGCGGGGGGTGGCCCTGCTCACTGACACGGTCAGCATGGTGACGGAGCGCATCAATCCCAACCTGCGGCTGCTGGGTGTCCTTGTCACGATGTTCGACGCCCGCACCCTGCACAGCCGGCAGGTACTGGCGCGCCTGCTGGAGGTCTTCGGCGACGATGTCTTCCATACCGTGATTCGCCGAACGATCCGCTTCCCAGAGACCACCGTTGCCGGCGAGCCCATCACGACCTATGCGTCGAAGTCACCCGGGGCCGCGGCATACCGCAGCCTCGCCCGGGAAGTACTGGTGCGATGCGCGCGCCAGTAGCCGGATCCGGTACCGGGGGCCCCACCTCGAGCGGTCGGGTGCGCCACGACGAGAAGATCACCATCTACCTCTCCGCCGACGAGCTCCTCGCGCTGGAACAGGCACGGGTGAGGCTGCGTGGCGAATACCGGATCAGCGCCGACCGCGGGCGCATCGTGCGCGAGGCGATAGCGATGGCGCTGGAAGACCTGGGCTCGGCCGAGTCCGGGCTGGTGCGACGCCTGGGTGCTCAGGCCGGCAATGACATCCACCAACCCTGAGCAGGGCCGGGAATCGTCCAGCTTCCGGGTGCGCCTGGACAACTTCGACGGGCCCTTCGACCTGTTGTTGCAGCTGATCAACAAGCACCGGCTGGACATCACCGAAGTCGCATTGTCGAAGGTGACCGACGAGTTCATTGCGCACGTGCGCGTCGGGGGTCGCGCCTGGGACCTGGACCAGACCAGCAGCTTCCTGGTGGTGGCCGCCACCCTGCTCGACCTCAAGGCGGCGCGACTGTTGCCCGGGGGCGAGGTGGACGACGCCGAGGACCTCGCCCTGCTGGAGGCCCGCGACCTGTTGTTCGCCCGACTGCTGCAGTACCGGGCGTTCAAGCAGATCTCGAAGGTCTTCGCCGCCGCGATGCGCCGTGAGGAACTCGTCCACCCCCGCCCCGGTGGGCTGGAGGACCGCTTCCTCGATGTCCAGCCCGAACTGAGGATTCCCGGTGGTGCGGACCGACTCGCGACCCTCGCCGTGCGTGCCCTCACCCCGGCCGAAGCCCTGGACATGCCGCTGGAGCAGCTGCACATCGTCACCGTCAACGTCGCCGAGCAGGCCGACCTGGTCGTTGCCCGGCTGCGCGCAGCGGGCACGCTGAGTTTCCGTGCCCTGACGGCCGACGCCGATCGCATGACGATCGTGGCACGCTTCCTGGCGCTGCTGGAGCTGTTCCGCCATGCTGCCGTGGCCTTCGAACAGCTGACGCCCCTGGGGGAGCTGACGGTGCGTTGGACCGGGCGCCAGGAGGGCGAGGTGTCCATCAGCAACGAATTCGACATCTCCGGCCCCGTGGACTCCACAGAGTCATCGGTCGCGCCCGATGTCCGTGAGGGGCACGAGCCGGCACCGATCCGCGCCGGTGGGACCGGGGACGCCACGATGGAGGAATTGTGACCAACACACCGCCGACCGCCCCGAGGTCAGCCCCGCAGGACGTCGGACGAGTTCCCGACAGCACTTCCGGGGAGATGGCCCCGGTACCGCCCGCCGAACTCGCCCCCTTCCTGGAGGCCCTGCTCCTGATGGCCGAGGAGCCCATCGACCTGGCGACGCTCAGCGAGGCGAGTGGAACGGCCGAACCGCAGGTGCTGGCCGCACTGGAAGAACTTGCCGCCTTCTACGATGAAACCGGCCGCGGCTTCCAGCTGCGTCACGTGGGTGGGGGCTGGCGGTACTACACCCGCGCCGCCCAGCACGAGCGGATCGCGCCGTGGGTGAGGGCGGGCGGTCAGAACCGGTTGAGCCAGGCCGCGATGGAGACGCTCGCCGTGATCGCCTACCTCCAGCCGGTGGCACGGTCGCGCGTCTCCGCGGTGCGTGGGGTGAACGTGGATGGCGTCGTGCGCACCCTGCTGTCACGGGGCCTGGTGGATGAGCGGGGCAGCGATGCCCAGACGGGGGCCGGCTTGTTGGTGACCACCGACTACTTCCTATCCCGGCTAGGCTTGAGTGCCTTGTCCGATTTGCCCGATATTGCGCCGCTCCTGCCTGATGCGGCTGCTCTTGAGGCGGAATTGACGTCACTGGCGGCCCCAGCAGGGTCCGATGCGTCGTCGCAGGCAACCAATGAGGCTGCACCGCGGGACCGTCCCGATGACGGTGGACGCGACGAGGTACCTCAGGAGGGGTCACACACCAATGGCTGAGAAGGATATGAGCGAGACACACGAACCACCGATTGATCAGTCCGCGGCAAAGCCGGAGGGGATCCGCCTCCAGAAGGTGCTGGCCCAGGCCGGCATCGCATCGCGCCGGGCGAGCGAGGGGCTCATCACCGAAGGGCGCGTGGAGGTGAATGGCCACATCGTCGTGGAGCTGGGTACCCGCGTGGATCCCGAACATGACTCCATTCGCGTCGACGGTGCCCGGATCCCGCCGCCGCGCCGTCACATGTACCTGCTGCTCAACAAGCCGCGGGGCGTCGTGTCCACCATGGACGACCCGGAGGGCCGGCCCACGCTGGCCGAATATGTGCCCCGCCACCAGCGTCTGTTCCATGTGGGACGCCTTGACACCGAGACGGAGGGACTGATCATCCTGACCAATGACGGTGAATTCGGCCATCGGTTGTCCCACCCCAGTTACGAGGTGCGCAAGACCTACCTGGTTGACGCGGAGGGCCTGATGGACAATCGGACGATCCGTCGCCTTGAGAAGGGCCTCACCCTGGAGGACGGGCCCATCAAGCCCGACCGGGTGAAGCTGGTCTCGCGCGGACCGGTGCACACGATGCTGCAGATCACCCTCCACTCGGGGCGCAATCGCATTGTGCGCCGCATGATGGATTCGGTCGGCCATCCCGTACGCCAACTGGCCCGCATCGGCATCGGCCCGGTGCGTCTGGGGAACCTTGCCGTGGGGGAGACCCGGGAACTGAGCCGTGAGGAGCTCGGGACCCTGCTGGACATCGTCAAGCTCTGACCGCCCGACCCATTCGTCCGCGCAGGCCCGTGAGCGCGTGTGTCAGCTAGCATGGCCGCGTGATCATGCCTTCTTCGCGACGTCGCCCCCTCACGCCGACCCCTTCCGGAGTGCGTGCCTCCTGGACCCGTCTGGTCGGCCTGGCAGCGCTTCCCCTGGTGCTGGTGGCCGCGGGCTGCGCCGCTTCGCCCGGGAGTGGGACCTCGCCGTCAGCCGGTACCCCGTCGGCGACTTCGGCGTCAGCTGCCACCACGACGGCAGGTTCGGGCACCTCGTCGGCCGGTGGCTCCGCCGCCGTGCTGACCTCACTCGACCAGGTGCAGGTCACCGGTGGCGTCGGACAGGCACCCACGGTGACGGCCCAGTGGCCCGTGTCGGTCGACCAGACCCTCAGCAAGGTGCTCGTGGCCGGTAGCGGCCAGGTGGTGGGCGCCGATGCAACGGTGCAGGTGAACTACAGCGGCACGAATGGGCGCACCGGGCAGGTGTTTGATTCCAGCTTCAAGAACGGAAAGCCCGCAACATTCGGCCTCGCCCAGGTGATCCCGGGATTCGAGAAGGGCCTGACCGGCAAGCACGTCGGCGACCGCGTCCTCATCGCGGTGACCGGCAAGGACGGCTATGACTCCGCAGGGGGCGCCGCCGCGGCGGGCATCCAGGTCGGGGACTCCCTGTTCTTCGTTGTCGACATCGTGGCCGTCTCCTGAGGAGATGGCGCACCCGGCCCGTCGGCCTTCCCGGCCCCGGGCAATATCTGCACGCTGTGAGGTCGGCTAGCATGAATACGTGTCCATGACCGATCATTCAGACCACGCCGCCAGTGCCTCAGCGTCCCGACATCGCTGGACACGCTGGGCCAGCCTCGCGCTGGTGCCGATCCTGTTGTTGGCTGCCGGTTGCTCCAAGAGCGGCGCCAGCGCCAGCCCCTCATCAGCCTCCGCCCCGGCATCGCAATCCGCCACGTCGACGGCTTCGGCCTCGTCGAGCGGCAAGCTGCTGACCTCGCTGGATTCGGTTCAGGTGAGTGGTGGCTATGGCCAGGAGGCCACCGTGACCGCCGATTGGCCGGTGCAGGTCAACGAGACCATGAGCAAGGTGCTCGTCCAGGGCAATGGCCAGGCCGTCGGCTCCACGTCCTATGTGGAGGTCAACTACGTGGGCGTGGATGCCCGCACGGGCCAGACCTTCGACAACAGCTACACCAAGGGTGCGACGGCGACGTTCGGCCTGTCACAGGTGGTGCCGGGCTTCCAGAAGGGCCTGGACGGCAAGCACATCGGTGACCGCGTGCTGATCGGCGTCACCGGCAAGGACGGCTACGACGCCATGGGCGGGGCATCGGCTGCCGGCATTGAGGTGGGCGACACCCTGTTCTTCGTCGTCGACCTGGTCTCCACGCAGCTGAACCAACCCAGTGGTGAGGCGGTCACCCCTGCGGCCGGACTGCCCACCGTGTCAGGCGACATCAACAATCCGTCCATCACGATTCCCTCCGGCGTTGCCGCGCCCTCGGACCTGGTGGTCCAGCCCCTCATCAAGGGCACCGGCAAGCAGGTGGCGGCCACCGATACCGTCACGGTGAACTTCATCTCCATGTCGTGGGGTGATTCCCGGGTGGTCCAGTCCACCTACAGCAATGGGAGCAACTCTCCCCAAACCGGGGCCCTGAGCGGCCTGGTCGAGGGCTGGCAGAAGGGCCTCGTCGGACAGCCGGTCGGCAGCCGCGTCCTGCTCGTTGTACCCCCCTCGCAGGCCTACCCGGACGGCAATACCAATCCGAGCATCGCCCCCAATACGACGATGGTCTATGTGGTCGACATCCTGTTCACCCGCGCCACCACGGCATCCTGATCGAACCTGCATGGCAGAACCTCCGGGCAATTCCCGGAGGTTCTGCCATGTCTGGCGTCATGGAGCCTGACGTCGGCCTGCGGGGCAGTCCGTCCTCGCGTTGCGGGCGAATTGCGTTGCCCGTGAGTTGTGTTGCGGGCGATCAGTGCCGCAGCAGGTGGTCCTGGGCATCCAGTACACACGGCTGTGCCAGGGCGGGTCGGTGCAGCAATCCCGGATCAGCGCGCACCATGGCCAGCAACTCCCCGGGGCACTCGGCGGTGGGCAGCCCGCAGGAATCGGTGAGCATGCGCAGCACACGGCGGGCATCAATGCCCTGGGCTGCCAGCGTCGTCATGTCAGTCGGATGGTCACGCTTGGCAAGCCGAACGCCGGCCCCGTTCAGCACCAGGCCGACATGTGCGTAGACCGGCTGGACGTAGCCGAGGCGGTGGGTCAACCACGCCTGCCGTGGCGCGGAGGACAGCAGATCAGCTCCGCGGGTGACCTGCCGAACGCCCTGGAGCGCGTCATCGACCACCGACGCCAGGTTGTAGGACGGCGTGCCATCGGCACGCAGCAGCACGAAGTCATCGACCCGTTGGGAGTAGTCACCGGCAAAGCGGTCGTGGACGGTCCACTCGATCCCGCCCGCCCGCACCCGCAGGGCCGGCGTCCGTCGGGTCCTGGCCTCGGCCCGCTGGGCGGCGCTCAGGTGGGCACAGGTCCCCGGGTAGGGGCGATAGTCCCCATGCGGCGCCGCAGATGCCTCGGCGATCTCGCGGCGTGAGCAGAAGCACTCGTAGCTGGACAGGCGATCCGCGTAGCTGCGATAGAGCTCGATGCGCCCACTTTGGCGCAACACCGGTCCGTCCCAGTCGAGGCCCAGTGCCGCAAGGTCCCGCAGTTGCTGGTCAGCCACCCCGGGAGCCGCGGCCACACGGGCCTGATCGAGGTCCTCGATGCGCACGAGGAAGCGCAGCCCCTCGGCCCTGGCGAACAACCATGCCAACAATGCGGTGCGGAGATTTCCCAGGTGGAGCTGCGAGGTGGGGGAGGGGGCAAAGCGACCTGCGCCCGACCGGTCACCCGCACCGGTCGGGACAGGGGCATCGGCGTTCATGCACCCCATGGTTCCACGCGTCTTCCGGTGCCCGCCCGCAGACCCGGGCGCGCTGGTAGCGTTTGGGCGTGGCAGCGCGTAGATCCGAACGACTCGTCAACCTGGCGATCGCCCTGCTGTCCGCACGCCGTTTCCTGTCGAAGGCCGAACTGCGCAGGGTCGTGGAGGCCTATCGTGGCTTGAGCGACTCGGCCTTCGAACGGCAGTTCGAGCGGGACAAGGACGACTTGCGGGCCATGGGCGTGCCGGTGGTGATGGGCAGCAACGACGTCCTGTTCGACGACGACACCGGGTACCGGATCAGTCGCACCGACTTTGAGTTGCCCCCCGTTTCCTTTGACTCCGATGAACTCTCCGCGCTGGGGGCGGCCTCTCGTGTCTGGCAGCAGGCCAGCGCTGCAGAGCAGACCATCTCGGCCCTCGCGAAGCTGCGGGCTGCCGGCGCCGATCCGGATGTCGAGCGGCTGGCTGCGCTGGCGCCGCGGATCAGTGCCAGGGAACCTGCCTTCGAGGTGTGCTGGCGGGCCACGCTCGAGCGTCAGTTGGTGCGGTTCGGCTATCGCGGGTCGCCAGAAGTGCGCACGGTGGCGCCGTGGAGCGTGCTGTGGCGTCGTGGCAGCTGGTACCTGTTGGGCCTGGACCTCACGCGGGAGGGTCCCCGCATGTTCAAGATGAGCCGCATGAACGCCACCCCCGAGACGGTCGGCGGGACCGATGCCTACCAGGTACCCGATGACGTCGACCTGCAGGCCCTGGCCAGGCAGGTGGAGCCCGGGGAGCCGGATTCGCGCGCCCTGTTGGCGCTACGGGACAACAAGGCGCCCGCCCTACGCCGGATCGGTACGCCGGTCGCCCCACCGCGCGCCCTGCCCGAGGGCTTCGCATGCTTCGAGGTGCCCTACACCCGCGATTCCGACTTCGTTGCCGACATCGCTGCGGCCGGTCCTGACGTGGTGGTTCTGGAGCCTGCCGAACTGCGCGATCAGGTATTGGCGCAGCTGCGCGCAGTGCTGGAGGTCAGTCATGACAGGTCTTGATCAGGTCCGCCGGATGCTGGCCGAGGTTCCCTATCTGCAAGCACATCCCGGCGTGAGTGTCACCGAAGTGGCCAGGGCATTCGGTATCAAGAAGCGTCAGGTGCTGGCCGACCTCGACGTGTTGTGGATGTGTGGGCTTCCCGGGGGCCTGCCGGGGGATCTCATCGAAATCGACATGGAAGCCGTCCAGGGCGAGGGCATCATTCGGCTGACCAATGCCGAGGTGTTGAGCAGGCCCATGAGGTTCACCGCCGACGAGGCCACGAGCCTGATCGTGGCGCTGCGTGCCGTCGAGGGACTCACCAGCGGCGCCACGGCATCGGCGGCGCGCCGTGCCGCCGAGAAACTCACCGCGATCGTTCCCTCCTCACAAGCAGGTCGCGTGGGTATCTCGCTCGCCTCGGGCGCCCCCGACATGCGTGAACAGATCGCCACGGCCGTCGAGGGGCGCAGCCAGCTCCGCCTGGAATATGACAATGCCTCGCGCAATGAGACCACCCATCCGGTGGTCGATCCCGTGGCGATCCAGGTGCGGGACGGCGTGGCCTATTTGTGTGGCTGGAGCCTGGAACGGGATGCCTGGCGTTCCTTCCGGTTGGATCGCATCGTGACGGCCAGGCCCACCGGCCAGAAATCTTCCGCCCACGGGACACCCCCACCGGTCGACGACTGGTTCACCCAGGGATCTGGCCAGGTCACACTTGACCTGGCCCCGCAGGCCCGCTGGGTGGTCGAGTACTACCCGACGGATTCGGTCACGGAGCTGCCGGGCGGAGCCCTTCGGGCGACGTTCCCGGTGGGGGACCCCTCCTGGGTTTCGACCATGGTGCTGCGGCTGGGCGAGGGCGTGCTGCACGTCGACCCGCCGCAAGCCGCTCGTGGTGCTGCCGAGCGTGCCGCGTCCGCGCTCGAACTCAATGAACAGCTCGGGCAGGTGGACGCGTAAGCTGATCGGCGGGCTCGGCCGGTGTCGGGCCACTGCAACCCCTCACCCCACGATTCTCGTGATCAAGCCGGACGGATCCGGCGTCGACGAAGGAGTTTGAGATGGATCTTGGATGGCAGGAGCTTCTCATTGTCTTGCTGATTGCCCTCCTGGTGTTCGGCGGCAGCAAGCTCGCCGGCCTCGGGAAGGCCTCGGGCAAGGCAATCCGTGAGTTCAAGGAAGAGACCCAGGGACTCAACGCGAAGAAGAACGCGCAGGGTCAGGCCGACGCGCAGGCCTCACAGCCGGCTGTTCCGCCGACGGTGGTGACCCCCAACACGGCCCAGCCGCAGTCCGGGCAGGGCGCCCAGGGCCAACCCGGTGGACAGGTTGTCAACGGCGAGGTCGTCGACCCGCCCCAGAACAGCTGAGCCCCTTGAGCCGGTCACATGGCCATCACCGTGGATGAAAAGGCGGGCGACGGCAGCCAGGAAGCGGCTCCCGGCAAGAAACGGCGTCGCCTCCACCTGCTGCCCAAGTCGTGGCGCCCTCCCGAGCCCGCCGCCGACGGGTCAATGGAGCTCGTGGACCACCTGCGGGAGCTGCGCTACCGCGTCATCGTGTCGATCCTCGCGGTCCTCGCCGTGGCGCTGTGCTGCTTCATCTTCTACAACCAGCTGACGGCCGTGGCCTTCCACCCGATCCAGCAGGCGATCGAGGTCTACCGGGCCAAGAACCCGGGCGCTGAGGTCGAGATCACCACGACAAATGTCACCGGTGGCTTCACCCTGTTCATGAAGGTGCCCTTCATCGCCGGATTCATCCTGTCGTGCCCTGTCTGGCTGTACCAGCTGTGGGCCTTCATCGCCCCCGGCCTGCTCTCGAATGAACGGCGCGCGGCGATCCGCTTCCTGGGCACCTCGATTCCCCTGTTCCTCACCGGCGTCCTGCTCGGCTATTGGATTTCCCCCAAGGGCTTTGCCGTGCTCCTGCAGTTCAACCCGCCCGGGGTGCTGAACCTCAACGACGCCAACGAGTTCCTCACCTTCGAGCTGACCCTGCTGCTCGTCTTCGGGGTGAGCTTCCTGTTGCCCGTCGTGCTGGTGACCCTCAACCGGTTCGGCATCATCTCCGGTGCGGGGCTGGGCAAGTTCCGGTCCATGGCCATCTTCCTGTGCTTCCTCTTCTCGGCCGTCGCGACGCCCTCCACCGATCCGATCTCCATGTGCGTGCTCGCCGTGCCCATGTCCTTCCTGTATGTCATTGCCGAAGTGCTGTGCAAGCGTCATGATAAGAGGCAGGTGGCTGAACAACAGCAATGACGCTGAGGAGCACCAATGACTTCCGTATTCGGCGAAGCCAGGTCCGATGAGGGGCTCCACGGCCCCGCCGACCCTGCCCGGGTCACACTGCTCGTGAGCCCCTCGGCCGGCCACGGCATGGCCCACATCATGGCGCCCGGCATTGCACTGCAACTTCGTCGCAGGTTGCCCCACACATGGGTCGACGTCGAGGTTTCCACCAGTGCGCACCAGGCACGCCAGTTCGCGGCCGGGGTTGTCGCGCATGCCGCCCGGGCCAGCGCCGGGCAGCGCCCCGATGTGCTGGCGACCCTGGGCGGCGATGGCACCGCCTCCATCGGCATCAACGCCTGTGCCGGCTCCGGCATCCCGTTGGCCGTGTTCCCCGCCGGTACCGGTGACGATTTCCGGCGCGGCGTCGGTTCCCCCGCCCGGCCGGCGCGGGTGATTGATGCGATCGTGGACGGCTTCACGAAACGGATCGACCTCATGCGCGCCACGTCGTCGGCCGATCCGGACCGGCCGCCCTACTGGGTGGGCTCGGTGGTGTCCACCGGCTACGACGCCAGGGTCAATCGTCGGGTCAACCGCTCGGTGGTCAACCTGGGCAAGCTGAGTTACGCCGCGGCGGTGTTCCAGGAGGCGATGCACTTCAAGCCGCTCCATTACGTGTTGGGCATCGACCACGGTGTCCGACGGGACGTGGAGGCCCTGTTGGTCGCGGTCGGCAATTGCGGCTACTTCGGGGGTGGGATCAATGTGTGTCCGGCCGCCGACCCCACCGATGGGGAGTTGGACGTGACCATCGTGCATCCGGTGGGCGTGGGCACCCTCATGCGCGAATTCCCGAACCTGTACAACGGCACCTTCGTGCGCCTCGAACAGGTGGAGACCCTGCGTTGCACCTCCATCCACGTTGATGGTGACGGGTTGTTCGCGCTGGCCGATGGCGAGGAGATCGGCGATGTGCCGATTGACCTGGACGTGGTGCCCGCCAGCCTCGACGTCTTCGTCAACCGGCCCCTGCCGCACATGACCACGCCCGAGTAGCGGGGGAGACCCTCTGGCGGCGCCATGGCGCCCGGACGTCCTAGTCCAGGCCGAACCAGTCCATCAGGAAGACCGCGACCCCATCGTCGGCATTGGTGGCGGTGCCGTGGTCCGCCACCTGTC
Organism: Propionibacterium freudenreichii subsp. freudenreichii; assembly: GCF_000940845.1. Lineage (NCBI taxonomy): Bacteria > Bacillati > Actinomycetota > Actinomycetes > Propionibacteriales > Propionibacteriaceae > Propionibacterium > Propionibacterium freudenreichii. Next base: position 1,479,885 of record NZ_CP010341.1, on the reverse strand, counting down.
GGACGGCCGGGCGGGCATTGCCCATGGCGACTCCCACGGCGGCCTCGTGGAGCATCTCGACGTCATTCTCGGCGTCCCCGAAAGCCATGACTCGACCTGCCTCCAGGCCCAGCATCGCTGCGGCCCGGCGCATGCCGACGGCCTTGTTGATCCCGGGATACTGGAACTCGAACAAGGTGTCGGCGGTCCTGACCCCCGTGGCGCGCGTCGCATCGGTGAGCTGCGCCCGGCGTTCGACACGGGCCATGTCCCCTGCGTGGCACATGACATGCAGCTTGGTGCGCGGCTGGTCGAGCGTGGCGACGAGCCCGGGATCCACGGCGGTCCGTACGCGTCCGGACTCGGCCAGCGCATCGAGCAATCCATCGTCATGCGCCGCCACATAGGTTCCGTCGACGACCACCGCGAAGTTCACCGGCAGGTCGGCGTAGACCGCCATGATGTCGCGGAAGACCTCGGGGCGCACCAGGTAGTCACGCTCCACCTGGCCGGTGCGCAGGTCTGCCACGTCGGCGCCATTCATGCCCACCGCGACGTCGACGAGCCCGGTCAGGCCCCACAGGTCGAACAGGGCCTCCAGAGACCGCAGGTCACGTCCGCTGGCCGTGCCGAAGTGGACTCCGCGGCGGCGCAGGGCATCAATTGTCGAAAGGGTGCGTGACGAGACCATCGATTCGGGATCGAGCAGGGTGCCGTCAAGGTCGCACAGCACCAGCGAGATCCCGGGGCGCCCGCGCAGACGCCCCGTCGGGGTGGGGGCAAGGGGGGAGGTCACGCCGCCAGTCTGCCATGGCAGGGCGTGGCGGGAGAGGGGGAGCCGGCTGCCCGCGATGGTGACGGTCCGCGGTGTCCCATCGTGGGCTGGACGGCTGTTCGGGGCGCATGCGGAGGGCCTCACTAGGCTGGAGGTGTGAATACTGCCGATGCGGAGTCGACCGCCAAAGCGACACCGAGCGAGAATCTGCGTGACTTCGCCGGCCACTACGACTTTTCCTTTGACTCCTTCCAGGTGCAGGCGTGCGGGAGCATTGATGCGGGCCACGGCGTGTTGGTGGCCGCTCCGACCGGTTCGGGCAAGACCGTGATCGGGGAATATGCATGCTTCCTGGCGGTGCGCGAGCACAGCCGGTGCTTCTACACCACGCCCATCAAGGCGCTGAGCAACCAGAAGTACCACGACCTCGTGGCGGCCCACGGCGCCGACAATGTGGGGCTGCTGACCGGCGATGTCACGATCAATGGTGACGCACCCATCGTGGTGATGACCACCGAGGTACTGCGCAACATGCTGTACGCAGTGTCTCCCGATCTGGAGACGCTGAGCTATGTGGTGCTCGACGAGGTGCACTATCTGTCGGACCGCTTCCGGGGCGCCGTCTGGGAGGAAGTGATCCTCGGCCTGGCCGAATCGGTGCAGGTCGTGGCGCTGTCGGCCACCGTCAGCAATGCCGAGGAGTTCGGCGACTGGCTCGACACCGTCCGCGGGAATGTCGACATCGTGGTCTGGGAGAAGCGGCCGGTGCCGCTCTACCAGCACGTGATGGCCGACCATGAGATCTACGACCTGTTCGGCAGCGACGGGCGCTCGGTGAATCCCAAGCTCACGGCGCTGGCGCGCCAGGAATCGCGCACCACACGCGATGACTCGCGCCGCCCCAGGGGGCGCAATGGCCGTGGCAAGCGACGCGTCACCTACGGGTCCGGCCAGTTCGGCGGAGCCTCGAGTTCACGGGTGGGAGACCGCCGCCACCAGTCCCACGGGCTGACCCCGAGTCGGGCCATGGTGGTGACCGCACTGCAGAAGGCGGGCCTGGTCCCCGCCATCTACTTCGTCTTCTCCCGCCAGGGCTGCGATGCCGCGGTGCGCCAGTTGTTGCGTTCCGGGGTGCGCCTGACCGACCGCACCGAGCGCGCACAGCTCCGCGAACTCGCCCAGCGTGAGGGCGCCAGCCTGTCGGAGACGGATCGGGCCGCCCTGGGCTGGAATGACTTCGTCGAGGCGCTGTCACGGGGCATCGCGGCCCATCATGCCGGCCTGCTGCCCGTGTTCAAGGCGATCGTCGAAGAGGGATTCACCCGCGGCTGGCTCAAGGTGGTCTTCGCCACGGAGACGCTCGCGCTCGGTATCAACATGCCGGCCCGCACCGTGGTGCTGGAACGGTTGGTGAAGTACAACGGGGAGACCCATGCCGACATCACGCCGGGCGAATACACCCAGCTGACCGGGCGCGCAGGGCGGCGCGGCATCGACACCGAGGGACATGCGGTGGTGCTGTGGCAAACCGGCATGGACCCCAGGGCGGTCGCGGGGCTGGCCTCCAAGCGCACCTATCCGTTGCGTTCGAGCTTCGCACCCAACTACAACATGGCCGTCAACCTGGTGCGCAGTGCCGGCCGTGATCGGGCTCGATCACTGCTGGAGCAGAGCTTTGCCCAGTTCCAGGCGGACCGCAAGGTGGTGGCGGCCGCGCGGCAAGGGGTGGCCGTGGCCGGTCAGATCGCCGACGCCTGGCAGCAGGCACACTGTTCCCGGGGAGATTTCGCCAGCTACGCACGGCTGCGCGATGAGGTGCGCGAGCTGGAACGCGAGCAGGCGCGCCTGCGCAAGCAGGACCAGCGCGCTGCAGTGCTGGATGGCCTGAGTCGGCTGGAACCCGGGGATGTGATCCACCTGGACGCCGGCAAGCGCTCCGGCTGGCTCGTGGTCATCGAGCCCGCCCGGCCCGGGAAGCCCGAACCGCATCCGTTGGTGATGGGTGAGGACCACCAGATCGTGCGCATCGCTCCCGAACAATTCAAGTCGGCCCCGGTGACGGCCGCCAAGGTGCGGGTCCCCAAGCGTTTCGACCGGCACTCCGCGGCGGCGCGCAAGGCGCTCTCGCGAGCACTGGACGCCCGCATCGAGGGGCTGTCCGTCGAGGCCGGCCGCTCCCGGGCGCCCCTTGATGCCGAGCTCAGCCACCAGATCTCCGAATTGCGCGCCCGGCTGCGGGCGCATCCCTGCCATGACTGCCCCCACCGCGAGGACCATGCCCGCGCCGCGGAGCGGGCGCTGCGCCTGGAACGCGAGAACAACGTCACCCAGCGCCGTGCAGCAGATCGACGCAATTCCATTGCGGCCCAGTTCGACCGGATCTGTGCCGTGCTGGACGCCCTGGGCTATCTCGACCCAAGTCACCCCGACGAGGTGACCCCGGCGGGGACAATGCTCACGCGCATCTACAGTGAGCTCGACCTCGTGGTCGCCCAGGCGATCAGGGAGAAGGTCTTTGCCGAGCTCAACGGACCGCAGCTGGCGGCCGTCCTGTCCACCATGGTCTACGAGGCTCGCGCCACCGACACCGGCGGACACCGCATGCCCGACGACACCAGCGCCCGTGCCGAACGAGCCCTCCGCTCGGTGTGGCGCGAGGTCGGACTGGTCGAGCGCGACCATCGCGTGGAACGTCAGCGCGATCTTGATATCGGCTTTGCCGACGCGGCGGCACAATGGGCCTCAGGGGCTTCATTGGCCGACATCCTCGGTGAGTTCGGGCTGACGGCGGGCGACTTCGTCCGGTGGACCAGGCAGGTGGTCGATCTGGCGAGCCAGATCAGTGCTGCCCCAGGATTGGCGGAGCTCGGTTCACCGGGCCTCGCCAGGACCTGCCGGGCGGTCATCGGCCTGCTGCGCCGCGACATCGTCGACTTCGAGACCGCCGAGCCCGAATAGGTCCATCTCCCGTGGTGGTGATGCGTGCCCATGCGCGGGGAGCGCGCCATGATGGAGTCATGATCGCAATTACCGTGAAATGGGATGTCAAGCCCGAGTACGCCGACAAGTTCATGGACTTGGTCGATGAGTTCACCCGGGCATGTCGCGCCGAGCCGGGCTGCCTGTGGTTCGAGTGGTCACGTTCGGTTGACGACCCCAACCAGTACATCCTGCTCGAGGCCTACAAGGATGGTGCAGCCGGCAAGGTGCACGTGGAGTCCGACCACTTCAAGAAGGCCATGGCGACGCAGGGCCAGTACGCGGCCACCCGTCCCAGCGTCATCAGCCTTGAGACCGATCAGGATGGCTGGGCACCGCTGGCAGAGATCAACATGCCGGGGCAGTAGGCGTCCACCGGGCATTCACCGGCCCGCGGCTCCTCGCGGCGGGTGGGCGTGGGGCCGATCCGTGGTGGGTCAGTTGGACCCGGGGCGAGTGCGTGGGTTCGTCGTGACGGTCAGCTCGGGGTCGCGCTGGACCGAGTCGCCCAGCACCTCATCGATGCGCGACATGAGCTCTGGCGGAATCTTCACGCCGCTCGCCCCGACATTGCTCGTCACCTGCTCGGGACGCGATGCGCCCACCAGCGCAGCCGCGACATTGTCGTTCTGCAGCACCCAGGCGATGGCCAGCTGGGCCATCGTGATGCCGAGTTCATCGGCGATCGGACGCAGCCCCTGAACGCGCTCGACCGTCTTCTGGTCGTGCTCGATGAGGTTGTCCAACCCGGCACCGACCTTTGATGCCGCGCGACTGTTGGGGGGAACCGGCTTGCCGGGCAGGTACTTGCCCGTGAGCAGGCCCTGCTCCATCGGCGACCACACGATCTGGGACAGGCCCAGGGTGCGGGACACCGGCACGACGCGCGGCTCAATCACTCGCCACAACATGTTGTAGTGCGGCTGGTTGCTCACCAGGGGGATGTGCAGCTCCCGGGCCAGGCGCGAACCGGCCTCAATCTGCTCAGCGGTCCACTCACTCACCCCGATGTAGAGCGCCTTGCCGGCCCGCACCACGTCGGCGAAGGCCAACATCGTCTCCTCGAGCGGGGTCTCATAGTCAAAGCGGTGCGCCTGGTACAGGTCCACGTAGTCGGTGCGAAGGCGCCCCAGTGAGGCATCGATCGACTCCATGATGTGCTTGCGCGACAGGCCGACATCGTTGGGTCCCTTGGGTCCGGTGGGCCAGTAGACCTTGGTGAAGATCTCCAGGGACTGACGCCTGGTCCCCGCCAAGGCCTCACCCAGGACGGTCTCGGCCTTGCCATTGGCATAGACGTCGGCGGTATCGAAAGTGGTGATTCCGGCGTCGAGCGCGGCATGCACGCAGTCGATGGCCACCTTGTCGTCGATTTGGTCGCCGTGGGTGAGCCAGTTGCCGTAGGTGATCTCGCTGATTTTCAGCCCGGAGTTTCCCAGATAACGAAATTCCATGTTGTCGCCCTTCCTCAGACTTCGCCACCACCAGCCGGTGGGACTGTCAGGAACCATTCAAGCGCGGCAAGCTAGGGTTTAGCCATGAGCGTCGCGATCCGAGTCATCCCATGCCTCGACGTCAAGGACGGCCGGGTGGTCAAGGGCGTGAACTTCACCCACCTGCGCGATGCCGGCGACCCGGTCGAGCTGGCCGCGGCATATGGGGTGCAGGGCGCCGACGAACTCACTTTCCTCGACATCTCGGCCAGCACCGAGGGACGCGAGACCACCCGCGACATGGTGACCCGCTGCGCGGAGACCGTCTTCATCCCACTGACGGTTGGTGGGGGAGTGCGCCAGCCTGACGACGTCGACGCGCTCCTGCGCTGCGGCGCTGACAAGGTCGGGATCAATACCGGCGCGATCGCCAGGCCTGAATCGATCAACGAGATCACCACGCGCTTCGGCAACCAGGTGCTCGTCCTCAGCCTCGATGCCCGCCGTGAGGTCGGTATGCCGTCCGGCTACGGCGTCACCACGCACGGGGGCACCCGATCGGCGGGAATGGATGCCCTGGAGTGGGTGCGCGAAGCCGTCGAACGGGGCTGCGGTGAGGTCCTCCTGAATTCCATGGACGCCGACGGCACCGAGGACGGATTCGACCTCCAAATGACCGAAGCGGTGCGCAATGTGATTGACGTTCCGCTGATCGCCTCGGGTGGGGCGGGTCGGGCCGAACACTTCGTGGAAGCGGTACGTGCTGGCGCCGATGCCGTGCTCGCCGCCAGCGTCTTCCACTATGGGCAGCTCACGGTGAACCAGGTGAAGCAGGCACTGGACCAGGCCGGTTTCCCGGTTCGGCTCTGATCCCGACGTGGCGCTGTCTGGCCGGTCATCGGCTGCGCCCGCCGGCGCGCCGGCGTCCAGGAGGTGGCTGCGCGGCCTGCGGGCCGTCGTCTGGTGGGGCGCGGCGGCCGGCCCGGCCCTTGCGGTCTCGCTGCTCCTGACGGGTCTCCACGCCGGCCCCGCCCGGGGGACGTGGGCCCCGGTGATGCCGTATGCGCGGGCCATCTGGTTCGGCGAGCACCGCCTGGTGGCACTCGATTCGGTCTACCGGATCACCGAGGCCGGCGCACCGGGGACCTTCCCCCTGTCCGTGACCGGATTGGTGCTCGGTGCCCCGATCACCGTGGGCAGCTGGTTCTTCTGGCAGCTGGCGTTCCTCGCAGCGGGCGCGATGGCCCTGTGCTGGATCGTCCGTCGCTGTTGGCCGCGGGCCGGGGGTCCGGCCGTCGCAGCCGGCGCGGCAGCCCTGGCGCTCGGGTGTGCTCCGGTGCGATCCGGCATGCAGCTGGGCACGATCGACCTGGTCCTGCTGGCGCTGATGGTGGCTGGACTGTGGCCGCGCCGCCCGTCCACCCCGGTCCCCGGCCTGGCGTTGGGGTTGGCAGCGGCCGTCGGCATCGGTCCGATCACGGCGGCGCTTGCGGCCGTCGCGGGAGGACCCGGGACATCATCGGCACCCATGCGGCGCCGGGGGCTGATCACGCTGGCCGTGGTCGTGTTGCTCAGTGGCTGTGCCTTCCTGGTCGCCCCATGGAACGGGACCGACTTCTGGGTGATGCTGTTCGGTGGCCGATTGGGTGGCTGGCCGGTGATCGATCCCAGTCTGGGAGCCCGCGCAGGTGGGGCCGGCTGGGTGATCGGGGCTGCCCTGCTCCTGCTGGCGTTGGGCGTGGCTGCGTGGGCCTGGCGACACGAGAGGTTTTCGCTGGGAGTGGTTGCGGTCTGCCTCGCCCTGAGTATCGGGATGCCGGGCCATTGGGCCCTGGCGGGACTACCGGCCCTGCTGGCGGGGCTCGTCGCCCTGTCGTCCCCACGCCTGCCGTGGCGCGTCGCGACCCTCGCATGGGCGGCCTGGACATGCCTGCTGCCCATTGACCTGGTGCAGGGCAAGCTTGCGTGGATCACCACGATGTGGGGTTGGGGCAGCGCCGTGGGGGCGGGCATCCTGGTGCTCCTCATGACGATCGAATGCGGCGGGATGCTTCGAATGGCGAGACCACGCGTCTCATGATGTGAGACTATGGGCCCTCTTGTCAGAACGGGCCGCGAGGTACTGCCATAGTTCATTACGTGCTCGCAGGACGAATTCTTGTACTTGCCTAGCGCTTCGTTGAAGTAGGACGGAGCGCTCCCTCGTATGCCGTAAGGCAGCGAGGGTTTTTCTTTGGCAGCGACGTTGGTCGCACCAACGAAGCGGGGAAGTGGAAGGTCCTGTGAACCGGCCATGGCGGAACCAGCGCACTCGCTGGTTCCGGGCAAGGGGAGCCGGATCGGAAGATGCTTCCGATTCCATACGAAGGAGGATGCCCATGGCGGACCAGGAGCGAACCTCGCAACAGGGTTCAGGCATGATGACTGGTGCCCAGATTCTGCTCGAGTCGCTGCAGAAGGTGGGTGTTGACACGGTATTCGGGCTTCCCGGAGGAGCCGTGCTGCCGCTCTATGATCCGCTCTTCGATTCCCCCATTCGCCATGTCCTAGTACGTCACGAGCAGGCCGGCGGCCACGCCGCCGAGGGCTATGCGCTGGCCACCGGAAAGGTGGGCGTGTGCATCGCCACCTCGGGACCGGGCGCGACCAACCTGGTGACCCCCATCGGGGATGCCTACTTGGACTCCGTGCCGATGGTGGCTATCACCGGCCAGGTCAATTCTGCCTTCATCGGCACTGATGCCTTCCAGGAAGCTGACATCCGCGGCATCACGACGCCGATCACCAAGCACAACTTCCTCATCACCAAGGCGGCCGACATTCCCGCGGCGATCAAGACCGCCTTCCACATCGCGTCCACCGGACGGCCGGGTCCGGTCCTGGTGGACGTCTCGAAGGACGCCATGACGGCATTGGCGAAGTTCGTGTGGCCCGACAAGATTGTGCTGCCCGGATACAAGCCCACGACCAACCCCCATGCCCGCCAGCTGGCCCAGGCCGCCAAGGTGATCGCGAAGGCCGAACGCCCCCTGTTGTTGGTCGGCGGTGGGGTGGTGCGCGCCCGGGCCGCCCACGAGTTGGCCGAGTTCGTGAAGGTCACGGGGATCCCGGTGACCACAACCCTTCCGGCGCGGGGGGTCTTCCCGGAGGAGAGCGACCTCAACCTGGGCATGCCCGGCATGCATGGCACAGTCGCCGCCGTGGGAGCCATCCAACGTGCCGATGTGCTCATCGCGATCGGTACGCGGTTCGATGATCGGGTCACCGGCCTGGTCTCGAGCTTCGCGCCCCATGCCACCGTGATCCATGCCGACATCGATCCGGCGGAGATCGGGAAGAACGTTCCGGCGGCCGTGCCGATCGTGGGTGACGCACGCAAGGTGCTCGCGGAGCTCACCTCGCACCTGAAGGAGACCAAGCAGGTCGATCGCTCAACCTGGACCGACTATGTGACCGGGCTGGAACACCGCTACCCGGTGGGGTGGGAGGAGCCGACCACGGGCAAGCTCAGTCCCCAGCACGTGATCAAGCGGATCGGCGAGCACTTCGGGGATGACACCATCTTCGTGACCGGCGTTGGCCAACACCAGATGTGGGCGGCACATTTCCTGCCGTTCGAGAAGCCCGGCAAGTGGCTCTCCTCCGGAGGCGCCGGGACGATGGGTTACTGCGTTCCCGCAGCCATGGGGGCCAAGGTCGGTCGTCCCGACAAGGTCGTGGTCGGTATCGACGGCGATGGGAGCTTCCAGATGACCAACCAGGAGCTCACCACTTGTGCGGTGAACCACATCCCGATCAAGATCGCAATCATCAACAACAACACCCTTGGCATGGTGCGCCAGTGGCAGTCCTTGTTCTACGAGCACCGCTACTCGAATACCGACCTCCACTCCGATCAATTGCCGAACTTCCCCATGCTGGCCGAGGCCATGGGCGCCGTGGGCCTGCGTGCCACGACACCCGACGAGGTCACCGAGGTGCTCAAGAAGGCCTCCGAGGTCAACGATCGCCCGGTGGTGATGGAGTTCGTGTGTGAGAAGGACGCGATGGTGTGGCCGATGGTCGCCGCCGGCGTCAGCAACGACGAGATCAAGATTGCCCGGGACATGGCTCCCGAATGGGACGAGGAGGAGCTGTGAGCAGACACACACTGAGCGTGCTGGTGAGCAACCATTCCGGGGTGCTGGCCAGGGTGGCCGGCCTGATTTCGCGTCGTGGATTCAATATCGAGTCACTCGCCGTGGGAACCACCGAGCATCCCGACGTGTCCAGGATGACCATCGTCATGGACATGGCCGATGAGCGGGTGGCCGAGCAGGTGGTCAAGCAGCTCAACAAGCTCATCGAGGTCTACAAGATCGTGGAACTCGGCGATGATGCCGTCAACCATGAGATGTTGATGGTGAAGGTGCGCTGCACCGATCACAACCGCCCCGCCATCATCGATCTCGCTAATTTGTTCCGTGCCCACGTCGTTGATGTGAGTCCGGAGTCGGTGACCGTGGAGGTTACCGGGGGGCAGTCGAAGATCGCTGCCCTCACCACGATGCTCACCCCCTACGGGATCATCGAGCTGGTGCAATCCGGCCAGGTGGCCTTGGACCGTGGTTCCAAGAGCATCAATGAGAAGAAGCGTCCGGCGCTGGCCAAGCATTCATCCTGAGTGCAAGCAGTCCCGGTCAAAACAAACAAAATCAGGAGTTAGTAATGGCAGAAATGTTCCACGAGGAAGACGCTGACCTGGCGCCCATCCAGTCGAAGACGGTTGCCGTCATCGGCTACGGCTCCCAGGGACACGCCCATGCGTTGAACCTGCGCGACAGCGGCGTGAACGTCGTTGTCGGCCTTCGCGAGGGTTCCGCGTCAATTGCCAAGGCCGAGGAAGCCGGTCTCACCGTCAAGTCCGTTGCGGACGCGGTGAAGGAGGGTGACCTGGTCACCATTCTTGCTCCCGATCAGGTGCAGGCAGCCCTGTACAACGAGGTCATCGAGCCGAATCTGAAGCCGGGTGCGGCGCTGCTGTTCGCCCACGGATTCAACATCCACTTCGATTACATCAAGCCCGCGGCCGGTCATGACGTCATCATGGTTGCGCCCAAGGGCCCGGGGCACGTCGTGCGTCGTGAGTTCGAGGCCGGCCGTGGCGTGCCGGTGCTGGTGTGCGTCGAGCAGGACGCCTCCGGCGAGGCATGGCCGCTGGTGCTGTCGTACGCGAAGGCCCTGGGTGGCCTGCGCGCCGGCGCCATCAAGACCAGCTTCCGTGAGGAGACCGAGACTGACCTGTTCGGCGAGCAGGACGTCCTGTGTGGCGGCCTGTCGCGGCTGATCACCACTGGCTTTGAGGTGCTGACCGAGGCTGGCTACCAGCCCGAGATGGCCTACTTCGAGGTCTGTCACGAGATGAAGATGATTGTCGACCTGATTTACGAAGGCGGCATCTCCAAGCAGCGTTGGTCGATTTCCGACACCGCCGAGTACGGCGACTATGTGTCGGGTCCGCGCGTGATCGACGAGCACGTCAAGCAGAACATGAAGGCCGTGCTCTCCGATATCCAGGACGGCACCTTCGCCCGCCGCTTCATGGAGGACCAGGCTGCTGGTGCTCCCGAGTTCAAGAAGTTGCGCGCCGAGGGTGAGAAGCACCCGATCGAGGCCACCGGCCGCAAGATCCGTGCGCTGTTCTCCTGGGGCGACGAGGTCAAGGACGCCGATTACCACGAGGGTTCCGTTGCTCGTTGAGTGATTGATTGGACGAAGGCCGGGGGCCGGTTCCGCTTTGCGGGGTCGGTCCCCGGCCTTCGTTGTGGGTTCGGGTGGGGGTTGTGGGGGGATTTCCCGAACGCTGGTGTGGGGTTCTCGTCCCGGGTGGTCCCGGTGGTGCGCGGTGGGGGTGTGGGTTAGCTGTTGGGGACGAGGAGGGAGTGGAGTTCGATGACGTCGAGGGTGGGTGCGGTGGCGGGGCGGGTGATGGTTTCGGTGCCGGTGTGTCCTTGGGCGGTCCAGGTGATGGTCCAGGTGCGGGTGGCGGTGATGGTGTAGTGGCCGGGGTGTTGGTAGCTGGTGCCGCAGACTGGTGAGGGTTGGTTGCCGTTGGTGGTGGTGGGTCGTGGGCGTCCGGTGGTGCAGCGGATGGGGGTGGTGTGGCCGCCGGGGTTGATGGTGCCCGGGTTGATGGTGACGGCGCCGGGGGTTGCGGTCAGGGTGATGGTGATGTCTGTGTTGGTGGTGGTGGTGTGTTGGGGGCCGGGGTTGTCGAGGGTGAACCACAGTTGTTGTCCCACCGCGGCGGCGTGCCATTGGTTGGTGGTGGGGTCGGGGTCGAGTTTGATGGTGGTGTGGGGCAGGGTCATGGTGGCGATCGCGTGGTGTGCGGTGGTGGCGATCGTGGTGGTGTTGGGTGTGGTGCAGTCGATGCCTTGGCGGGTGGCGGCTTGTTTTTTGGTTTCGGGGGTGAACAGGGCTCCGGTGTTGGCGGCGGGTTTCATGATGGTGCTGCAGGGGGACAGGGCCCAGCGGGTCCATGCGGTGGAGTCGAATTCTGTTGCGGTGGTGCCTGCGGTGTTGGTGGTTCCGGTGGTGCCACCAGCCCACGCCTCAACAGTCACCACACCATCAGAGGTGGAAAGGCCCACTTCTTGCTTGTCGCGACTGACGCGCCCGGGAGTCAGGGAATCGGCTGTGGCCGTCATTGGCATCAGGCAGCATGCCGCGACAAGCAGAGCGACGCGTGTGAGGAACTTCATGCGGCCAGCGGACATGACTCGACCCTTCCCGAAGCGGTTTCGAAGATCTTCAGTTTCCCGTCCTTGTCGTGATCAAGGAAGAAGATCTCATGCACGATGTTGTTGCTGTCTTCGATCGGATTTCCTTGCGCATCCAATCGGGGGCTCGTCCGGGCATCAATGCACTGTTCAGTGACGATTTCGGCGCGGCTGTGGGCCTCGGTCAGAGTGGATACGGCAGGCCCGTCATAGACTTTGGGGCCGATCAGGATGGCCTTGGTGTTGGGCGCCGTTCGTTCGCCGTCACGGTGGATTGCCTGAGTCAGTCTCTCGACGTAACCGCGAGCGTTGCCCATCACGTACTGGTCCATTTCGGCGGGCAATTCTTCGGCCCCGCCTTGAAGACCCAGAGATTCGTCAAGGTCGAAGAATCCCTCTGTCGTGGCCTTGGCCTCCTCGAACAGGGCGTCCCGTGCGGCACTCACCGAGTTGTGGAACGAGGCGGAGGCCTTCTCCGAGGCCGAGGGGCCACTACAGGCCACCATCGACGACATCATCACAGCTGCCAGGGCAATGGGGCTCATCCCAATCGGGGGTGTAGGAGTTGGGGTCTGAAGCCGCCGGTCTCGAGCAGGCTTCGGGCGATGTAGTTGGTCAGGTTGCGGAACCCGAGTGCGGAGCCGCGCAGGTGTTCGAGCCGTCCGTTGAGCGCCTCGGTCGGCCCGTTGCTGGTGCCGGGTCGTTCGAAGTAGGCGAGCACGTCAGCGGCTCGCTTCTTCAGGGTCCGGCCCAGGGTGGTGAGCTCGGTGAGCACCTTGGGGACGCCGGCGCTGAGGTCGGTGATCAGCTTCTCCATGAGCTCGCGGCCACGTTGCCGGTCCTCGTGGCGATAGGCGGCGATCATGCGCTGGTAGACACCCCAGGTCGCCTCGACCTCGACGTGAGCGTCATCAACGAACAGCGCGCGTAGCCTGTCGCTCTGCTTGTCGGTGAGCAGGTCCGCGCCGGTGTGCAGCGTGCGCCGCGACTTGTAGAGCGGGTCGTCCCTGAACCCACGGTGCCCGTGGATCGCGAGTTGGACCCGGCGCCGGCACCTGTCGAGGGCGTCACCGGCCAGGCGCACGACGTGGAAGGGATCCATCACCGTGACCGCGTCCGGGATCTCCTCTGCAGCGGCGGTCTTGAACCCGGTGAAGCCGTCCATCGCGACCACCTCGACCGCGTCACGGAAGGCGTCGTCGCGGTCGGCGAGCCAGGTCTTGAACGCCGCCTTCGACCGGCCCTCGACCATGTCCAGCAGCCTTGCTGGGCCGGCGCCATCGCGGACCGGGGTGAGGTCGATGATCACGGTGACGTACTTGTCGCCACGCCTGGTGTGGCGCCAGACGTGCTCATCGACGCCAATGACCTTCACGCCCTCAAACCGCGTGGGGTCGTTGATCAGCAGCCGCTTGCCTTCAGCCAGGACCGCGTTGTTGGCGGTGTCCCACGCGACCCCGAGTCCCTCGGCGACACGGGCGACGGTGAGGTGTGCGACCACGATCCCTTCCAGCGCCCACCGCAGCCCGGTGCGCGAGAGCTTCGCGCGTGGCTCCGCCGCGGCGCTGGTGTCTTGGCGCCACACGTGTCCGCAGTCGGCACAGCGGTAGCGGCGCACTACAACTTCCAGCACGGTCGGTCGCCAGCCCAGCGGCTCGTGGGCCAACCGCCGGATCACGGTGTCACGAGCAGCGCCTTCGCTGCCGCACCGTCGGCACCACTGATCTGGTTCCACCACGCGGCACGCGAGGACCGCACGATCCGGTTCAAGTCGTTGTCCGGTCACGCTCAGACCGAGGCCGTCGAGTCGAGCGAAGGCGGTCAGGTCAGGGCGGCCGAAGCCGGCCGGCGGGGTAGCGTCGGACACGTCGAGGTCTTTCGGATGGATGGCGTAGGAACCTCCATCGTCGGGAGACCTCGACGTCTATCTGCGGACCGACGCGCCCGGCCGACCTACACCCTCATCTGAGAAGACCCGGATTGGCGACCACGTGGGCCAGGGTCACCTGCTTGCCCGGGACGAACTCCTGGATGATGCGTTGCTTGTCCGACATTCAATGACCTTCCTGGGTGCATGACCTGAGGGCCGGGTGCCCGGCGACGCAGCCACCAGGTCTAAGGGCCATTCTCGTGCCTGATCGGTGCCCGGAGGCGTCGCGGGCCGCCATCGGCACGGAAAAGCTCCCTGCCATCGCCACAGGTGCACTTTCTTGTCGGGACTTGCACTTTCGTGTTGTCGGAGGCTCGCGCAGGTGCGCGGAAATTGGACAGTCGATGTGCGATTTTCACCCTATCCACGCATCTAGTCTCGGGGTATTGCCCGGCAGGGTCGCCGGACCTGTGAATGGCGATCCGACCAAATCCAATGAAGGAGTTCGGAATGCAAGATGCCCTGGGGATGGTGGAGACAAAGGGTTTTGTCCCGGCCGTCGAAGCTGCTGATGCAATGGTCAAGTCGGCCAATGTGACGCTTATCGGAAGCCAGCGCGTGGGTTCCGGCCTGGTGACCGTGCTGGTGCGCGGTGACGTCGGCGCGGTCAAGGCCGCCACCGATGCCGGTGCCGTGGCCGCCCAGAACGTTGGCGAACTCGTGTCCGTCCACGTGATCCCGCGCCCGCACGCCGACGTGGAGAAGATCCTCCCGTCGTTCGCGGACCAGAAGTGAGGTTGTGATCAACCATGGCGAATGAGCAACTGGTCGACCAGATCATGTCGGCCGTGATGGCGAAGATCGGCAATGAGCCCGCCTCTGCCGCACCGCGTGCAGCCGCCCCGAGCGTGCCGGCATCCATCGGACGCCCCGAGGCCACGGAGTTCGTCGGTACCTCGGCGCTCGGCGATACCATCGGCCTGGTCATCCCGAACGTGGATCCGCAGATCCACGCCCTGATGAAGATCGATCCCAAGTACCGCTCGATCGGCATCATCGGTGACCGCACCGGCGCCGGCCCGCACATCTTCGCGGCCGACGAGGGCGTGAAGGCCACCAATACCGAGGTCGTGTCCATCGAGCTGGCCCGCGACACCAAGGGAGGGGCCGGCCACGGCTCCCTCATCATCCTGGGTGCCGAGGACGTCTCGGACGCGCGTCGCGCCGTCGAGGTCACCCTCGGTGAGCTGGACCGCACCTTCGGTGACGTCTACGGCAACGATGCCGGTCACCTGGAGTTCCAGTACACCGCGCGCGCCAGCCATGCACTCAACAAGGCCTTCGGCGCACCCGTCGGCAAGGCCTTCGGAATCACCGTCGGTGCACCCGCCGCCATTGGCGTGGTCCTGGCTGACACGGCCGTCAAGGCATCGACCATCGACGTGATCGGCTACTCCAGCCCCGCCCACGGCACCAGCTACTCCAATGAGGTCATCTCGTGTTTCACCGGTGACTCCGGAGCAGTCCGCCAGGCCATCATCGCCGCTCGCGCGACCGGCCTGGAACTCCTCGGCGCCATGGGCGACGTTCCCACGTCAACCACCACGCCCTACATCTGAGACGAGGCAGCTTCGTGAAAAGCAAGCGTTTCGAGGCACTGGACGCCCGCCCTGTCAACCAGGACGGCTACGTCACGGAATGGCCCGAGGTGGGCCTGATCGCCATGAACGGGCCCAACGACCCGACCCCCTCGATCCGGATCGAGGACGGGGTGGTCGTCGAGCTCGACGGCAAGCAGCGCGCCGACTTCGACATGATCGACACCTTCATCGCCGACTACGGAATCCGGCTCGACAAGGCCGAGGAGGTCTGCAAGACCGACTCGCGTGAGCTGGCCCGGCAGATGATGGACTTCCACGTTCCGCGTGCGGAAGTGGTGCAGCTCACCACGGCCATGACTCCGGCCAAGATCACCGAGGTGGTCGGCACCATGTCGGTGCTGGAGATGATGATGGCCGTCACCAAGATGCGTGCCCGGCTGTTCCCGGCCAATCAGGCGCACGTCACCAACCTGAAGGACAACCCGGTCCAGATCGCCGCCGACGCGGCCGAGGGCGCCCTGCGCGGCTTCGCCGAGGAGGAGACCACCGTCGGTATCGTGCGCTATGCACCCTTCAATGCCATCGCCAACATGGTGGGCTCGCAGGTGGGTCGTCCCGGCATCCTCACCCAGTGTTCGGTGGAGGAGGCCACCGAGCTGGCCCTGGGCATGCGCGGCTTCACCGCCTATGCCGAGACCGTCTCGGTCTACGGCACCGAGCAGGTGTTCATGGACGGCGACGACACGCCGTGGTCCAAGTCCTTCCTGGCCTCCTGCTACGCGTCGCGCGGCCTGAAGATGCGCTTCACCTCGGGCACCGGCTCCGAGGTGCAGATGGGCGCAGCCGAGGGCAAGTCGATGCTCTACCTGGAGGCCCGCTGCCTCTACATCACCAAGGGCGCCGGCTCGCAGGGCATCCAGAATGGTTCGGTGTCGTGCATCGGCGTTCCGGCCGCAGTGCCCAGCGGCATCCGCGCGGTGCTGGCCGAGAACCTCATTGCCATGAGCCTCGACCTGGAATGCGCCTCGTCGAACGACCAGACGTTCACCCACTCCGATCTGCGCCGCGTTGCGCGCTCGCTGATGCAGTTCGTGCCCGGCACCGACTTCATCTGCTCGGGCTACTCGGCCACCCCGAACTACGACAACATGTTCGCCGGATCGAACTGGGACGCCGACGACTACGACGACTGGCTGATCATCCAGCGCGACCTCAAGATCGACGGCGGGCTCCAGCCCGTGGTCGAGGAGGACGTGGTGCGGGTGCGCAACAAGGCGGCCCGGGTGATCCAGGCCATCTTCCGCGAACTCGGACTCACTGAGGTGACCGATGAAGAGGTGGAGGCCGCCACCTATGCGCGCGGTTCCAAGGACATGCCGGCACGCAATGTGGTCGAGGACCTGAAGGCCGCCGAGGACCTCATGAAGCGCGGGATCACCGGTGTGGACATCGTCCTCGCCCTGGATCGCGCCGGGTTCGAGGATGTCGCTAATTCCGTCTACAACATGCTCAAGCAGCGCGTTGCCGGCGACTACCTGCACACCTCGGCAATCCTCAACGAGGACTTCCAAGTGATCAGCGCGGTGAACTACCCGAACGATTACCGCGGGCCCGGCACCGGCTACCAGATGACTGATGAGCGATGGGACAAGTTGAAGACCATTCGCCAGGCGATCAGTCCCGAGAGCATCTGAGGTGATGACGATGGACGAGAAGACACTGCGCACCATCATTGAAGAAGTGGTCAAGGAATTCGCCGCCGCCGGAGACGCACAGGGCACCGGTGCGGGAAGCGCCACCGCGATGGCCACCGCGCCGTCGCTGACCGAGGCATCCGGTGACCAGCTCGAGATCACCGAGGAGGGCCCCGCCCCGCGGGGTACCAATCCCCGGGAGGTGGTGATCGCCCTGGCCCCGGCCTTCGGCGGACGCATCACCAAGACGATCATCGGTATCCCGCACGCCGAGGTGCTGCGCGAAATCTGCGCCGGCATCGAGGAGGAGGGCCTGACCTACCGGTTCATCCGGGTGTTCCGTACCGCCGATGTGGGCTTCATCGCCCACGACGCCGCGGTGCTGTCGGGCTCGGGCGTGGGCATCGGCATCCAGTCGCGCGGCACCACGGTGATCCACCAGAAGGACCTGCCGCCGCTGTCGAACCTGGAGCTGTTCAGCCAGTCCCCGTTGATCGATCTGGCCACCTTCCGGGCGATCGGCAAGAATGCCGCCCGCTACGCGAAGGGTGAGTCGCCCGACCCCGTGCCGGTGGTCAATGACCAGATGGCACGTCCGAAGTACCAGGCAATCGCCGCCCTGTTGCACATCAAGGAAACCCAGATGTGCGATCTGAACAAGAAGACCCAGGCACTTCGGGTCGAGTACCGGTAGGAGAGGCAATGGATTCCGAAGAACTGATTCGTCAGATCATGGGCGAGGTCATGGCAAACCTCAACCAGGACAATGTCGCATTCGACAAGTTGCCCGCTGCTGCCCCCAGCACCACTGGTGCCGCACATCGGGTGGACAAGTCCTCGTATCCGCTGGGCGAGAAGGTTCCCGAGCAGATCAAGTCGGCATCGGGTCGGGCCCTGTCTGACTTCACCTTCGACAAGGTGAAGAGCGGCGAGTTGACCGCCAAGGACTTCCGGATTGCCCCGGAGACCCTTGAGATGCAGGCACAGGTGGCCGAATCGGCCGACCGTGACGCGCTGGCCCGCAACCTGCGTCGCGCCGCAGAGCTCATCCAGGTGCCCGACGAGGAGGTGCTGGACGTCTACAACGCCCTGCGCCCCTACCGTTCGACGAAGGCCGAGCTGTATGCGATCGCCGACGGCCTCGAGACGAAGTACGGCTGCACCATCAATGCCGCCTTCATTCGTGAGGCTGCCGATGTCTACGAGAAGCGGGGCCGCCTCAAGGCGGACGCGTAGGCACTGACGTCGGAAATCTGGAGGTCTGGGTAAACATGACGCTCATCGCCGGTGTCGATATCGGCAATGCGACCACGGAGGTGGCACTCGCGGACGTCGCCGCGGGTGCCCCGCCGCGGTTCCTTGCGTCGGCCATCGTGTCGACCACCGGCATCAAGGGCACCCAACAGAACACCCAGGGGGTGTTCCAGGCGATCACCCAGGCACTCCAGACCGCCGGCCGTGAACTGGAGCAACTCGACCTCATCCGGATCAACGAGGCGGCGCCGGTGATCGGCGATGTGGCCATGGAGACCATCTCCGAGACGATCATCACTGAGTCGACCATGATCGGCCACAACCCCTCGACCCCCGGGGGACTGGGCGTCGGGGTCGGCACGACCATCCGTCTCGACGACCTCGGGCAGGCCAGCGCCGGTGAGCCCTACATCGTCGTGGCCGACCACACCCATGGCTTCCTCGACGTGGCCGCCCGGATCAATGAGGCGGCCGCCCGGGTGAACATCACCGGTGCCATCCTGCAATTGGACGACGGCGTGCTGGTCGACAACCGGCTGACCGCCAAGATCCCGATCGTCGATGAGGTCAAACTGATCGACAAGGTACCGATCGGCATGCCGGCGGCGATCGAGGTGGCCGAAGTCGGCCGGATCGTCGAGACGCTCTCCAATCCCTACGGCATCGCCACCATGTTCGGCCTGAGCCCCGACGAGACGGCCAGCGTCGTCCCCATGGCCAGGTCATTGGTGGGCAACCGCTCCGCCGTCGTGATCAAGACCCCCGCCGGAGATGTCACCGAACGCCACATTCCTGCCGGCAGCCTGCGCTTCCTGGGCGATCGCACCGCCGAGGTGGACGTCGATCGCGGGGCGCAGGAGATCATGCACGCGGCCGAGTCCGTGGGCACCATCCGCGACATCAAGGGCGAGCCCGGCACCAACATCGGCGGGATGATGGAGAAGGTGCGGGTCACCATGGGCCGGCTCACCGACCGCGACCCGGCCGGCATCGAGGTCACCGACCTGTTGGCCGTGGATACCAACGTCCCCCAGAAGGTCACCGGCGGGGTGGCCGGTGAGTTCTCGCTGGAGGCAGCCGTCGGCATCGCCGTGATGGTCAAGGCAGACCGCCTCCAGATGCAGCGCATCGCCGAGGAGATGACCGAACAATTCGCCGTACGGGTGGAGGTCGGCGGCGTGGAGGCCGACATGGCCATCCGTGGGGCACTCACCACACCGGGCACCTCCGTGCCGATCGCCATCCTCGACATGGGCGCCGGATCAACCGACGCCTCCGTCCTGCGCGAGGGCCAGCCGGCCAGGTCAGTGCACCTGGCCGGGGCCGGGAACATGGTCACGCTGCTCATCAAGATGGAGCTGGGACTCGACAGCGAGGAGGACGCGGAGAACATCAAGCGCTATCCGCTCGCCCGCGTCGAGACGCTGTTCAGCATCCGCCACGAGGACGGCACCGTGCAGTTCTTCGACGAGCCGCTGGCCCCCGAGCTGTTCGCGCGCACCGTGGTGCTCCATCCCGACGGGATGATCCCCCTGCCCCTGCGCCATCCCCTCGAGGTGATCCGCCAGGTGCGTATCCACGCCAAGCAGCGGGTCTTCGTGACCAATGCCATGCGGGCCCTCGCCGCGGTGAGCCCCACCAACAATGTCCGCGACATCGCCCATGTCGTGCTCGTGGGTGGCTCGGCGCTCGATTTCGAGATCCCACAATTCGTGACCCATGCGTTGGCTGAGTTCCGCGTGGTCGCCGGGCGCGCCAACACCCGGGGCACCGAGGGGCCGCGCAATGCGGTGGCCACCGGACTCGTGCTCGTCTGGGAGGCAGGCCGATGAACACCGACAAGCCGACGATCAACATGCGCGTCAGCGATCAGATCACGGCTGATCAGATCGCCGATATCTGCTTCGGCATGGAGGAGGAGGGGGTGCCGAGCACTGTCACCTGGCAGGCAAGCATCAATCCCCTTGAGCTGGCGCACGAGGCGAGCGTGGAATCCCGTCTCGGCGTGGGCATCGGGGTCGCCCTCAGCTATGCCGTGATCACCACGGAGAAGCTGCCCGCCGAGCGTCCCTACATCGCCGTCAACCTGAGCCGGGACGCCGCGCGCAACCGGGCCATCGGAGCCAACGCGGCCCGACTGGTCAAGCGCATACCGCTACTACCGATGAACTAGGACACGAGGAGACGAGATGCAGCTCACCCAAGCTCTGGGCACCATTGAGGTGCTGGGACTGCCTGCCGCGATCACCGCGGCGGACGTCGCCTGCAAGGCGGCCGATGTGCGCCTGGTCGGCTACGAGACGACCGACGGCATGGGCATGGTGACGGTGAAGATCACCGGCCAGGTCTCGGCCGTGCAGTCGGCCATCGCGGCCGCCAGGGCGGCTGCGAGCCAGATCACCTCCGTGTTCGCCGAGTCGGTGATCCCGCGACCCAATGACCAGATCGATCCGGTGGTGCTCACCCCGGTGACGGTCGGCCTGGGCGCCTCACCGGCTGCCCGGCCCGGTGGGGGCACCTCGCCGGAGGCCGCGACCCCCGAGCAGATGGCGGCCGCCGAGCGGGCCCTGGATCCGGCGGACCCGCCGCGCGACGCAGAGCCCGCGGCACCGACCACTGATCCGGCACCGGCCCCCGATCCGGCACCAGCGGGGCCTGTGGCCGATGACCCGGCCGCCACGGCACCGGCCGTGCCGTCGCAGCCCAAGATCTCGCCCTCGCAGGAGCGTCCTGACAAGGGCACAGCGGGACCGTCCCGCAACCGCAGGAAGGCACCGCAAGCCGGACGTGAAGCCGGCAAGAAGTGATGTCCGATACGCAGGCAAGCGAAATGGCAAGGGAAGGAAACACCATGAGGGAAGCACTGGGTCTGATTGAGACCAAGGGATACGTCGGGTCCGTCGAGGCGGCCGATGCGATGGTCAAGGCCGCGAATGTGGTGGTCGTCGGCTACCAGAAGGTCGGCGCCGGCCTGGTCACCGTGATGGTTCGCGGCGACGTGGGCGCGGTCAAGGCCGCCGTCGATGCCGGAGCTGCCGCCGCCGCGGCAGTCGGCGAAGAGGTGCTCAGCCGCCACGTCATCCCGCGTCCCGCGGCCGACGTCGAGAAGCTCCTGCCCAAGCAGGCATGACGATGAGTGCAGGGTCCACGTGGCTTCCGGCCGACGCCCAGCTGCCGGGTCGCCTTCGGGCTGCCCGCCGTGTGGGGGCCGGAAGCCCACGGACCCTGCACCACGATGGCCAACGGCACGACGATGGGCAACGCGAGGACAGGCGAATGGCGATGACTGGAATGGTGGTGACGACGCACGTGGAGCTCCCCGAGCAGGCGATCATGCGTTTCGCTGAGCAGGTCCGCACCGGCGCGATCGACGAACCGACCGGCCAGATGCGGTTGGGATTCGATCTCGGCACGGCGAACATCGTCGTGGCAGTGGTCGACGCGGCCAACCACCCGATTGCGGGGGGCTGGGTGCACTCCACCGTCGTGCGCGACGGGGTGGTGGTCGATTGGGCAGGCGCGACCAGCGCCGTGCGCGCGCTGCGCGCCGACGTCGAGCAACGCCTGGGCCACGAGTTCACCAAGGCCTCGATCTCGATTCCCCCCGGCATCAGCGACGGTGACATCCAGGTGTTCGCCAATGTCATCGGCGCGGCCGGCCTCGACCTTGATGAGGTGGTCGACGAGCCGGTGGCTGCCGCACGCGCCATGGGCATCACCGACGGCGCGGTCATCGACGTCGGTGCCGGCACCACCGGGGTGTCGATCCTGGAGGACGGCAAGGTGGTGTTGTCGGTTGACGAGGCCACCGGTGGCCATCACATGACCCTGGTGCTGGCCGGTTCGAACAACATCGACTACGACCAGGCCGAGGCCATGAAGAAGGATCCGCAGTACCGCGAACAGGTGCTGGGAACCATCCGCCCCACCCTCGACAAGATGGCGACCATCGCCGCGCAGGCCCTCGGCTCGCGGGACGTGCCGGCCGTCTACCTGGTGGGTGGCTCGAGTTCGTTCGAGAGCGCACCGGCCATCTTCGAGGCCAGGCTGCACCGACCCGTGGTGCGTCCGGCCCAACCCCTGTTCATCACCCCGCTCGGCATCCCGATGCCCGCCCAGGAGGAATCCCGATGAATCCGGATCAACTCAGGGCGATCATCCGGCAGACGCTCGTGGAACTGCTCGCCCCCGCCCCCCGTCGCGCGCTGGTGGTCTTCACCGGCGGCCTGCTCGGCTTTGACGAATGCCTCGGGGGCCTGCGCGCACTGGCCGATGAGGGCGTCGCCCTCGACGTGGTGCAAACCCCCAGCGCCCGCCGGATCCTCGACCAGCACAAGATCGGGGCCCTGGGCCTCCCACAGGTCGACGACCACCTGGTGGCCAACCACCAGATGCTCATCGCGCCGACCCTGACGGCCAACGTCGCCGCCAAGGTGTCCCACGGGATCGCGGACTGCCTGGCCAGCAACCTGTTCAGTGAGTTCATCATGAGCAACCGCCTGGTCGTCGCCTCAAGCACCGCGGTCAGCCCCGACGAGGCGCCCAAGCGTTCGATCTATCCCGAGATGCCCTCCGGTTACGCGGAGCTGTTGCGCGCCAACCTGACCGCCCTGACCTCCTTCGGGGTGAGGCTGGCCCGAAGCCAGGCGCTCGCACGCACGGCGCTGGCGGCCTTCGACCGTCGCGACGCGGCACACAAGGACGCGCTGATCGCCCAGGGAATCCCGGCACAGGCCCTTGCCGCATGCGCCGCCCCCGCGATCCCGGCACCGGCTCCCCGGCCGCACGGTGGCGGCGTCTCCCACCGGGGGACGCGCGTGACCGATACCCGGCGTGAGCCGGCGCCGCGCGGACCGGTCACGGGCGCGCCCAGCACCCTGAAGCTGATCAGCCAGGGCGTGGTGCAGAAGTTGGACCCGGGTTCATGCCTGGCCATCCGGCCCGACACGAAGGTGACGGCCGCCGCCCGGGACATGGCGGCCTCCCGAAATATCCAGATCACGGTGGTGGTGTGACATGTTCTTGGCAAAGGTACGCGGCACGGTGGTCTCCACCAGCAAGGACGAACGGCTGGTCGGCTTCAAGCTGATGCTCATCGAGCAGATCGGGCTCCAGCAGGAGCCGGTCGGACGTCCGGAGATCGCGGTGGACACCGTGGGAGCTGGCACGGGCTCGATCGTGATCGTCACGAAGGGCAGCTCGGCGCGATTCGCCGCCGATCGCAAGGACGCACCGATCGATTCGACCATCGTCGGAATCGTCGACACCGTCGAGATCGGACCGGCGTGACGATGGCAGCGATCTATACCCGCACCGGGGACAAGGGAACCACCGGCTTGTTCGGCGGCACCAGGGTGCCCAAGCAGGACCCGACCGTTGAGGCCTACGGAACCCTGGACGAGGCCAACGCCACCATCGGCGAGGCGAAGGCGCGCGTCGAGGACCCCGACATGCGCGCCGCCCTCCAGCACATCCAACAGCGCCTGTTCGTCGCCGCCGCCGAGTTGGCCAGCGACGAGGCCGGGCGCGCCGTGATCGCCAATACGATCAGCCCCGACGACGTCGCAGACCTGGAACGACTCATCGATGATTCGATGGCCGAGACCGGACCACAGCGCAACTTCGTGGTTCCCGGTCGCGACCTGGTCTCCGCAGCGCTCCACCGCGCGCGCACCGTCACCCGACGTGCCGAGCGACGCATGTTGACCGCCGCCGAGTCGCGTCCGGTGCGCCCCGAGCTGATCCGCTATGTGAATCGGCTGTCGGATGCCCTGTACTCGTTGGCACGCGTGGCCGAGCACCGCTTCGACGTGGCACGGCTCGAGGGCCTGGTGAGGTCCGTCGTCGAGAAGCACCTGGCGGCGCAGTCGCCCCAGCCCCGTGTCGCGTGGAGCCCCGCCAGCGGCTTCGTGCCGGCCGATGTCTCGACCACGGCCGACCCCGCCACCCGGTTCGGGCTCGCCCGCTACGACCTGGACGTGCTCCAGGCGATGGCGGCGGCAGCCCAGTCCCGGGGTGCCGAGCTGGGCGTACCCATTGTTTTTGCCGGTGTCGATGCCGGCGGCCATCTGATGCTCCTGCACCGGATGGAGGATTCCCTGCTCGGCAGCCTTGACCTGGCGTCGAACAAGGCATTCACGGCAGCGGCCTTCAAACAGCCGACCGCCGATCTCAGCGAAGCGTCCCTGCCGGGTGCGGAGCTCCACGGAATCCAGAACTCCAACGACGGACGCGTGGTCGTCTTCGGGGGAGGCCTGCCGGTCTTTGTCGACGGCGTGCTGTGCGGGGGCATTGGTGTCTCCGGCGGCACGGTCGACCAGGACGTCACCATTGCCAGTTTTGCTATGTCGCGAGCCAAGGAAGCGAGTCGGTCATGACCATCAGCCCAGAACTAATCCAGCAGGTCGTTCGTGAAACGGTGCGTGAGGTCATCTCACGCCAGGATTCCGGCACCGATGCCCCCAGCGGCACCGACGGCATCTTCACCGACATGAACAGTGCGGTGGACGCCGCCGATGTGGCGTGGCGCCAGTACATGGACTGCTCGTTGCGCGACCGCAACCGGTTCATCCAGGCGATCCGCGACGTGGCCAGCGAGCCCGACAACCTGGAGTACATGGCCACCGCCACCGTCGAGGAGACGGGGATGGGCAATGTGCCCCACAAGATCCTCAAGAATCGCTACGCCGCCCTGTACACACCGGGCACCGAGGACATCATCACCGAGGCCTGGTCGGGTGACGACGGCCTGACCACCGTCGAGTTCTCGCCCTTCGGCGTGATCGGGGCGATCACCCCCACGACGAATCCCACCGAGACGGTGATCAACAACACGATCGGCATGCTCGCGGCCGGCAACGCGGTGGTCTTCAGCCCCCATCCGCGTGCCAAGAAGATCACCCTGTGGCTGGTGCGCAAGATCAACCGCGCGCTCGCCGCTGCGGGTGCGCCCGCCAACCTGGTGGTGACGGTCGAGGAGCCCTCCATCGACAACACCAACGCCATGATGTCGCACGAGAAGGTGCGCATGCTCGTGGCAACCGGCGGCCCGGGCATCGTCAAGGCCGTGCTGTCCAGCGGCAAGAAGGCCATCGGTGCCGGTGCCGGCAACCCGCCGGCCGTGGTGGATGACACCGCCGACATCGCCAAGGCGGCCCGGGACATCGTGGACGGGGCCAGCTTCGACAACAACCTCCCGTGCACCGCCGAGAAGGAGGTGCTGGCGGTTGATTCCATTGCCGACCTGCTCAAGTTCGAGATGCTCAAGCACGGCTGCTTCGAGTTGAAGGATCGCGCCGTGATGGACAAGCTGGCCGCCCTGGTGACCAAGGGCCAGCATGCCAACGCCGCCTATGTGGGCAAGCCGGCCGCCCAGCTCGCCTCCGAGGTGGGCCTGAGCGCACCCAAGGACACGCGCCTGCTGATCTGCGAGGTGCCCTTCGACCATCCGTTCGTGCAGGTGGAGCTGATGATGCCGATCCTGCCGATCGTGCGGATGCCCGATGTCGACACCGCCATCGACAAGGCGGTGGAGGTGGAGCACGGCAACCGTCACACGGCCGTGATGCACTCGTCGAATGTCAACGCGCTGACCAAGATGGGCAAGCTCATCCAGACCACGATCTTCGTGAAGAACGGTCCCTCGTACAACGGCATCGGCATCGACGGTGAGGGCTTTCCCACCTTCACCATCGCCGGCCCGACCGGTGAGGGCCTGACCTCGGCCCGCTGCTTCGCCCGCAAGCGTCGTTGCGTGTTGAAGAGCGGTCTCAACATTCGCTGATCACGCCCCACCAGCCGTCCCGTGCCTCGTCGGGATGGACGTGAGCCCCGGCCGGTCCCACCCGCCGGGGCTCGCTGGCGTGTGCACGTCGAAGGCGCCGCACGGTGGTGCTGGCCCAGCGGGACAGGGGCCCGGCTGCAAAGGTCCGCTGCAAGGGAATCCGGCGCCGGGGAGGCCGGGCGACGGGTCCCAGCAGTGGAGGAGTCCGGGGGCTCAGCCCCGTGGTCGCGACGACCAGGCCGGACGCCCGCTCCACTCGGCCACGACCGCGCGGGGCGTGCCGTCGTCGGCCCACAACTGGGCCGCAGTGGCCGGAAGATCGGCCAGGCCATGGCCGGGGGCGGTGTGGTACCAGTCGAGGACCCGCCGCACCGTGGCGCGACGCAGTGGGGCACCGTCCGGGTCGGTGAACACCAGTCCCCGGGGTCCCGGCGTGGAAGCGAGCCTGCGCAACGCCTGGCGGATGCGCAACGACACCGGCACCCGCCGGTGCAGGGCCGGTGCCAGCGGGCGTCGGACCCGGCCCGGGCAGTGCGCGCGCACGATGATCTGATGGGCATGGGGCACCAGGTCGTCAACGGTCAGTGCCCGGGCCTCGTCCCACCTCAGTGCGGTGTGTGCCAGCACCAACACCGTGTCGGCGAGTCGTGGATCCAGCGCGGACCACTGCACCCAGGCGACCTCGAGTTCTGCCCGGGTGAAGGGCCGTGGGGTGCGTTCCAGCGGGGTCGGTGTGCCGGCCCGGTCGGTCAGGATGGTGACAGGGGACCCCGCCACCCGCACGGAGCGCGGCAGGAGCCGCGGGGCGGGTGCAAAGGTGCGCGGCACCGATGGGCCGGGCGCCAGGGGGATGAGCGATCCCGGGGATGCTCCGTGTGACGTGGACATGGCACGTCGTCCTCTCTCGCTGCGAGCAGGGACGACGGATGTCCGCCTCCACTGCGACCGCGGCAGCGGGTTGTGGCCAGACCATCTCGCGAAGTATCCCGGCTCATCAGGCCAGATGGCCCGGCTCACGGTTGCGCGTCAGCGCCGGCATCTCACCGGCTTCCCTTCGGCGATGGAAGTTTGTGCCCCCAACACTACCGGGATACCCGGGCCATGGGGCACCCGGGTACCGCGAAGGCGCGGGGGCAGAGATCAGTGGCCCTCGCCGATCTCGGCGGCGCACTGGGGGCACAGCCCGTAGACCTCCACCTGGTGCTCGGCGTGGATGAAGCCGTTCTCGGCGGCAACCCGGGACGCCCACTGCTCCGCGGGTCCGGCGTCGATCTCGACGGTGCGCCCACAGCGGTAGCAGATGAGGTGGTGGTGGTGGGTCGGCGAGCAGTGCCGGAAGGCCAGCTCGCCGCCGGGAGTGCGCCAGGTGTCGACCTCGCCGTGCTCCGCCAACGATTGGAGCACCCGATAGACCGTGGCCAGGCTGGCGCTGTCTCCAGCGGCGCGCAGATCGGCATGGAGCTGTTGCGCGGTGCGGAAGCGGGATTGGTTCTCCAGCATCCGGCTGATCAGCTGACGCTGCTTGGTCTGGCGGGGTCGGGGGCGGGGGGCCTCCTCGCGTCCCATGGTGGAACGTGGGGCGGCGGGGGTGGTTTCCTGCTCGGGACCCGGGTCCCGTTCAGTGTTCATCGAAATGATCTCCATGTGGGGCATGGCGATGGTTCCCGTGCAGATAGTCCACATGGTCGCCATGCTGGATTCGGGGGTGGTTGCCGTCCTCGCCCACCAGTTCGGACGGGTCGACCGGACGGTGTGCGGCGACTTCGGCGGCGTTGTCGCGGGCCGTCTCGGGATCGGGGATGCGCTGGGAACGGGCCAGGCGGCGCCTGTTCAGCAGCGATCCCACCGGCCAGCTCAGGGCGAAGACCGCGATGGCACTGACCACGATGGTGGCGCCCGAGGCGGTGTTCCAGTAGTAGGAGCCGGTGACGCCGATGAAGCTCACCACCACACCGATGCCGATCGCGGTGAACATCGAGCGGTAGAAGCCGGTCACCAGGTTGTTGGCGGCGGCCACCGGTACGACCATCAGCGCGCTGACGAGCAGCAGGCCCACGGTGCGCATCGACACGGCCACCGTCACCGAGGCCATCACCACGATGCAGATCTCCAGGGCCCGAACCGGCAGGCCCTGGCTGCGTGCGAACTCCTCGTCGGCGCACACCGCGAACAGCTGCGGTGACAGCCCCAACGAGAGGATGATCACGATGGCGGCCATCACGGCCACCAGCGCCACATCGGACATGCTCACCGTGGTCAGCGACCCGAACAGGTACTGCGACAACACCCCGGTGCCCTGACCGGAGATTCCCGCAAGCAGGACGCCGGTGGCCAGTCCGCCATAGAACAGGATGGCCAGCCCCACATCCGCGGGGGCCCGTCCGCTCTGGCGCAGCAACTCGATGGACACCGCGCCCACCACGCAGATCACGATGGCCACCGGTGTCGGTGCCCAGCCGGTCAACAGCGCCAGGCCGACGCCGGCGATGGCCACGTGACCCAGCCCGTCGCCCAGCAGGCTCAACTTGCGCTGCACGATGTAGGTGCCCACTGCGGGCGACATGAATCCGGACAGCAACGCGGCGATCAACGCCCGCTGCATGAAGGCAAGTGCGAAGACGCTCACCTCAGGCCTCCTTGGTCAGGTGCGGACGACGCATCTCGGGGCCGCTGATGACGGCCTGGTCGGCGCCGATCGGCGCGGGATGGTGGTGGCCCGAATCAATGGCGGGACCCGCCATCAGCGGCCCGTCGTAGATCTTGTGGCCCAGTTGGATCATGATGCTGCGATCGATGAGCCGCTCCATCGGGCCCAGCTCATGGAGGATCACCAACATCGACAGTCCGTCAGACTTCAGGCGTTCGAACAGCCGGGCCAGGGATTCCTGGGTGGGGATGTCGAGCGCGGCCAGCGGCTCGTCCAGGATGAGCAGCTCGGCCTCGCTGGCCAGCGCCCGGGCGATGAGTGCGCGCTGCTGTTGTCCGCCGGACAGCACCGACAGGGGATCACCGGCACGATGGCTCAACTCGACGCGTCGCAGGGCCGTGTCGACCGCATCGCGGTCCTGCTTGTGCATGCGCGAGAAGAAGTGGCGATTGGCCAGCCGCCCGGTGGCGACCACCTCGCGCACCGTGGCATTGGCCACCTGGGAATGCCCCCGCTGGGGCACATAGCCAAGTCGGTTCCAGTCCTTGAATTGCGACAGGGGAGTGCCGAACAGTTCGGCGGTGCCCCCGGAAATGGGAATGAGCCCCAGCAGGGCGCGTACCAGGGTGGTCTTGCCGGAGCCGTTGGCCCCGAGCAGGGCGACGGTTTCGTTGCGATGAACTTCGGCGTCGATATCGAAGAGGATCTGGTGGCCCTCGAGGGTCACCGACAGGTCCTCACACGAGATCACGGGTTGGTTGTCGGGCATATGTGTGCGTTCTCGATTCGGGTAGTGGACAGCGCAGTGAGCCCGCCTGCGGGAGGAGTGCAGGCGAGCTCACCAGCTCATGGGGATGATGGGGTCACGAACAGCCGTTGGCGGTCTTCAGGGCCGTCAGGTTCGAGTCCATCACCTGCAGGTAATCGCTGCCACGGGACTTGTCGGTGATGCCCTCCAGCGGATCGAGCACATCGGTCTTCAGGTGCAGGTCACCGGCAATCGACTCGGCCACCTTCGGTGAGATCAGCGTCTCGTAGAAGATCGTGGTCACATTGTTCTGCTTGGCCAGGTCCTGCACCTTGGCGATGCGGGTCGGCGAGGGCTCCTCGTCGGGCGAGAGCCCGGAGATACCGATCTGGTTGAGGCCGTAGCGTCGCGCCATGTAGCCGAAGGCGGCATGGGTGGTGATGAAGGTCTTCTGGGTGCAGGTGCTCAACGAGGTCTTGTAGCTGTTGTCCACGCCCTGGAGGTCGGCCACCAGCTTGGCGGCGTTCGCCTCGTAATCGCCTTTGTGGGACGGGTCAATGGTGCTGAGCTGGTCACGCACCGCGTTGGTGATGGTCTCGACGTTGGTGGGGTCGAGCCATTCGTGCGGATCCTTGGTGTACTGGTCATCGTCGCCATCGCCGAGGTCGACGGTGCCCTGGGGCGCCTGCAGGCTCACGATGCTGGCCACGTCCACGGCATGCTTCGGCGTGCTCTGCTTGATCGCCTGGTCAACTGCCGACTGGAATCCCGTCTGGTAGACCACCAGGTCGGCCGCCCCGATGGACGCGGTCTGCTTCGGGGTGAGCTCCAGGTCATGGGGCTCGGCGCCCGGGGCCGTCAGCGAGCTGACATTGGCATGGTCCCCGGCAACCCGCTGGCTGACGAATTCGAAGGGATAGAAGGCAGTGACGACATTGAGCTTGCCGGCCGACGCGCTACTGGATGACGAAGGCGTTGAACAGGCGGCAAGTGGGACGATGAGTGCTCCGAGAACAAGCCCGACGGCCCATCTCGAGAGCCGTGTACGCGGCGTGAAGTTCATGAGAATGATTCTAGATAAGAGTCGTTCCCATGTGCAAATCGTTCTCAACTAGGAGTCCGGTCCGGCGGGGGCCGGACGATGGCCCGTCCGCGCCCCTGAGAGCGGGAGCCGATTATGGCGCACTCGGGCATGATTGGGGAAGCGGCCGCGGAATCCCGGCGGCCGTCCATCCGATGCCAGCCAGGTATCGGGACGTGACCGGGGCCCGCCCCGGGCAACCAGAGGAGCAACAGTGGCAGAGAGCAAACTCGACAAGGTCATCAACCTGTGCAAGCGGCGCGGCTTCGTCTTCCCCTGTGGGGAGATCTACGGCGGCACCAAGGCGGCATGGGACTATGGCCCTCTGGGCGTGGAGCTCAAGGAGAACATCAAGAAGCAGTGGTGGCGCTATATGGTCACCAGCCGCGGCGACATCGTCGGGCTGGACTCCTCGGTCATCCTGCCCCGTGAGGTCTGGGTGGCATCCGGACACGTTGCCGTGTTCAACGATCCCCTGGTCGAGTGCCAGAACTGCCACAAGCGCTTCCGTGCCGACCAGTTGCAGGAGGAGTACGCCTTCCGCAAGGGGATTGCCGACGCGGACACCGTGAAGCTGGAGGACATCCCGTGTCCCAATTGCGGGGTGCGCGGCAAGTTCACCGAGCCCCGTGACTTCAACATGATGCTCGAGACCTATCTCGGACCCATCCACGATGAGGCCGGCCTGCACTATCTGCGTCCCGAGACCGCCCAGGGCATCTTCATCAACTTCAAGAATGTGCTCACCTCAACGCGCATGAAGCCCCCGTTCGGCGTCGGCCAGACCGGCAAGAGCTTCCGCAACGAGATCACGCCCGGCAACTTCATCTTCCGCACCCGCGAGTTCGAGCAGATGGAGATGGAGTTCTTCGTCGAACCCGGCACTGATGAGGAATGGCACCAGTACTGGATCGATCACCGCAAGGCCTGGTACGTGGGTCTGGGCATCGAGGAGGACAACCTGCGCCTGTTCGAGCATCCGAAGGAGAAGCTGTCGCACTACTCGAAGCGCACCGTTGACATCGAGTACAAGTTCGGTTTCGCCGGTTCGGACTGGGGCGAGCTGGAGGGCATCGCCAACCGCACCGACTTCGACCTGAAGACCCACACCGAGCACTCCGGCACCGACCTGAGCTACTTCGACCAGGCCCAGAACAAGCACTACATCCCGTATGTGATCGAGCCTGCCGCGGGGCTCACCCGCTCGTTCATGGCCTTCATGGTCGACGCCTACACCGAGGACGAGGCCCCCAACGCCAAGGGTGGCGTCGACAAGCGCACGGTGCTCAAGATCGATCCGCGCCTGGCCCCGGTGAAGGTGGCCGTGCTGCCGCTGTCGCGCAACGAGAAGCTGTCGCCGAAGGCCCGGGGGCTGGCCGACGAGCTGCGCCAGTACTGGAACGTCGATTTCGACGACGCCCAGGCCATCGGCAAGCGCTACCGCCGTCAGGACGAGATCGGCACGCCCTACTGCGTGACGATTGACTTCGACACCCTCGATGACGACGCGGTGACCATCCGCGAGCGTGATTCGATGGCCCAGGAGCGCGTCCCGTTGAGCGGTGTCAGCGAGTACCTGTCCAGCCGCCTGCTCGGCTGCTGATCGACGCACTACGCACGATTGACCAATATGGGGAGGGCCCGTCACAGGCAACTGTGACGGGCCCTCCCCATATCTCTTGACGCGTGTATCTCTGACGGCGCGCCTCCGATGACGTCCGGGCGTGTCAGTCCATGTCCAGGCCGAGGTCCAGCACGGGGCTGGAGTGGGTGAGCGCTCCCACGGACACATAGTCGACGCCGGTGGGCGCCACGGCCGGCGCGTCGGCCAGGAGGAGCCCGCCGCTGGCCTCGGTCCTGACACCGGCCGGCCGGCAGATCGCGACGGCACGGCGCATCACGTCGGGGGCCATATTGTCCAGCAGCACCAGGTGGGCACCGGCCCCGACAGCCTCACGCACCTGGTCGAGCGTGTCGCACTCCACTTCACAGGCCACCTGTGGCGCATGCGACTGCACGGCCCGGATCGCCTGCGCGATCCGGCCCGCCGCGGCCACGTGGTTGTCCTTGATCAGTGCGGCATCGCCCAGTCCCATCCGGTGGTTCTGCCCGCCGCCGCAGCGCACTGCGTACTTCTGCAGCGTGCGCAGTCCCGGCACGGTCTTCCGCGTGTCACGGATCACGGCCCGGCTCCCCGCCAGCGCGTCGGCCCAGCGGGCAGTCTGGGTTGCGACGCCCGAGAGTTGCCCCAGGAGGTTCAGCATCGTGCGTTCGCTGGTCAGCAGGCAGCGCAGGGACGCCTCGATCAGCAACACCCGATCGCCGGGAT
Source organism: Propionibacterium freudenreichii subsp. freudenreichii (assembly GCF_000940845.1). Taxonomy (NCBI): domain Bacteria; kingdom Bacillati; phylum Actinomycetota; class Actinomycetes; order Propionibacteriales; family Propionibacteriaceae; genus Propionibacterium; species Propionibacterium freudenreichii. Next base: position 1,446,951 of record NZ_CP010341.1, on the reverse strand, counting down.
GCACCCGCTGGCCATCGTGGGCCAACAGGGTCACCCGGGCGGTGGTGCCCTGCCGGGCGGCCAGGCGATGGATTGCCGCGGCGGCCACCGGCAACCCGGCCAGGCAACCATCCTGACGGCTCGCCACCCAGGCGGTGGCTCGGTCTGCGGGATCGAAGATCGCCTCGGTGGTCACATCGGGGCCATAGGCCAGGTCCTCGTCCAGCGCGCGGTCGATCGTGGCTCCCACATCCTCGGGCTCCAGGCCGGCATCGCGTAGCGCCCCGGGGACATCCCCCGGGTCGATCCTTTGTTGGCCAACGGCCACATCGGGACTCATGCTGCACTCCTTTCAGGGGCCTGTTCGTGGCCGATCGTCCGGATGGTCATCTCGGGTAGTCCGTGTGCGTCGAGGCTCCAGTCCTGGTGGCACTGCCATTGTGCGGAGCGTTCGGTGAAGTCGGAGCGGCGATGACTGCCGCGTGATTCGCGACGCAGTGCCGCGGCCGCCAGCAGCAGTTCGGCCACCTGGGCGGCGTTTGTCGCGTCGAGCGTGGCGTTGGTGAGGGTCCCGGCCGGTGTGGCGCGGTCGGCAAGGGCCCGGCGCGCATTGTCAAGGCCTCGGGCGTCGCGCAATACGCTGCCCGCGGCAGTCATCGTGCGTCGCACCGCGTCGAACAGCGCCGGATCCTGTGGGGGAAGTTGCCGGCGCGCGGCGTCACCCCCCGATGCGGGCCCGGTGGGAACGCCCTTACCGGTGGCGATCAGCCGGGCGACCCGACGTCCCATGGTCAGCCCCTCGGTGAGCGAGTTGGAGGCCAGGCGGTTGGCTCCCTGCACGCCCGTGCAGGCGACCTCCCCGATGGCGAACAGCCCCTCGATGCTGGTGCGACCGTCCATGTCGGCACGCACCCCACCACAGTGGTAGTGCGCGCCCGGTCGCACCGGGATGGGCTCGGTGACCGGATCGACCCCGCGCTCGCGACACATCGCCAGGATGGAGGGGAACTTGTGCTCCCAGGCCTGCGCGCCGAAGGCGGTGGCATCGAGGAAGAGGTTCCGCTCGCCGGTGCGTGCCATGTGCGCATGTTCGGCTGCCGAGACGACGTCGCGCGGGGCGAGGTCGGCCAGTGGATGCAGCCCCGCCATCACCCGCGTGCCCCGGTGGTCGATCAGGAATGCCCCCTCCCCACGCACGGCCTCCGAGATGAGCACGCCGCGATCGCCGGGAATGCGGTGATCGGCCGGCACCACGAGGATCGTGGGATGGAATTGCATGAATTCCAGGTCGCTGAGCACTGCACCGGCACGCCATGCCATGGCGAGCCCGTCCCCGGTGGCAACCGGTGGATTGGTCGAGGTGGTCCACAGCTGGCCGATCCCGCCGGTCGCCAGGATCACCGAGGCGGCCCGCACCTCCCCGAGCCTGCCCTGTGCGTCGAGCGCACGGACGCCGTTGCAGCGGCCCTGCGCGTCCACCAGGAGGTCGACGGCGCGCACGCCTTCGCGCACCGACAGCGGGCCGTCCACGGCATCGGCCACGCACTGCACGAGCGTGCGCTCCACCTCGTGGCCCGACTGGTCCCCGCCCGCATGCAGGATCCGGCGGGCATGGTGTCCCCCCTCGAGGTGCAGGTCAATGCCCCCGGTCCGGTCCTTGTCGAAGACGGCACCCAGCTCGATCAGGCGACGCAGCGCCGCGGGCGCCTCGTTGACCAGGATGCGCACCGAATCCTCGGCGCACAGGCCCGCCCCGGCGGTCAGGGTGTCACTCACGTGCAGATCGGGGGAGTCCTGGTCGGACCACACGGCCGCCAACCCGCCCTGTGCCCAATCGGTGCTGGAGTCGGTGACCCGGCCGCGGGACAGCACCATCGTGTCGACGCCGGCGCCGGCCAGCTCGACCGCTGCCATCAGGCCCGCCGCTCCGGACCCGACGACGACCACTGTGGCGTCGTCATGCCAGGCCGGTGTGCCGTGCGCCAATTCGGCGCCCTGTGTGGACGTGCCCATCGTCATTCGCCCCGTCCCGCGTTCCCGATGGAGATCATTCGCTCGACGCTGGCCCGGGCCCGCTCGGCGATCGCCGGGTCAATCGTCACTTCGTCGTGGCCCCCGCGCAGGCAGTCGAGCAGCTTCTGGGGGGTGATCATGTCCATATAGGGGCATGTTGCGCGGGGGTTCACCGGCGTGAAGGTCGCCTGCGGGTTGGCCTGGCGCAGTTGGTGCAGCATGTGCACCTCGGTGGCGACCAGCACCTCGGGGGCCTGGGTGGTGCGTGCGGCATCGAGCATTCCGCCGGTGGACAGCACCTTGGTCCGCCCGGCGGGCAGGTCACCGCGGCCGGCCAACCACAGCGCCGTGGTGGTGCAGCCGCACTCGGGATGCACGAACAGTTCGGCGTCGGCGTGGTCGTGCACCCTGGCGATGAGCTCATCGGGGGAGATGCCGGCATGCACATGGCATTCGCCAAGCCAGACGTGGATGTTCTCGCGGCCCGTTTGGCGTCGCACGTGCGCGCCCAGGAACTGGTCGGGGCAAAACAGGATCTCGCGGTCCTCGGGGATCGACGCCACGACCTCGACCGCATTGGACGAGGTGCAACAGATGTCGGTCTCCGCCTTGACCTCGGCGGTCGTGTTGACATAGCTGACCACCACGGCACCGGGATGCTCCGCCTTCCAGGCCCGCAGCTGTTCGGCGGTGATGGAATCGGCCAGCGAGCAGCCGGCGTTGGCGTCGGGGATCAGCACGGTCTTGTCGGGGGAGAGCAGCTTGGCCGTCTCGGCCATGAAGTGGACCCCGGCGAAGACGATGGTCGAAGCGGTTGCCTCGGCGGCGATGCGGGACAGGGCGAGCGAATCACCCACGTGGTCGGCCACGTCCTGGATCTGCGGTGATTGGTAGTTGTGGGCCAGGATCACGGCGTCCCGGCTGCGCGCGAGGTCATGGATCTCGTCGGCCCACAGGTCCTGGCTGATGGCGGTGTCGGTCATGGGAGACTTCCTCAACTTGGTTATCGTTCGAGAGTCGAAAACTGAACCGAACGTTAGCATGGCCCCATGACGACACAAGCGCCGGATCAGCCGCCGGTCGCCAGGTTCCGCCACGAGGTGCTGGCCGTCGTCTTCCGCGCGCTTGCGCAGCCGGGCGCCCGCCTCGAGGTGATGGCGTGGCGACGCCACCGGGCCCCCTTCAAGGACGACTGGGCGCTGCCGAGCGGCCCCGTGAACGCGGGGGAGACCATGGATCAGGCCGTGCAGCGCCATCTTGCGGCGCGCCTCGACCTCACGAGCATCCGCTATTCCGAACAGCTGGCGACCTTCTCCGATCCGGGGCGCGATCCCTTTGAGCGCACGATCGCGAGCGCCTACCTGGTGTTGTTGGGGCAGAGCGGACCGGTGCCGGGGGGTGCGGCCGAATGGCTCGACACGCGTGCGCTCCCGCCGATGGCCTTCGACCATGCCGCAGTGGTGCAGGCCGGCATCAGGAGGCTGCGCAGCAAGATGTCCTACACCAACATCGCCTTTGCCCTGGCGCCCGATGAGTTCACCCTCAAGGAGCTGCGCGATGTCTATGTGGGGGTGCTGGGCCACGACGTCGACGTCACCAATCTGGGACGGGTGCTGACGCGTCGCGGCCAGATCGCGCCCACCGGACGCCGTCGCCGCTCTGGGTCGGGTGGGGGACGCCCTGCCCGCACCTATCGGTTCGTCGAAGCCGCCTACGAAGTCACCGATCCCTTTGCCACCCTGCGGCCCGCGGAAACACCATTACCGGGGCAAGCGGCGGGCGAGGGGAAAGCGACCCGATAGCGCCACGAATCCCGCGCCGGGCGGGTTCTGGGAAAACGCCTTTGCCCCCGGGCGTGCGGTGGACGCCCGTCCATATCCCGCGGGCCACTGCCCGGGTTCGGCCCACAGCTGCTCCATTGCGCACCGTGGGGTGACGAACAAGGGCCCCAGGTATGAGGCAAACCGGTCCGAACCCCCCACCCAAGTGGGCCCCGGAGCGCCATGGGGCATATGGTAGGACCAATTAACCCTCGGATTGGAGTTCCTCATGAGTGTCGGTCTGACGACATCAGGAGGGCAAGGGGACGTTGTAACGCGTCACAAGCTGAAGCAACGTCCGTCCAATGTGACTCTGAAGGTCACCATGGCGGTGACTGGAACGATCTTCGCCCTGTTCGTCTTTGTGCACATGGTCGGAAATCTCAAGGCTTTTATGGGCCCTGAAGATTACGACGCCTACGCCCGCTTCCTGCGCACCCTGCTGTATCCGCTGCTGCCCTATGAGGGTGGTCTGTGGATCTTCCGCCTGGTGCTGTCAGCCTGCCTGGTGCTGCACGTCTGGGCCGGCATTACCGTCTGGCTGCGTGGCCGTAAGGCTCGTGGCAAGTTCGGTCGTTACGGCGCCAAGCCCAAGTCCTTCTTCGCTCGCACGATGATCCTGTCGGGCCTGCTGATCCTGGTCTTCGTGGTGGTCCACCTGCTCGATCTCACGATCGGCGCCGGACTGTCCTCGCAGTACTACCAGCCTGCCGTCCACCTCGGTGGCGACCAGGTCCAGATCCATGCCTACGAGAACCTCGTGGCCAGCCTGTCCCGTCCCTGGATGGCGATCTTCTACTCCGTGATCATGGTGATCATCGGATGCCATATCGGCCAGGGTGCCTGGAACACGATCAATGACTTCGGTGGCACCGGCCCCCGTCTTCGCAAGGTCTGGTTCCTCATCGGGCTCCTCATTGCGCTGGCCATCGTCGTGGCCAACGGTGCACTCCCCATGCTCATCCTCGCTGGAGTGATCTCGTGAATATCATCAAGAATCTCTTCTCCGGTGCGGCCGGCAAGGCTGCATCGATCCCGTCAGCCCCGAAGCCTGCCCGTGCCAGTGCGCACCGTCCGGCCTCGCACCTGACCGGTGAGGCCGCCCGCGACCACCTGGGCCCGGCCCAGAAGGCCGCCGGCTATGAGGTCGGTGCCGAGATCGACGGGCACGTCCCCGCCGGCGATGTGCTCCACACCTGGGAGCACCGTCAGGACGACTACCGACTGGTCAACCCGGCCAACCGTCGCAAGATGAAGGTCATCGTCGTGGGCTCCGGCCTGTCCGGTGCGGGCTTCGCGGCCAGCTTCGGCCAGCTCGGCTATGACGTCGACTGCTTCTGTTTCCATGATTCGCCGCGTCGCGCCCACTCCGTGGCGGCGCAGGGCGGCATCAACGCCGCTCGTGCCCGCAAGGTCGACGGTGACACGCTGAAGCGCTTCGTCAAGGACACCGTTAAGGGCGGCGACTACCGGGGCCGTGAGGCCGACGTGGTGCGCCTTGGTACGGAGTCGGTGCGTGTCATCGACCACATGTACGCGATCGGTGCCCCCTTCGCCCGTGAATACGGCGGTCAGCTCGCCACCCGTTCCTTCGGTGGCGTGCAGGTCTCGCGTACCTATTACACGCGCGGCGAGACCGGCCAGCAGATGGAGATCGCCTGTTCCCAGGCGCTCCAGGAGCAGATCGACGCCGGCACCGTGAAGATGCACAACCGCACCGAGATGCTTGACCTGATCGTCAAGGACGGCCGTGCCCAGGGCATCGTCACCCGCGATCTGCTGACCGGCGAGATCAAGGCCTGGACGGCCCATGTCGTGGTGCTGTGCACCGGCGGCTACGGCTCGGTCTACCACTGGTCCACGCTGGCCAAGAACTCGAATGCAACCGCCACCTGGCGTGCGCACAAGCAGGGCGCGTACTTCGCGAGCCCGTGCTTCCTGCAGTTCCACCCCACGGCGCTTCCGGTCAGTTCACACTGGCAGTCGAAGACCACGCTGATGAGTGAGTCCCTGCGCAATGACGGACGCATCTGGGTGCCGAAGAAGGCCGGCGACGATCGCCCGGCCAATGACATCCCCGAGAACGAGCGCGACTACTACCTGGAGCGCAAGTACCCGGCATTCGGCAACCTGACGCCCCGTGACGTCGCCAGCCGCAACGCCCGCACGCAGATTGACAGCGGGCACGGCGTGGGGCCGCTGCACAACTCGGTGTACCTCGACTTCCGCGACGCCATCAAGCGTCTCGGCAAGGAGACCATCGCCGAGCGCTACGGCAACCTGTTCGACATGTACCTCGACGCCACCGGTGAGAACCCCTATGAGGTGCCCATGCGCATCGCACCGGGTGCCCACTTCTCGATGGGTGGCCTGTGGGTCGACTACGACCAGATGAGCAACCTGCCCGGTCTGTTCGTCGGCGGAGAGGCATCGAACAACTACCACGGTGCGAACCGCCTGGGTGCCAACTCCCTGTTGTCCGCCTCCGTGGATGGCTGGTTCACCCTGCCGCTGTCGGTGCCGAACTACCTCGCCGACTATGTCGGCAAGCCGCCGCTGGCCGTGCAGGATCCGGCCGTCAAGGATGCCCTGGGCCGGGTGCAGGATCGCATCAATGCCTTCCTCACCAGCAAGGGCACGCATCGTCCCGAGTGGTTCCATCGCAAGCTTGGCGACATCCTCTACGCCTACTGTGGCGTGAGCCGTGACGAGGCGGGCCTGACCAAGGGCCTCGCCGAGGTGCGGGCACTGCGCAAGGAGTACTGGAACGACGTCAAGGTCGTCGGCGACGACCACCGGCTCAACCAGGAACTCGAGAAGGCCGGCCGCGTGGCCGACTTCATCGAGCTCGCCGAGGTCATGATCCTCGACGCCCTGGACCGCCGCGAGTCGGCCGGTGCCCACTTCCGTACCGAGTACGCCACTCCCGAGGGAGAGGCCAAGCGCAACGACGCCGATTGGTGCGCCGTCTCGGCCTGGGAGACCCGCCCCGATGGGGTTCATGTCCGTCACAGCGAGCCCCTGGAATTCTCGCTGATCGATCTGCAGGTGAGGGATTACCGATGAAGGTCACATTGGATATCTGGCGCCAGGCAGGTCCTCGCGCCAAGGGTGAGTTCGAAAACTACGTCGTCAACGACGCTGAGCCCGAGATGAGCATCCTTGAGTTGCTCGATCGACTCAACGACCAGATCATCGAACAGGGCGGCGAGCCCGTCGTCTTCGAGTCTGATTGTCGTGAGGGCGTGTGTGGGTGCTGTGGCTTCCTGGTCAATGGGAAGCCCCACGGTCCGCTGGCCAATACGCCGGCCTGTCGCCAGCACCTGCGCGCCTTCCCCGAGGTGACGCACTTCAAGTTGGAGCCCTTCCGCTCCAATGCGTTCCCGGTGATCCGCGACCTGGCGATCGACCGCACCGCCCTGGATGAGCTCATCCAGGCCGGCGGCACCGTCAACGTGATGACCGGCACCGCTCCGGACGCCGACACCAGCCCCCAGCCGCACCAGGTGGCCGAGCTCGCGCTCGACTTCGCCAGCTGCATCGGCTGCGGAGCCTGCGTGGCCGCCTGCCCGAATGGTTCGGCGATGCTGTTCGCCGGCGCCAAGCTGGCGCATCTGGCGAAGATGCCCCAGGGCAAGGAGCAGCGCAGCTCGAGGGCGCGTCGCATGGTGGCAGAGCTCGATGAGGACTTCGGTCCCTGCTCGCTGTACGGCGAGTGCGCCATCTCCTGCCCGGCCGGCATCCCGCTGACCGCGATCGCCACCGTGAACAAGGAGCGCTGGCGTTCCGTGTTCCGCGGGCGCCACTCGCAGGACAACTGATCAGGACGCAGTTCCCACAAGGGGCTGTCCGGTCGCACCACGCGGCCGGACAGCCCCTTGTCCGTCCCGGGGGCGCGTGCGGAGCGCCTACTATGGCGCGGTGGCCCAGATTCAACCGCTGACACTCGTGTCTCCCTCCGGCGGGGTGGTCCAGATCGACACCCCGGTGGTCCTGGCACCCATGGCGGGGGTGACCAACGCCGCCTACCGCACGCTGTGCTACGAGCAGGGTGCGGGATTGTGCGTGTGCGAGATGATCACGAGCCGTGGGCTGGTGGTCGGCAATGTGAAGACCGACTCCATGCTCACCTTCTTCGACGATGAGCCGCACCGCAGCGTGCAGACCTATGGAACCAATCCCCGCGTGCTGGCCCGGGCCATCGATGAGCTGTGCACCCACTACCGGGCCGACCATGTGGACCTCAACTTCGGCTGCCCGGTCCCGAAGGTCACCCGGAAGGGTGGTGGCGGCGTACTGCCCTGGAAGCTGGACCTCATTCGCGAGATCATCCGGCAGTCCGTGCGTGCCGCCGACGCCCACGGCGTGCCCCTCACCGTCAAGACGCGGGTGGGCATTGATGACGACCACACCACCTTCCTCGATGTGGGACGCATCGCCCAGGAGGAGGGCGCCGCGGCGATCTGCCTGCACGGGCGCACGGTGGCAGAGGCCTACGCGGGCCATGCCCACTGGGACCGCATCGGCGAACTCGTGGCGGCCGTGGACATCCCGGTGCTCGGCAATGGCGACATCTGGGAACCCTCCGATGCGCTCGAGATGATGGCGCGCACCGGATGCGCCGGAGTCGAGATCGGACGCGGCTGCCTGGGGCGTCCGTGGCTGTTCCGCGACCTGGCGGCGGCCATGCACGGCCAGCAGGTCCAGACCCTGCCGACCCTTGGCGAGGTGGCCGCGATCGTGCGTCGGCACGGGGAGCTGCTGGTGCGCCAGATGGGCGTCAAGCACGGCCTCACGGACCTCCGCAAGCACATGAGCTGGTATTTCAAGGGATTCCCCGTGGGCGGGGAACTGCGTCACAGCCTGGGGCTGATCGACAGCTTCGAGGCGCTCGACGCGTTGCTGGCCCGCCTTCTCGACAAGGCGGGGGCAGACTGTCCCTACCCCACACGGGAACTTGGTCGGCCCCGCGGTCGTCAGGGCACGCCACGCCACAAGGTGGTCATGCCCTACGGCTGGCTCGACGACCGGGGCGGCCTCGACCTGGACCTGTCGGACGCCGAGTTGGCCGTATCGGGCGGCTGAGCAGTCCGCGGCGCCCGCTTGATGTCAGTGGCGGCGGCCATACTGGAGGCGTGACTGACAATGTGCACGACCTCGACGTGACGAAACGCACCCGGCAGTGGGCGCTCACCATGGCCGGGCATGAGCACGAGCTGGGCGGCGACGAGGTGGTGCGTCCACATCGCGACAGCCATGCATCGATACGGCCGGGCGAGGTCATCGACCGGATCACCCGTGAGCAGCGGGAGGCCGCCACCCTGCGTCAGGGGGCGACGCTCGCCCACGGCGCGGGGAACCGGGACCGCACCGAGGCACCCGACGCATTGCGCACCTGCTTCGAGCGCGACAAGGACCGCATCATCCACTCCACCGCCTTCAGGCGGTTGGCGGGCAAGACCCAGGTGGTCGTCTATCCCACCGACCACCAGCGCACGCGCCTCACCCACGCGATCGAGGTGGCCCAGGTGGCCACATCGATTGCCCGTGGGGTGGGGGCGAACGTCACCCTCGCCGAGGCGATCGCGCTGGGCCATGACTGCGGTCATGGACCCGGGGGCCATGCCTCCGAGGAGGCCTTCGACGTCTTCCTGCCGGAGGGTTTCGACCACGGACCCTGGGGGGCGCACGTCGCCCTGGCCGACCTCAACCTGTGCCACGAGACCCTTGACGGCATCGCGAACCATTCATGGTCACGCCCCGCCCCGGCCACGATCGAGGGCGAGATCGTCAGCTGGGCCGATCGCATCGCCTATTGCGCCCACGACCTGGAGGACGCCATCCATGCCGGCATCATCCGGGCTGATCAGGTTCCCGGCACCGTGCACGAGGCCCTGGGGGTGCGGCTCTCCCAGCAGCTCGACGCCCTGATCGGGGCAGTGGTGACCACGTCGTGTCGCACCGGGGCGATCGGCATGGACACGTCCACCGCAGACGCCCTGGCGGCGCTGCGCCGGTTCAACTACGAGCACATCTACACCCGTCCCGAATCGCTGGCCCAGTCGCACACCATGATCAGGGTGCTGCAGGAACTGGTGTCGTTCTACTTCTCCCACCAGGATCGGTTGCCGCCGGACCATCGTGACCCGGACGACCCGATGCTCGGGGTGGTCACCTATGTGGCCGGCATGACCGACCGCTTCGCCTTCGATCAGGCGGAGCAGCTGTTGGGCTGGCAGCGCGGCCGGTTGCCGCAGGGTGTCGGCCACGGTGCGGACTGAACGATCCGGTGCGTGATCAGGGACGCAGCCTGTCCCTGAGATCGCGGGGGAGCAGCAATGCACGGCGGATGAAGGCGTTCATCACCATGACCGTGACGGCTTGCCCGGCCACGATGCCGACGAGCACCAGGAGCTGGGCCGCGCCGGCCTGAAGGGCCGAACCACCACCCAGCAGCACTCCGATGAATGCCCCCGGCAGGGTCACCAGGCCCACGGTGCGCGTGCTGTCCAGGGCGGGGACGATGGCCTCACCGGTGATCGGCTCCAGCACCATCCCGATGGCGTTCGAGCGGGGCAGCCCGATCGACAGGACCGCCTCGTAGGTCGCGATGTTGTCGCGCAGCGCCGGGAAGACGCGCCGGCCGTTGAGCGTATGGCCGGTCATCATGTTGCCGACGAAGATGCTCCCGATGGGCACCAGGGAATACCCGTTGAGGGGCGCGGTGCCGGTGGCGAAGACGATGATGAGCAGCGGAATGACCCCGCTGGCCATGGCCAGCGCCGACCATGCCCACGCATTGCGGGTGCCCACCCGGCCGGTCGTCGTCCACACGGCGATGGCGAACATTGCCCCGACGAACAGTGCGGAGCTCCACAGGTGGGCAATGGCGGCCACGATGATGGCCGACACCACGAACAGCTGGATCGCCGCCCGCACGGCCGCCCAGGCCATGCCCCGTCCCATCTTGAAATGGCCGATCCGGGAGGCGACCACGGACATCGCCACCATGAGGATCAGTGCGGCGAGTAGTTGCCAGCTGGGGTTGACGGACACAGCTCTACTATTGCGCTTTCACAGCCCGGGCGCTTGGCCGCGCCGCCACGCCATGGCGTGGGGTGCCCCATGCGTCGGGCGGCAGGTCGGGCTGATTGCAGACCAGGCCCATCACGATCACATAGCTGTCGGGAAGGCTCGTGCCATCGCTCCATTCAATGGGATGGTCGAACAGTTCGCGGGAGGTCGCCTCCACATCGGCGCCCATCGATTCCATCGAGTGCACCAACAACTGCGGCAAGCGGCAGGGCCGACCCTGCTGACGGGTACAGACCCGACACAGCTCGCAGGAGCCCGCGCCGAGCACCTGCGAACCGGGAACGCGATTGCGCAGCCTGATCATGGTGCGCAGGGCGCGCTTCTTCTCGCGATGGAAGGTGTCCATCACCTCGCGGGTGAGCTCGTCGCGCTCCCACCCCGTGCGGCGCTGGTCGGGGTCGAAGTCCATCGAGAAGGCAATCAGGTGGATCCAGCTGTAACGCGCCCAGACATCGCGGGGGTCAAAGTCGAACTCGGGACAGGCCCACGTCTGATCATGCTGCGGGCAGGCCCTGCAGAACTCCACAAAGCGCGGCACATCCACGAAGTCGCGGGTGTAGTCATCCACCGGGACGCAGCGGTGATGTTCGTGCACGGCGTAGCTGAGCATGACCACAGGATAGGTCGCGAGCAGGGCGTAATGCCCCCATGGCAAAACGACAGGAAAAAACCTAACGCTGCACTGTTATTTGGCCACGAATGATGCAATTATTGAGCTGCGTGGTTCCCTCGACACCCCTGGGAGGGAACAGTGGCCCCGGCCGCAAGGCTGGCGGGCCCGCGCGTGCACGGCCCTACCATGGCCTCCGCGAGGATGTCGCAGATAGCTATGGTGGGGCCGTCGCCTTCCCCCCGGGTCGTGGCACACCGCAGATGTCCATCACACCGCATGCCGGGGTATCGCGTTGCCGCTGTGGTGCCGGTGCCGGCCGTGCGGTCCCCGCTCTGCAGCGTCCCGCCGCTCGGTCAGTTGTGGCGCTGTCGGCTGTGACACTGTCAGCTGTGACAACATGGCGAAATGGACGCGAACTCAGTACAACCGGAAACGCGTGACTACGACGTCGTCGTGATCGGAGCCGGCCCTGCCGGCGAGAACGTGGCCCAGTACGCCACGCAGCACTCGGGGCTCACCGCCGTACTGGTGGAGGCCGAATTGGTGGGCGGCGAATGTTCCTATTACGCCTGCATGCCCAGCAAGGCCCTCCTGGTGCCCCTCGAGATCGCCAATCAGGCCGACCACATGCACGGGCTGGAGCCCGAACGCCTGTCCAATGAACAACTGCTCAAGCGCCGTGATCACTGGGTATCCCACTATCGCGATGCCGGGCAGGTGTCCTGGGCGCAGGGGGTGGGGCTCGATGTCGTGCGCGGTGCCGGCCGCCTCATCGGGGACCGGCTCGTGCAGGTCGACGGAGCCGAACCCGTCGTCCTGCGGGCGCGCCAGGCCGTGGTGATCGCCACCGGCAGTGAACCGGTGGTCCCCGCGGTCTACCAGGGGATCCGGGCGTGGGGTTCGCGGGACGCAACCGGCGTCGTGGAGGTCCCCGGGCACCTGGCGATCATCGGCGGCGGTGTCGTGGCCTGCGAGGCGGCCACCTGGATGCGTGCCCTGGGATCGCAGGTGACCATGCTCGTGAGGGGAGGTTCCCTGCTGCCGAAGCAAGAGCCCTTCGCCCGCGAACTCATTGCCGAGGGCCTGCGCCGGCAGGGGATCGAGGTCATCACCGGTGCGAACGTCAGCTCATGCACCAGGGCCGATCCACAGGACACGGGGCTGGGCCACATCCACGGCGGGCCGGTCACCCTTCACCTGGCTGATGGGTCGGGTCCTGAACTGGTCGCCGATGAATTGCTGGTGGCCACGGGGCGCAGGCCGGAATTGGGCAACCTGGGGTTGGACGCCGTCGGTCTGAGTGCACAGGACATCACCGGTGGAAGCACCCCCGAGTGGCTCTACGCAGTGGGTGACGCGAGTGGTGGGGCCCTGCTGACCCACATGGGCAAGTACCAGGCCCGCGTCATCGGCGAACGCATCGCGGCGCGTGCGGCAGGGAGGACCCCCGACGCGGTGCCGGAGTCGGTGCCGGTGCCCCAGGTGATCTTCACCGAACCCCAGCTCGCCCACACCGGACTCACCGAGGCCCAGGCGCGCGCGGCCGGGATCGACGTGGCCGTGACGGCCGTCGACTACAACACGGTGGCAGGTGCCTCGTTGCTGCGTGATGACCTGGTCGGACGCGCAAATCTCGTGATCGACCGGGCACGCAGGGTCATGGTGGGGGCGACCTTCGTGGGGCCCGAGGTGGGGGAGCTCATCCACGGCGCGACCATTGCCGTCGTCGCGGCGACACCCATCCCGCTGTTGCGCCATGCCGTGCCGTCGTATCCCACGGCAAGCGAGCTGTGGCTGCGCCTCATCGAGGCACTACCCGAGGAAGTCCTGCACTGAGGCCAGCCGCGGTCGCCGGGTCACGGACGCCGTGGCCCGGCGATGTGCAGCATGCGGTCGATGACGGCCCCCATTGCGCCGTCGTCGGAGTAGCCGGCAATCGGGAAGCCGGCCTCGAGCATGATCCGGTGGCCGTTGGCCATCACATAGGGATGGCCAACCAGACGCAGCATGGGCAGGTCGTTGGGCATGTCCCCGAAGGCCATGGCCTGACCGGAGTCGATGCCACGCTCGGCCATGACCACCTTCAACGCGGAGGCCTTGCTGACGCCGGGCGCGCTGCACTCCACCAGCCCCTCATCGCGCACGAAGGAGAAGGTGGGATCGACCCGCCCGGCGGCCGGCTCCACCGCCGCCGCGGCCAGGGCCTCGGTATGCGTGCTGGGCGACAGCGCCAGCAGCTTGACGACGTCATCGAAGGCCATCAGATCGGCCAGGGGCGCCACCAGGTCGGGTTCGCCCTCCGGATGGGCCGCCACATAGCGGGCATCCGCCCCCCAACCGTGCGACGCGAACTCCACGGCGAAGCCCGCGTCCGGGACGCGCCTGACGAGCGCGGCGCCGAAGGCCAATCCGTCGGCCGGGTCAATCGGCCAGTGGTGCAGGACGCGTCCCGTGGCGGGATCGGCGATGACGGCGCCGTTGCTCGACAGCAGCAGGGGATGGATGTCGGCCAGCGGGTCGATCACATCGGTCCACCGGTACGGGCGACCGGTGGCCACCACGATGGTGATGCCCTGCGCAGCGGCGGCACGCACCGCCTCGACATTGCGAGCGACCAGTCGACCCCCGGCGCCCAGGAATGTGCCGTCCAGGTCGGTGGCGATCAGCCGGATGTCCTCGTGGGGAACAGTTCCTGTCATGGTGACCTCACAGTCGCGATTGCTGCGGGGTGGCGCTCTGGGTGGTGGTGGCACTGCCCTGTCCGGGCGCGTTCATCGACGGGGTCTTCGTGGGTGAGCCCTGTCCGCCCGACGAGGACGGGGAACCCGAACCACTTCCGGAACCACTGGGCGAGCCACTTGAGGGCTCGGTGCCCGAACCCTCACTGCTTGAGGCGCTGCCCGTGCCCGAGGCGCTGCCCGAACCGGACGCACCGCCGCCTCCGCCACCACCGGGCGGGGGGTTCTGGAAGATGAGGACGGCAATGAGCAGTGCCAATGTCGCGGCGAGGATCATGAGCAACCAGCTGGCCAACATGGGCACCCACCCCGTACGGTCCTTGCGGTCGGGCCAGCTGGGGGGCCACAGCCGCCAGTTGCCGGGCGTGGAGTGCCCGATCCATGGCAGCGAGAATGCCGGGCCGGAGGGCGTGCCGAGCTCGGGGCTGCCGGACAGGTCCACGGACCGCAACAGCCGATCGGCCTCGCGCAGGGCATTGTCCGAATCATCCCAGGCAAGCACCGTCCACGGCGCCGTGGCGGCATGCCCGGGACCCACCGGATCATCGGCCTGGCTCACGAACAGGTGGGCCAGCCGACCCTGGTCCTGGCCCTGGCCACCGCGGGCGATCACGGTCTCCTCGCTCATCCGATTGATCTCGCCGGCCAGTCGGTCACGGGCCGCCGCGTCGCCGGCCGCGCCCCGGGACAGCAGGATCAGCATCGTGGACGCCTGACCGTCGGCGTGGGCGAGGAAGGCCACGCCACTGGGACGCGCAACCAGTCGCGCGTCCAGCCACCATCGACCGATGCGGGGCGGATCAGTGGGCAACAGGGGAAAGGCGTTCACCGACGGGCGCCCTGCGGAGGGTGTGGCTGCGCCTCCGGGCCCGGCTGTGCTCTCTTCGTCCGACATCCCCGCCATCTCACCACAATCTGGTGGGCGACCGAAGCTGAACCACTGTGCAATTGCTGTCAGCGCCTGCCCGCCGGGGGTCGTGGCGGTGTCCCGGATGGCATCGCACTGTGCGCGTGCTGTGGGTTGTCCACAATTGTTTCGAGGGCCATCTGCACGCCCGGATTCGTCACCACCGCACGGTATGGTGGCCACCGACGCTGGCTTACCACCCGGCGTTCCGACGACCCCTCAGGAGTATCGAGTGAGTAGTGACAGCGGGCATCCGATGTCAACCGCCGACGCAGCACACAAGCTCGGCGAGGCAATCAGCCAAGTGCAGCGCGTCATCGTGGGTCAGGAACACATGGTCGAGCAGCTGATGGTCGGCCTGCTCGCCAAGGGACACATCCTGCTGGAGGGCGTCCCCGGCACGGCGAAGACGCTGGCGGTCCGCACCTTCGCCACCGTCGTCGGTGGAAC
Source organism: Propionibacterium freudenreichii subsp. freudenreichii (assembly GCF_000940845.1). Lineage (NCBI taxonomy): Bacteria > Bacillati > Actinomycetota > Actinomycetes > Propionibacteriales > Propionibacteriaceae > Propionibacterium > Propionibacterium freudenreichii. The sequence continues at coordinate 1,431,336 of NZ_CP010341.1, read as the reverse complement.
CTTCGCGCGCATCCAGTTCACCCCCGACCTGGTGCCCTCCGACATCGTCGGCACCCGGGTCTATTCAGCGTCCAAGGAGAGCTTCGACGTGGAGCTCGGGCCGGTGTTCACGAACTTCGTGCTGGCCGACGAGATCAACCGTGCCCCCGCCAAGGTGCAGTCGGCAATGCTCGAGCTGATGGCCGAGAAGCAGGTGTCCATCGCCGGGAAGACCTATCCGGTGCCCAATCCGTTCATCGTGATCGCCACCGAGAACCCGATCGAGTCGGAGGGCGTCTACCCGCTGCCGGAGGCCCAGCGGGACCGCTTCCTGCTCAAGGTGGACGTGCCCTATCCCAAGGGCAGCGAGGAACTTGAGATCCTGCGACGCATGTCGGTGACGGCTCCGACGGCAACCCAGGTGCTGGACCCCGACCTGACCAGGAGCCTGCAGGATCAGGCCGCCAATGTCTTCGTGCACAACCTGATCGCCGAGTATGTGGTGCGGCTGGTGCTCGCCACCCGCAATCCCAGCGAGTTCAACATGCCTGACCTCGCACCAGTGATCCAGATCGGCTGCTCGTCACGTGCCACCCTCGGGCTGGTGGCCTCGGCCCGCGCGCTGGCCCTGATCCATGGCCGCGACTATGTCCTGCCCACCGATGTGCAGGCCGTTGCCCTGGACGTGATGTCCCACCGCGTCGCGCTCACCTTCGACGCGATCGCCGACAATGTGACCCCGGCGCAGGTCGTCGAGCGGGTCCTGGCGATGGTGCCTGCACCGACGCCGGTCTGGAACAAGGGCCAGCAGCCGCCGGCCTCCGCACAAGCGGGCAGTGGGCGCGCGGCGTCGTGACCCCGGCCCCGGACTTCCGCCCCCCGAAGCAGCCGAAGGGACACGCTGACACCGCGGCCGTGCTGTCGGTGCTCCGCGAGCCGTCGGGGCCGACGCTGAGCCTGCGTGGACTCGCGCCCGAGGCGGCGTTGCGCCGCCTGGAACTCACGATCGTGCGGCGACTGGACGGCTACCTGCAGGGCGACCACCTGGGCTTCCTCCCGGGCCCGGGCTCGGATCTGCACGATGCCAGGGTCTACGTACCCGGTCAGGATGACGTGCGGCGGATGGACTGGGCGGTCACCGCCCGCACCACCGTGCCGCATGTGCGCGACACGATCGCCGATCGTGAGCTTGAGGTGTGGGCCCTCCTCGACGCCACCCCGTCCATGAACTGGGGCACCGGCGGCATGACCAAGCGCGACCTCGGAATCGCCGCCATCGCCACCTTCGGCTTCATCAGCCAGAAGATGGGCGACCGCTTCGGCGGCATGATCATGCACAACGACGGCGTCACCCGGCTGCAGGCACGGTCGGGACGCAATGCGCTCTACGGGCTGCTGCGTCGCATGCTGGCCGATCCCATCGAGCCGGACCGCAGTGGCGGAAGCGTCGAGCTCGCCGCCGGCATCGAGGCGCTCAGCCGCGCCCAACAGCGGCGGGGCATGCGCATCGTGGTGTCCGACTTCCTCACCCCCGGCGACGCCGAGGTCGACCCCACTGTCCCCCCGGCCTGGGAGCGTCCGCTGCGCCGGCTCACCGTACGCAACCAGGTGGTGTGCGTGCAGGTGCTCGACGCGGCGGAGATCGACTTCCCCGACATGGGGGAGCTGCTCATCCGCGACCCGGAGACCGACTTCTCCCAGTTCGTCGATACCGACCAGTCCCGTACCCGCCAGGCGATCAATGCCGCCTCCGCCGCCCAACGGGCGAGGACGGCCGCGGCGATCCGACGCGCGGGAGCGGGCCATGTCGTGTTGCGGACCGACCGCGACTGGGTTGCCGACATCGCCCGGTTCGTGCTCACCTACCGCCGCACCGCGGCCGTGATCTCGCAGCCACCCAAGGGGGTGGGCATCTGATGGACAATGTGACGAAGTTCTTGTGGTGGCAGTTCGAGCAGCCGGCCCGGCTCTGGGCCCTGGTGGTGATCCCGCTGCTCGTCATCGCCTACATCGTCGTGCTGCAACTGCGCAAGCGACGCGGCATCCGCTACACGAATACCGGCATCGTGGGTGCCGTCGTGCCGAACCGGCGTCAGTGGCGCCGACATGTCGCCGTCGCCATGGCGCTGTGCTCGCTGGCTGCGATCACGGGGGCCTGGGCGGTGCCGGTGGGCGACGTCAAGGTGCCCCGCGAACGCGCCACCATCGTGCTCGTGCTCGACATCTCCCAATCGATGATGGCCACTGACGTCAGCCCGTCGCGCCTGGCCGCCGAGAAGGATGCCGCGACGAAGTTCGTGGCCGCCCTGCCGGCGCAGTACAACGTCTCCGTGGTCACCCTGTCCGGCCATCCGAACACCCTGGTGCCGCCCACCACCGACCGGGCGCCGGTGAACCAGGGCATCAAGACCCTTGAGCTGGCCGACGGCACGGCGATCGCATCGTCCATCGACGTGGGCCTGGAGGCCCTGAAGCAGGCGCCCGCCGGTGACGACGGCAAGCAGGCCCCCGGCCTGATGGTGCTCCTGTCCGACGGCAGCGAGACCGGTGGCGGCGACCCGGTGGCCTCGGCCGACAAGGCCAAGCAGCAGAATGTGCCGATCTACACCATCGCGTTCGGCACCCAGAACGGCTATGTCGACCTTGATGGCCAGCGCTTCAACGTGGCCCCCGACACCGACATGTTGAAGAGGATCGCCGACGCGAGTTCAGGCAAGGCCCTGGACGCCGCGAGCGCCTCGCAGCTGGACGATGTGTACAAGACCCTGACCTCCGACGTCGGCTATGAGACGGCCCACACGGAGGTCACCGCCCAGTGGGCGCTCTACTCCCTGGCATTCGGCGTGGTGGCGGCCCTGGGCGCCGTCTCAATGGCAACCAGGTGGCCGTGATGACACCCTTGATGAGCTTCATGAACCCCGACCGGCTGTGGTGGCTCGCCGTTCCGGTGGCGATCGCCCTGCTGTACCTGGTGCTCGCGGCCCGTCGCCGCGCCACCTCCGGTGGCAGTACCAACTCGATCCTGCGCAGGGTGCTGCCGCGTGACGCGGCGCTGAAGCGCCACCTGTCGGTGCTGGCCTCGGTGTTGTCCCTCGCCTCCCTGGTGGTGGCCTATGCCCGTCCGCAGGCGATGACGCAGGTCCCCCGGGAGCGGGCGACCATCGTGGTCACCATTGACGTGTCGCGCTCGATGGAGGCCACCGACGTCACCCCGAACAGGCTCGATGCCGCCAAGTCGGGGGCCAAGGACTTCGTGGATTCGCTGCCCTCGGCCTTCAACGTGGCGCTGGTGACCTTCGCCGGCACCGCCAATGTCAAGATGCCCCCGACCACCGATCGCACCCAGCTCAAGGCCGCCATCGATGCGATCCAGCTCGCCCCCTCGACGGCCATCGGTGAGGGCATCTACACGTCCCTGGACGTGCTGGAGAAGCTCGCGCCCCAGGATCCCGACCATCCCGACGATCCGGCGCCGGGTGCGATCGTCCTGCTGTCGGACGGCGCCACCAATATGGGACGCGACTCCGCCGACGCCGCCACGGAGGCCAAGAAGAAGAACGTGCCGATCTACACCATCGCCTACGGCACCTCGACGGGCTATGTCGTGGAGAACGGGCAACGCCAGACGGTGGCGGTGAACCACGCCGAACTGTCGCAGGTGGCGAAGCTGTCGGGCGGCAAGAAGTATTCGGCTGACAGTATGAAGAACCTCCAGGCGGTCTACCAGACCATTTCCCGCCAGATCGGCTACGTCGAGGAGTACCACGAGGTGACCGACCGGTTCGCAGGGATTGCGCTGATCTTCGCGGTGCTGGCCGCGGTGGGCGTGATATCACAGGCAGCGAGGTGGCCATGATGGACAACGAACACAGCATTGGTGTCGACGAGCGCGTTCGCGGAGTACTCGCCGGGGTGACCGACGCCTGCGAACGGGCGGGGCGTGACCCCGCCCGGGTGCGGCTGCTCCCGGTGAGCAAGACACATCCGATCGAGGCGGTCCGGCAGGTGAACGGCGCGCTGGAGCGCCAGGCCGGGCATGTCCCGCATCGGTTATTCGGCGAGAACCATGTGCAGGAGATCGTCGCGAAGACCGATGAATTGCGCCCTGACGACGATTTCGGCTTTGCCCTCATCGGGCACCTCCAGTCGAACAAGGTCAACGCGGTGGCCGGGCTCATCGACGAGTTCCAGGCGCTGGATTCGCTGAAGCTGGCAGGGCGCCTTGACCGACGCCTGAACACCCTGGGCAGGGGCCTGAGGGTCCTCGTCGAGGTGAATACCTCGGGGGAGGCCGCCAAGCACGGGATCGACGTCGACGATGCCCAGGACTTCTGCCGGGCGCTTGCTGACTTCGATGCCCTCACCGTGGCGGGGCTCATGACGGTGGCGGTGAACAGCCCCGACCGGGAACGGGTCGCGGCATGCTTCGACCGCCTGGTCGCCCTGCAGTCACGACTGCGCGACGACGGGGTGCTCGGCTCCGACTGGGCCGAGCTGTCCATGGGGATGAGTGGCGACTATCCGTTGGCCATTGAGCATGGCGCCACCACCGTGCGGGTGGGTACGGCCCTGTTCGGTCCGCGCGACTACGGCACCCCGGCCTGAGCAGCCGGGCCCGGGCGCTGTGGCCCGGGAACCTCCGCGGACGGCTGGTCAGTGGGCCGCGCCGGGCAGGTTCTCGATGGTGAGCGCCTCCACCGTGCCGGCCGGACGAAAACCGAACAGCTGCGACAGGAAGCTCAGGGAGTCATTCAGCACCCGGGTCCTGGTTGCGGGCATCCTGAAGCCATGGCCCTCCCCGGCGAACATGACCACCGATACGGGCAGCGAGCGCTGGCGCAGGGCAGCGGCGAGCTCGTCGGCCTGCTGTGGGGGCACGACGGCGTCGTCCAGGCCCTGCAGGATGAGCATCGGCGCGTGCAGCTGGTCCAGGTGGTGAATGGGCGAGCGTTCCTCATAGACCTTGCGGGCCTGTGGCCACGGTCCCAGCAGCCCGTCGTTGTAGGTGGCCTCGAACTTGTGGGTGCCGCCCTCCTGCATCGCCACCAGGTCGGCGATCCCGTAGCGGCAGATGCCGGCTGAGAAGACCGACGAGCGGGTGAGGGCCGCGAGGACGGTGAAGCCACCCGCGCTGCCGCCCATGATCGCGATCTTGGACTGATCGGCCAGGTCGGCGCTCAGCAGGCTCTCGGCGGCATCGATGCAGTCATCGACATCGGCGATTCCCCACTGCCCGCGCAGACGCTCCCGATATGCCCGACCGAAGCCGGCCGATCCCGAATAGTTCACCGACAGCACGCCGAAGCCGCGTGAGGTCCAGAACTGCACCTGCGGGTCATATTCGTCGGTGGCCACCCCGGTGGGGCCGCCGTGCACGGTGAGGATCACCGGAGGCAGCGGCCCGGCCGGCGCCACGAAGTCCTCATTGTGCGGCTCGAAGAACCAGCTCTGCACCTGACCGTGCTTTCCCTCGAAGGTCAGGGAATGTGCCACGGAGGTGATCTTCGGATCCGGGAGCACCCCGGGACTGTGCTCAATGCGCATGCCCTCCGCACCGATGCTGACCACCGCGGCAGGTGCATTGGGTCGCGTCACCAGGGCGTATGCGGTTCCCCCAACGCTCGCCAGTCCATCCACGTCCGAGACGCTCGTGAGGGCCTCGCTGGCCCCACCGTGGGCCGGCACCCGGCTCAACGAACAGATGCCGGCATCCCACGATGCGTAATAGATCCAGCCCCCCGACAGGGCGAAGGCGGAACGACCCTGCTGCCACATGGGAAGGTCCCCGTCGGCCGCCTCGTCCACCAGCTGGCGGATGCCGCGGGTGGGCGTCCACATGTGGAGGTTCCAGTAGCCCGCGGCATCGCTCATGAACAGCAGCCGCCCGTCGGAGGCCCACTTGGGATGCTGGATCGACACGGGGCTGCCGGGATCATGCTGCCCATCGAACACCGTGTGCACATGCATGACGGCGAGCTCGGGAATGGAAACCAGGGTGCCGGCACGCAGGGCGCTGGCATCCCAGGCCATCGCCGGTTGGTTCCATTCGATCCAGGCGATGGAACCGTCCTCGTTGACGGTGGGGTCCGCATAGAAATCGGCGCCCTCGACCAGCACCGTGCCGGCATGGGGCACCACGTCGTCCGTGGGCCAGGCCAGGGCGGCAATGGTCAGGATGGGCTCGCCGGGTGCCGAATGGTCCTCGCGGACACACACGATGCACTCGTGTTCGGGCACCGGCACGAAGGCGGCGTAGCGGTAGTTCGGATCAACCGGCGTGATGGCCATCGTGAGACCGCCCAGGCTGGTGGCCATCACCTGGCCACTCGTGTCGTCACTCCAGGCCACGGTGCCCTGACGTGCTCCCCAGGAGCCACCCCCGTACTCGTAGACCCGGGTGCGCACATTCATCGGAGCGGCGGTGATCTCGACGATCTGCCCGTCGCGGCTGCGCAGCAGGCTGAGGCGGGCCACGTCATCGGACGCGGACTCCAGCCAGTACAGGTCGTCGCCGTCGGAGCCGAATTCGCGCAGCGTGACGCCGGCCGCCACGGTCTCGGCCGGAGTCAGGGGAGAGCTCCAGGCTCCGTAGTCGGCAACGGTCGGTCCCTGGTGTTGCGGCGCAGTGGTCATGATCGCAACCCTAGCGAGGCCATCTGCGCCGGGAGCGAACTGGCAACTGGCTGCCCGGTGGGGCACAATCTGGGAAGAACCGAAAAACCATGTCAGGCATCGTCTGCAGGCTGCTGGGGAAGGCACACCTGAGCGACGAGAGGAGCCGGCATGGGAAACCAGACACGCGGCGTGATCTTCATCCACTCCGCGGTGGGTGCGTTGTGCCCACATATTGAGTGGGCGATCGGGGCGGTGCTGGGCCACCGCATCAGTCCCGACTGGACGCGCCAGCCCGCGCAGCCCGGAACCATGCGCACCGAGCTGATCTGGCAGGCGCCCGAGGGCGCGTGTGCCCAGATCGTCTCGGCGTTGTTGAGGTGTCGTGAGCTTCGCTTCGAAGTGACCCAGGACGCCAACCCCGATATGGGGGAGCGCTATGCGTTCACGCCCTCCCTGGGCATCTTCCACACCGGTACCGATGCGGCCGGGAACATCCAGGTCGCGGAGAACCGGCTGCGGGACGCGCTGGCAGACCGCAGCCCCGGCCACGACCTGCGGGCATCGCTTGACGACCTGCTGGGAACCGCCTGGGACGAGGAACTCGACGTCTTCCGCCACGCCAGCGAGGACGCACCGGTGCGCTGGTTGACCCGCGCCGTCTGAGCGGTCCGCCCGTCGCGGGTGGCCGTGCGGTTGGCGCACGGGGTGAACCGCAGACCGGGTGAACAGCAGGCGGGGTGAACAGCAAGGCAACAGAAGCGCCGGGGTGGTGCGATCAGTCGATCGCACCACCCCGGCGCTTCCTGATGAATGCGGCCCCACCACGTGGGGGGGCCCACCACCGGGTTACTGGGTCACATTGTCATTGGTCACGGCGACGGCCACATTGTGCCCACCGAAGCCGAACGAATTGTTCAGCGCGGCCAGCCGGCCGCTGGCGGGCAGCGGACGGGCCGTGTTGGCGGCGATGTCGATGCGCAGATCGTCCTCCGGATCATCGAGGTTGATCGTCGGCGGCGACACCCGGTCACGCAGTGCCAGCACCGTGGCCATCGTCTCCAACGCCCCGGCGGCGCCGAGCAGGTGCCCGGTCATCGACTTGGTGCTGGTGACCACCACATGGTCGGCGTCGTCACCGAGCAGGGAACGAATCCCGTGCGCCTCGGTGGTGTCCCCGGCCTGGGTGGAGGTCGCGTGCGCGTTGATATGGCAGATATCGGCCGGCGTGAGGTCGGCATCCACCAGGGCCTTGCGCATGGCCGCCATCTGTCCCGCGCCGCTGGGCTCGGGCTTCACCATGTCGTAGGAGTCGGCGCTGATGCCCGATCCGGCCAGCGTTCCGTAGATCCTGGCCCCGCGCGCCGTTGCCGATTCGAGCGACTCGAGCACGAGCATCACCGCACCCTCCGAGAGCACGAAGCCATCGCGGTTGCGGTCCCAGGGCCGTGAGGCACGCTGGGGCTCGTCGTTGCGCTTCGACAGCGCCTGCATCTGCGAGAAGGCCACCATGGTCAGCGGATGCACCACGGCCTCGTCACCGCCGGCGAGCACGATGTCGGTGCGTCCCAGCCGGATCATGTCGATGCCCAGCGAGATCGCCTCATTGCTTGACGCACAGGCCGAGACCGTGGCATGCACGGCGGCCTTGGCGCCGATCCGCAGTCCGCAGTTCGCGGCGGAGGCATTCGGCATGAGTGCCGGTACGGCAAAGGGGCTCACCCTGCGCCGCTTCCCGTCGCGCACGAGGTCCCATTGCGACACGGTGGTCTCCAGGCCGCCGATACCGGTGCCCACGGCCACGCCGACGCGCTCGGGATCCGTCTCGTTCTGGGGGGCGAAGGTGAATCCCGCGTCCTCCCACGCCTGCTGGGCGGCGATGACGGCCAGCTGGCTCGATCGGTCCATGCGCCGGATCTCGACGTGGCTCAGGTGCGAGGTGACATCCACCAGGGACGAACCGGCGATGTGAACGGGGAGCTCGGAGGCCCAATCCTCGTCGATGACGCCGATTCCACTGCGCCCTTCGCGCAGTCCTTGCCAAGTGGTCGCCACGTCGTTACCGAGAGGTGTGAGGGCACCCAGCCCGGTGATGACAACAGTGGTCATGCAGATTTCCTCCAGTGGAATGGCATCGAAGAATTGGTCCCGAGCGGGGGCTCAGGCCTTCTTTTGTGCCTTTTCGATGTAGTCGACGGCGTCCTGCACGGTGCGCAGGCTCTTGACGTCGTCGTCGGGGATATCGACGCTGAACGCCTCCTGCAGGGAGTAGACGATCTCGACCATCGACAACGAGTCGATGTCAAGGTCATCGACGAAGCTCTTCTCGGGCTTCACGTCCTCCACGGGAACACCGGCAACGTCGTTGACGATTTCGGCGATCTTGCTGAGAATTTCCTGATTGGTGGCCATGGTGGCGCCTTTCTGGTGAGTTACTTGGGATAGGAGTCCGGAATCGGATCCGGGCTTTGAGTCAGGGTAGAACGACTACCTGGCCGGCGTAGACAAGACCCGCGCCGAAACCGATGATCAGGGCGGTCTGGCCGCTCTTGGCCCGGCCTTCGCGGATCATCGCATCCATGGCAATCGGAATCGACGCCCCAGAGGTGTTGCCCATCTCGGCGATGTCGCGGCACACCGACACGCTGTCGGGCAGGTGCAGGTGACGGATGATCGCATCGGTGATGCGGTCGTTTGCCTGGTGGGGCAGGAAGATGTCGAGCTGTTCGGGGGTGATGCCCGCCGCGTCGATCGCCTCGGCGGCATGGTCGGCAACCTCCGACAGCGCCCACTTGAACACGGTGTGCCCATCCATCTGGATCAGGGGGAAACCGGTCGGGTTCTTGTCCGCCTCGGTCCACGACTGGATCTCGATGGTCTTCACGTTCGCCGGCTTGGAGCCCCACACGGCCGGCCCGATGGCAGGCGTGTCGGAGGGTCCCACCACGGCGGCACCGGCGCCATCGCCGAACAGGAAGGCGGTGCCGCGGTCGTCCATGTTCGTCATATCGCTGAGGCGCTCGACGCCGACGATCAGCACGAAGCCGTCCTTGCCGGCATGGCCGGCGCGCACGATGGATTCGGCCAGCGTCAGGGCGTAGCAGAATCCGGCGCAGGCGGCGGAGATGTCGAAGGTCGCGGGAGCAGGGCAGCCCAGCTCTTCGGCAAGGTAGTCCGACAACCCCGGCGAGGGAATGTGGTGCGACACGGTCGACACGATGATGGCGCCCACCTGTTCGGGCTTCACCCCGGCCATGTCAAGGGCCTTGCGGCCGGCGTCGGTGGCCATGGACAGCACCGTCTCGTCCTTGGTGGCCCAGCGGCGCTCGCGGATTCCGGTGCGCTGCTCGATCCATTCCGGGGTGGAATCGATCATGGTGCACATCTCTTCGTTGGTCACCACCCGGGAGCCACGGTGCGAACCGGTGCCCAGAATCCGGGCATACTGCGCGCCGGTAGAAGTTTTCAGAGTGGTCATCCCTCAGGCCTCCTGGGGCTCAAGTACTCGTCCGGCGTGCTCGCGGCAGAAGGTGAGCGCATCGGACAGTTGGTCGGGCGTATTGAGATTGAACAACGCGACGCCGGGAAGGTTGCGTTTCGCAATACCGGTGAGCGTCTTCGCTGGTGTGAGTTCGAGCAGGCCGGTCACGCCGATCCTCTGCATGGTAGCCATGCAGAGGTCCCAACGCACCGGAATGGTGACCTGCTGCACGAGGTGGCGCAGGTATTCGTGCCCCGAATCCACCACGGCTCCGTCCGCATTGGACAGCAGCCTCGTGATCGGATCGTGGGTGACCATCGTGTCCGCGAGCTCCGCGAGCTTCGGCTGGGCAGAGGCCATGTAGTCGGTGTGGAAGGCTCCTGCGACCTTGAGCGGGATCACCCGGGCACGAGCCGGGGGATTGGCGCGCAGCCTGGCAATGTTCTCCAACGATCCCGAGGCGACGATCTGGCCCCGTCCGTTGTAGTTCGCCGCCGTCAGTCCCGCATCCCGGATCGCGGCCAGCACCTCGTCGGGCTTTCCGGCGATCACTGCCGCCATGCCGGTGGCATGTGCTGCTGATGCGGCCGCCATGCCCCGGCCGCGCTCACGGATGAACACGGCTGCCTGGGCATGATCCAACACTCCGACGCCGGCGGCCGCCGTGATCTCCCCGACGCTGTGTCCGGCCACGACGTCGGCCAGCGCGAAGGCGCCGTGCTCCGACTCCGTGTTGAGGGCGAGTCCGGCGTACAGTCCGGCACCCATCAGCAGGGGCTGGGCCACCGCAGTGTCCTTGATGGCCTCGGCGTCGGCCGTGGTGCCCAGCTCCACCAGGTCGAGGCCGGTTGCCTCCGACAGGGAGGACAGGCCCTCGGCGAACTCCGGGATCTCGAGCCAGGGGTTCAGGAAACCCGGCGTCTGGGCGCCCTGACCGGGCGCGACGATTGCAAGCACTTGACCATCTTCCTCTGCGGTGTCGTTCGAACCCGGCATTGGGCGCGACGAAAATCTACCATCACGGATTGTAGGTTTCCTACAACATGATCCGTGGGGACGGTCAGCTGGGAGGGGTTTCTTTGTGCGAACGGCTGGCTCGGGTGTCGCCAGGCCTCAGCGATGCATCCGGGCGTTCGCGCCCTCCTCCTGGCCCTCCGCAAGCCTTCCCAGGGTGATCGCCAGCCTCAACACATAGGCCTGCCGGGGATTGGTCAGTGAGTTCCCCGTGGTCTGGGCGATCCGCTTGAGGCGATAGCGCACGGTGTTGGGATGGATGAACAGGCTGCGTGCGGTCGCCTCGAGTGAGCCGTGCTCCAGGAAGCTCGCGGCCGTATGGAGCAGCTCGCCGCCCGCGTCGGCCAGCGGCTTGTAGATCTCCTCCAGGAGCGCCTCGCGCGCATCGTCCTGGTTCGCCAGGGCCCGCTCGGGCAGCAGCTGTGCAGAGCTTGCCACGCGGGGGCAGTCCGGCCATGCATAGGCGACGCGGGCCGCTGCCAGTGCGGTGCGGGCAGCCCTGTTGGCATTCGCCAGGTCCGGGGCCAATGGCCCGACGATGATGTTCCCGACGCCGAAGCGTGACTCCAACCGGGCAACCAGCGCCAGGGCGGCGTCGCGGTCCGTGAGCTGCTCCCCGCTGCCGATGAGGATCACGCGTCCGCCCTGCCGTGAGGCGAGGACCGCCAGGCCCAGCGCTTCTGCGGCATGTCGATAGGACTCGAGGTCGGCGCCCGCCGCGGAGGGGCCGACGACCACCATGACGGCGCCCTGGCTGTGCCATCCCAGTGCCGAGGCGCGGGAGACCACCATGTCGTCGGCCTCACCACGCACCACGGCGTCGATGATGAGCGCCTCCATGCGCTCATCCCACCCGCCACGCAGCTCGGCGGCCCGGGCATAGAGCTCCGCCGCGGCGAACGCCACGTCGCGGGAGAAGTAGACGATGGCCAGCTCGAGGGCCCGACGCTCCTGCGGCGGCACGAGCTCGTTGATCTGCTCGCCCACCACGTCAACGGTGGTGCGCACGAGGTCCACGGTCTGGTGCAACGAGACCTTGCGGGTCAGCGCGCGGGGAGCGGCGTTGAACAAGGAACCGGGGTTCACGTCGGCCTTGGCGTCGTCGGCGAACCAACTGATGAAGTTGTCGATACCTGCCCGGGCCACCACCGTGATCCAGCTGCGTTCCTCGGCCCCCAGGCGGGTGAACCAACTGTGGCGGGACTGGATCGCCTCCACGACGCGGGTGGTCAACTCCCCGCTGTGGGCGACCAGGTGCGCGGTGATGGTGGCGCGACGCTGGTCGCTGAGCACCGGCGGCAGTCCGCCGGTCATGACGCACGCCCGGGGCGCGTCAAGCGTGTGGCCCGCCGGCCGGCCGGTGTCATGCAGGGCCGGTCACTGGGCGGGCACGAGGTATTCACTGACCCCGCACAGCGGCAATCGCCGCCACCACGTGATCGATGTTGCGTGAATTGAGCGCGGCCACGCAGATGCGTCCCGCATCGGTGCCATAGACATGGTGCACCGCGCGCAGCTCCTCCATCTGGGCCTTGTCCAGGCCGGAGTAGCTGAACATGCCGGCCTGGTCGCTGATGAAGTCCATGTCGGTGACCCCGGCGGCACGCAGCCCGTCGACCAGGCCGGTGCGCATCTTCTTGATGCGCTCACGCATGGTCGACACCTCGTCGGTCCAGGTGTCGCGCAGTTGCTCGTCCTGCAGCACCGTGCGCACCACCTGTGCCCCGTGCAACGGGGGAGTGGAGTAGTCCTCGCGGGCGGCAGTCTTGACCCTGGTGCGCACGCGGGCGGCCTCATCGGCATCGGCGCACACGAAGTGCACCGCGCCCACGCGTTCGCCGTACAGCGAGAAGTTCTTGGAGAACGAGCTCGACACCATGAAGGTGAGTCCCGCGGCGGCAAGGCGGCGGATGGTTTCGGCGTCCTCGTCGAGGCCCTGGCTGAATCCCTGGTAGGCCATGTCGATGAGCAGCATCAACCCGCGCTGCCGGACCGCCTCGGTGACCGCGTCCCACTGGCTGCGGGTGAGGTCGTATCCGGTGGGGTTGTGACAGCACTCGTGCATGATGACCATCGTGCCGGGCTCCGCCCCCGACAGGTCGGACAGGAGGCCGTCGATGTCGACGCCGGTCCGGCCGTCGTAATAGGCGTACTTGCCCACGTCGTATCCGGCATGGCGCATGATCGCGATGTGGTTCGCCCACGTGGGCGTGGAGACCAACGCCTTGTGGTTGGGGGAGACGCTGCCGTAGACGTCAGCGGCCAGCGTGAGTCCGCCGGTGCCGCCGAGCGACTGTCCGGTGACCACCCGACCCGAGGCCACGGCCTCGGAATCGGCGCCGAAGACCACGCGCTGTGCATCGGCGTTGTAGTCGGGGAGTCCGTCCATCGGGGGATAGGTCGCCGGCTTCGCGGCCCGGGCGAGGCGTTCCTCCGCGATCCTGACGCTCTCCAGCAGCGGGACGCGCCCGTCGTCGTCCTGGTACATGCCCACGCCGAGGTTGACCTTGTGGGGGTCGGTGTCCCGGTTGAACTTGTCGGTGAGTCCAAAAATCGGATCGTTCGGCGTCGCTTCTACCGCGGCGAACAGTGACATGGTCCATCCCTTTCGTCGCTGCGATGTTATCGGTGTCCTGACAACCGGACCGCCGTGGCCGCCCAGCGGATCATCGTCGCGCACCATTCCCAACCATGCCTGTGCGTGCCCGGGGCCCGGCTCACAGGGCCATGCGCCCTCGGCTGAATCGCCCCACCTGGAGGAATCCGGTTGTGGCCTGCGGGGTGGTCAGGTTGAATGATGAATGACGGGCAGCAAAGGTCGCTGCCGTCAGCCCAGATGGAAGGACGACAGTGATTCCTCGCGAGCAACCCGGTCCGATTCTCAATGGACTGCCAACGAATCTTCCCGATACGGATCCCGAAGAGACCCGTGAATGGCAGGACTCGTTGGACGGCATGATCGATGCGGATGGCCGCAACCGTGCCCGCTACGTGATGCTGAAGCTGAACGAGCAGGCTCGCGCCCGGCAGATCGGCATCCCGTCGCTGGTGTCGACTGACTACGTGAACACCATCCCGCCGGCTGAGCAGGTGGCCTACCCCGGTGACGAGGACCTCGAGCAGCGGGTACGCCACATGCTGCGGTGGAACTCGGCCATGGTGGTGCACCGTCAGCAGCGTCCGGGAGTGGGCGTGGGCGGACACATCTCCACCTATGCAAGCTCCGTCCAGCTCTACGAAGTGGGCATGAACCACTTCTGGCGGGGCAAGGACCATCCCGGCGGCGGCGACCAGATCTACTTCCAGGGCCACGGCAGCCCCGGCATGTATGCCCGTGCCTTCATGGAGGGACGCCTGTCCGAAGCCGACCTGGACGGATTCCGCCAGGAGTACTCGAAGCCGATGGGCGGACGCGGCCTGCCCAGCTACCCCCACCCCCGTCGCATGCCCGACTTCTGGGAGTTCCCGACGGTATCGATGGGCATCGGCCCGCTCAATGCCATCTACCAGGCGCAGTTCAACCGCTACCTGGGCAACCGCGGCATCAAGGACACCAGCCAGCAGCACGTCTGGGCGTTCCTCGGCGACGGCGAGATGGACGAGCCCGAGGCGCGCGGCGCCCTGCAGCTCGCGGCCAATGAGGGGCTCGACAACCTCACCTATGTGATCAACTGCAATCTGCAGCGGCTCGACGGTCCCGTGCGGGGCAACGGCAAGATCATCCAGGAGCTCGAGGCCTTCTTCCGGGGCGCCGGATGGAATGTGATCAAGGTCATCTGGGGCTCCAACTGGGACCCGCTCCTGGAGGCCGACACCGACGGCGCGTTGGTGAACCTCATGAACGTCACCAAGGATGGTGACTACCAGACGATGAAGGCCAACGACGGCGCCTGGGTGCGTGAGCACTTCTTCGGCAAGGATCCGCGCACCGCCGCGATGGTCGCGGACTGGAGCAACGACCAGATCTGGTCGCTGCGTCGCGGCGGCCACGACTACCTGAAGATCTACAACGCCTACAAGGCCGCCACCGAGTTCAACGGTGCCCCCACCGTGATCCTGATGCACACCATCAAGGGCTATTTCCTGGGAAGCCACTTTGCCGGCCGCAACGCGACCCACCAGATGAAGAAGCTCGCGATCGACGACCTCAAGGGCCTGCGCGACCGCTGTGACATCCCGGTGAGTGATGCCCAGATCGAGGCGGATCCCTACCTGCCGCCGTACTACAAGGAGCCCGACAACTCCGACGCGATGGAATACATGATGGATCGCCGTCGCAAGTTGGGCGGCTTCCTACCCGAGCGGCGCACCACCGGCAAGAAGTTGCCGTTGCCCGGCGACAAGGCCTACAAGTCGGTGCGCAAGGGGTCGGGTCACCAGAAGGTGGCCTCCACGATGGCCTTCGTGCGCCTGCTGAAGGACCTCATGCGCGAGCGGGACTTCGCCCCCTTCGTCGTGCCGATCCTGCCCGACGAGGGACGCACCTTCGGCATGGATTCCTTCTTCCCCACGATCAAGATCTACAACCCCAACGGCCAGCAGTACACGCCGGTGGACCATGACCTGATGCTGAGCTACCGCGAGGCCAAGAACGGGCAGATCATGCACACCGGCATCAACGAGGCCGGCTCGGTGGGTGCGTTCACGGCGGCGGGCACGAGCTATGCGACCCATGGC
Source organism: Propionibacterium freudenreichii subsp. freudenreichii (assembly GCF_000940845.1). Classification (NCBI taxonomy): domain Bacteria; kingdom Bacillati; phylum Actinomycetota; class Actinomycetes; order Propionibacteriales; family Propionibacteriaceae; genus Propionibacterium; species Propionibacterium freudenreichii. The sequence goes on along the minus strand of NZ_CP010341.1, from coordinate 1,415,573 downwards.
CAGCCGATGGTGCCGATCTACATGTTCTACTCGATGTTCGGCTACCAGCGCACCGGCGACTTCATGTGGGCGGCCGCCGACCAGCTGGCCCGTGGCTTCTACCTGGCCGCCACCGCGGGTCGCACGACGCTGACCGGCGAGGGCACCCAGCACATGGATGGCCACTCGCCCATCCTGGTGAGCACCAACACGGCGCTGGTCAGCTATGACCCCTGCTACGGCTATGAGATCGCCCACATCGTGCGCGATGGACTGCGCCGCATGTATGGCGACGATCCCGAGGACATCTCGTACTACATCACGGCCTACAACGAGCCCATGCAGCAGCCCGCAGAGCCCGAGGATGCCGATATCGAGGGCATCGTCAAGGGCATGCACCTGATCAACGAGGGTGACGGTGACGCGAACGCGCCCCATGCCCAGCTCCTTGCCTCCGGTGTCGGCGTTCCGTGGGCCCTGGAGGCCCAGCGCCTGCTCAAGGAGGACTGGGGCGTCGTGGCCGATGTCTGGAGCGTCACCAGTTGGGGTGAGCTGCGCCGCGATGGCCTGGAATGCGACGAGCAGGCGTTCCTGCATCCCGAGCTGCCCGTGCGCACGCCATTCGTCACGCAGAAGCTGGCGGGGCGTCCCGGGCCGGTACTGGCGACCAGCGACTACATGCGCGCCGTACAGGACCAGATCCGCGAGTGGGTGCCCACCGACTATGTGACCCTGGGTGCCGACGGCTTCGGCTTCTCCGATACCCGGCCGGCGGCGCGCCGCCATCTGCACATTGATGCGGCCTCACTGGTGGTGCGCACCCTGCAGACGCTGGCCAGGCGGGGCGAGATCGATCCCTCGAAGGCTGCTGAGGCGTTCAACAAGTACCAGCTGCTGGACGTGCATGCCACCGAGGAGGACACCGCCGGAGGTGAGTCCTGACCCCGGAAAAGGTGGCCATTCCGTCGTGAAGGCCTCCACCCGGCGCGGCGCCGCGCCGCGCCGGGTGGAGTTCCGCGGAGCCTATGTGGTGAAGTAGAGCCATGGGTGGAACCACCAGAAGGGCTCCCTCGTCCACCGAGGGAGTAGAGCAACTCAAACTTGAGCCGGGCCTCATCGTCCAAGAGCTCGGATGGGATGACGACGTTGATGAAGACCTGCGGGCCGACATCATGGATGCCATTGATGGCGATCTCGTCGAGGATTCCGTGGAGGCCGTCGATGTAGTGCTGCTGTGGCAGCGCAACGACACCGACGTTGCGGACTCCCTGGTCGACGCGATGCGTGACATGGGCAACAACGGTTATATCTGGCTCTTCACCCCCAAGATCGGACGTCCCGGCTACGTGGAGCCCTCAGAGCTCTCCGAGGGTGCCGAGGTCGCCGGCCTCACCCTCACCAGCGCGGTCGACGTGGCCGATGACTGGCAGGCCACGCGGGTCGTGCGTCCCCACCACGGGCGGCGCTGACCCACACTGCGGACCGGCCACCGGACCGGCGCGGTCAGTGCGTGATGTCGAACTCCTTGAGGCGACGACGATCACGCCGGCGCCCGGAGGCCTGCAGGGCCAACAGCTGCGCATAGATGCCGCCACTGGCAGCCAGCTCGGCCGGACTGCCGATCTCGTCCACCCGGCCGCCACGCATCGTGACGATCCTGTCCACGGTGGCGATCGTTGACAGCCGGTGGGCGATGATGATGCTGGTGCGCCCCTCCATCAGCTGCTCCAGGCCGTTCTGCACTGCTTGCTCGGCACGGCTGTCCAAGGCGCTGGTGGCCTCGTCGAGCACCAGGATCGGCGCATCCTTGATCATTGCCCGTGCCACCGCGATGCGCTGCTTCTGACCGCCGGACAGCTTGAGCCCCCGCTCACCCACCACCGAGGCATAGCCATGGGGAAGGGCGCGGATGAAGGCATCGGCGTTCGCGCGCTTTGCGGCATCACGAATCTGCTGGTCCGCCACGTCCGGATCGGCATAGGCGATGTTCTCGCTCACGGTGCCGCTGAACAGCAGCGGTTCCTGGAAGACCACGCCCACCTGGGCGCGCAATTGCGTGACGCCGAGGGTGGAGGTGTCGTGTCCGCCGACCAGGATCTGACCCTGCCGGGGTCGGTACAGGCCCATCAGCAGGCTGACGAGGGTGGTCTTGCCGCCACCGGATTCGCTGACCAGGGCCAGCCGCTCACCGCGGGCCACATCGAAGCTGATGTGCTCGACCACGTCGGGACCCTGGCCATAGCCGAAGCCGATGTCCCGGAAACTGATCATGGGCGCGTCCGCGTCGATCAGGGCGGGCGCCGGGGCGTCCTCGTGCTTCCAGTCGTGTTCGCTGGGTTGGGCCAGCACCTCGAAGTAATCGCGTGAGCCCGCGACCGCGCGTTGGGATTGGTCCACGAAGAAGCTCATCATCGTGGCCGGTTGGCGCGCCATGCCCACCATCTGCACCAGCATGACCATGGTGCCCAGCGAGTAGACCGACCGGGCGGTGCCAAGGAAGATGATGAGGTAGATCACGAAGAACACCACGTTGAGCACGCCGCGTCGCACCACGTCCATGCTGTGCCACCACCTCGACTGGGGCCTGGTCAGCGCAACGGTGCGGTCATAGTGACGCGAGAAGCCGGAGTATTCGCGCCTCTCCTGCACGAAGCTCTTCACCACGCGCATCTGGGAGATCACCTCGGCGAAGCGCCCGCTGGCCTGGTCGACGTGGGCATTCTTTCGCCGCTCGAAGCGCTGCCAGCGTCGGGAGGTGAGTGCGGTGAAGAACACGTACAGCGGGAAGATCGCCAGGAGCAGCAGCGAGATCCACACCGAATAGTGGGCCGTGATCACCAGCACCGCGCCCACGGTGAGCAGCATCGGGAAGAAGTTGTTGGAGAACGACTGCATGAACTGGGTGATCTCGGTGATGGAGCGTGACAGCCGCCCGATGATGGTGCCGCTCAGTTCGTCGTCGAAATAGCGCTGGGGCAGGCCGAGGAGCTTATCGAAGTAGCGCTTGCTGAGTCCGGCACGCAGTCGCATGGCCATGTTGTCGCCCAGATAACCGCCGATGTTCGAGGTGACCGTGTTCGCCAGATCGAAGGCCAGCAGCACCGCGGCAAGCTGCACGACGGCGCCGAGGTCGACTGCGTGGGTATTCACCGCCGCCACGACCAGGTCGGTCACCGAGCGCAGGACGAAGGGCACTGCCAGGGCCGTGCCTGCCGAGGCGAGTGAACAGATGACGATGCCGAGATACCACGGCCACAGATTGGCGACGTGGGCGAGAATGCGCCCGAGACTGCGCATGGGGGTGCCTCCTGAGCCGAACGAAGCGATCTTATGGCCCCGCTCAAGGGCGTCGCGAAACCCTACCGCCCCGAGAATCGGGATCAGGGTTGAGTCTTTCGGACTCAGGGGGAATAATCGAAGTTGAGTCTCGGTTACCCAATATGTAAGCGGAACGCGCGGGGCCGAAGGCTTCGCACGCGTGACGCATCAGGAGCAACCGGTTCCGGGAGACCCCCGGGACGCACTGCGAGAGCAAAGAGGATGACAATGAGCACTGCGATCTACAACCCATTCCGCGAGATGGACAGGTTCTTCAACCAGATGGCCAAGACGGTCGGCCCGGATACGCGCTATATGCCGCTTGACCTGTACCGCGATGGCGACCAGTTCGTCGCAAAGATGGACCTGCCGGGGGTTGATCCCGCCACGATCGACATCGACGTCGACGACCGCACCCTGAGCGTGCGTGCCGAGCGCAAGGCTGAGCAGGTGCACAAGGACGACAAGAGCCACTGGGTCAGCCGCGAGCGTAGCTACGGCACCTATGCGCGCCAGTTGACGTTGGGGCCGGGCCTGGATCTCAGCAGGATCAACGCCGACTACTCCGACGGCGTCCTGACCCTGACCATTCCGGTGGCCGAGGATGCCAAGCCTCGCAAGATCGAGGTCACGACATCGGCCAGCCAGCCGAGCGTCGAGTCGGGGGAACAGGACAAGTAATCGAAGGTTTCGTTGGTCACTGCCCCGGGCAGTGACCAACCGTGCAGGGCCCGTACCTCGCCATCGTGCGAGTGCGGGCCCTTCTGCATGCCATGACGCCGCCGCGTCCGGATGGTCCGACTAGTCTGCCAATGTTTCAGCCACGTGACATCCGTGCACCGTGATCGCCATCGGATCCGCAGCCACCGGCGCCTAATGTCAACCGCACCGGTCGTTTCTGTGCCCCCGTCCGAACCCCTGACGAGGCAGTCCTCCGGCAGAAGGAGTGGGAGATGGCGATGACAGATACTCCGACCGCTGCAACGCGTGCCGGTGGACCCGGGCATCCGGTGACATTCCGACGTGAGCTGAGGCTCCACTCGGTCCTGGCGTTCGGGCTGGCCTATCTTGCTCCGATCATCGTGCTGGGCACATTCGGGGTGATCTCGCAGAAGTCGAACGGCGGCACCGCAGGGTCATATCTGATCGCGATGTTGGCGATGCTGCTCACCGCCACCAGCTATGGTCGGCTGTCGCACGAGGTGCCCATGGCCGGCTCCGCCTACACCTATGTGCGCAAGATGGTCAGCAACCACCTCGGCTTCCTGGTCGGCTGGGGATCGATGCTCGACTATGTCTTCATCCCGATGGTGATCTGGCTGATCGGTGCCTCGTATCTGAACGCCCAGTTCCCGGCCATCCCCGATCCGGTGTGGATCGCGGGATTCATCGTGATCACCAGCGGGCTGAACATCGTGGGCATCAAGGTCGCCGACCACGCGAACCTGGTGCTGCTCGCCATCGAGGTGCTGGTGATTGCCCTGTTCGTGGCCTTCTCCATCTATGCAGTGGCGCACCATGGACAACAATTGCTGAGCCTCACGCCCTTCACCGGAAAGCCCTTCGACGTGTTGGCGCTGTCGGCCGGGGCTGCGACGGCCGCCTATTCCTTCCTCGGCTTCGACGCGGTGACAACGCTCACCGAGGAGACGGTGGACGCCAAGCGCACGATCCCGCGGGCCATCATGCTCACTGCCCTGGTGGGCGGCGGCATCTTCGTGGTGGCCACCTATGCCACCGAGCTGGTGCATCCGCTGGTGCAGGTGCTCGACATCGACTCGGCCGCCTTCGAGATCGCGAAGGCCATCGGGGGCGCCTTCCTGTCCACTGTGTTCCTGGTGGGGCTGATCGTCGGGCAGTTCGCGTCGGGGATCGCCGCCCAGGCGTCCGCCTCGCGGCTGATGTTCGCGATGGGTCGTGACGGCGTCCTGCCCAAGCGCTTCTTCGGTAGGTTGTCGCCCCGCACGAACACGCCGATCAACGCGATTCTCGTGGTGGCCGCAGTGGGGATCATCGGCTGCTTCCTCGACATCAGCACCTCCACGTCCTTCATCAACTTCGGTGCATTCATCGCGTTTACCATGGTCAATGTGTCGGCCATCTCGCTGACGCGTCGTCAGATCGCACGCGGCGAGCATGTCAACCCCCTGACGGGCTATGTGGTCCCCGCCCTCGGCGCCCTGGTCGTGATCTACCTGATCACCGAATTGGACCTGCCGGCGCTGTTGGTGGGTGGAACATGGCTGTTCATCGGGATCTGCGTGCTCGTGGGGCTCACCCATGGCTTCCACCGCCCGCCGCCCGAGATGACCGACTCAACCGAAGTGGAGGAGCTTGCCGCGTGAGTCTCACCGTTGTCGCCTCCCAGGCGGCGCCGCTTGCGATCGACGCCCCCCGGGAGCTGTTCGAGCAGGCCTGTTCCGCAATGCTCACCAAGACCCCCGATGGCGGCATGCTGGTATTTCCCGAGATGCACCTGTTCGCGGACGGACAGCCCGACCGGGCCCGCACGAAGGCCTACCAGCAGGCAGCCGAGCCGCTCGACGGTCCCAGGGTCACCTGGCTACGTCAGCTCGCCGCGGGCCTGGGCGTCTGGTTGGTGCCCGGCACGGTCTGCGAGCGCGGCCCGTCGGGGGAACTGTTCAACACCGCACTGGCCATTCGCCCCGACGGGGAGGTGGCGGCCACATATCGCAAGATCTTTCCCTGGCGCCCACTCGAGCCGTTCACGCCGGGGCAGGACTTTGCGGTCTTTGACGTTCCCGGGGCGGGTCGCATGGGGCTGTGCATCTGCTTCGATTCATGGTTTCCCGAGGTGAGCCGCAATCTTGCGTGGCTGGGGGCCGAGACGATCATCAATGTCGTCAAGACCACCACGCCCGATCGACCCCAGGAAATGGTCATGGCCCGGGCGAATGCCATCGTCAACCAGGTCAACTTCCTGAGCGTCAATGCGGCTGCGCCGGTGGGTCGCGGGTTGTCGGCATTCTTCGGGCCCGAGGGTGAGACCCTCGCCGAGATCGGGGACGACGCCCCGGCGGACATGGTGTGTGAGGTGTCCACGCAGCGTGTGCGTCGCGCTCGCGCCGAGGGCACGGCCGGGGTCACCCGCCCGTGGGCCTTCTTCCACTCCGGGGACCAGCCGGTGGAGCTGCCGGCCTACGGCGGTCGCATCGACCCCACACGCTGGAATCGTGACTGAGCTGGCGGATTCGTGACTGAGCTGGCCGAATCGCGGCTGGCGCAGCTGCGCTGAACGCAGCGCCCGCCCACTGGTCGGATCCCTGACGCAATTCAGCGGGGCCGGCACCCCTAGGTGCCGGCCCCGCTGAATTGCTGTGCGCAGCCTGGTGTGCTCGCAGGTCCTGGGTGGCCCCGGGTCAGGCCTTGATGGCCTTCACCAGCAGGTCGAGTGCCTCGTCGAGCAACGGGATCGGGATCACCAGTGACGGCAGGAAGCGCACGCAGTTGCCGTTGATGCCGCAGGTGAGCATGAGCACGCCCTCAGAGAGCAGGTCACTGACCACCTGCTTCGCCTTGGCGGCGTCGGGGGTGCGGGTGCCGGGTGCCACGAACTCAAGTGCCATCATGGCGCCGTGGCCGCGCAGCTCGCCGACACAGGAGGCGGGGTCGTTCACCAGATCGCCGAGCTTGGCCCGGATCTCGGTCTCGATGGCCTGCGCACGGTTGGGAAGGTCCCATTCCTTCATGGTGGCGATGGCACCGAGGCTGGCGGCACATGAAATCGGGTTGCCGCCGTAGGTGCCGCCCAGGCCGCCGGCCTGTGCGGAGTCCATGATGTCGGCGCGTCCGGTGCAGGCCGCAATCGGAAGGCCGCCGCCGAGTGCCTTGGCGGTGGTGATCACATCCGGTTCCAGGCCCTCGTACTCGCTGGCGAACCACTTTCCGGAGCGGCAGAAGCCCGACTGGATCTCGTCGATGACGAAGACGATGCCATGGGCGCGGCACCAGGCCTGCAGGGCAGGAAGGTAGCCGGGTTCGGGCACGATGAAGCCGCCCTCGCCCTGGATGGGCTCGTGCACCAGGCATGCGAGGTGGTCGGCGCCCACCCGCGTCTCGAGGTAGTCGATGGCACGCTGGGCGGCCTGCTCGCCGGTCAGCGGCGTGGGCTCCTGGAAGGGATAGCTCGCGGGGAAGTGGTAGATCTCCGGGGCGAAGGGGCCGAATCCGGTCTTGTAGGGCATGGCCTTGGAGGTCATGGCCATCGTGAGGTTGGTGCGGCCGTGGAAGGCGTTCTCGGCCACTGCCACGGCGTCGCGTCCGGTGTAGTGGCGGGCCACCTTCACCGCGTTCTCCACGGCCTCGGCGCCGGAATTGACCAGGACGGTCTTCTTGGCGAAGGAACCGGGGGTCAGTTCGGCAAGCTGCTCACAGACTGCCACGTAACCCTCGTAGGGGGTGGTGGCGAAGCTCGAGTGGGTGAAGTTCGCCACGGCCTTCTGGACATTTTCCACGACCCTGGGAGCCGAGGCGCCCACGCTGGTGACGGCGATTCCGGCACCCAGGTCAATGATGGAGTTGCCATCGGCGTCAACGATGACGCCGCCATCGGCCTTGTCCACATAGAACGGGGCCGAGGAGGAGACGCCCTTGGCCACCACGGCGTCGCGCCTCGCTTCGATCTTGCGTGAACTCGGCCCGGGCAACGAGGTGACGAGCTTGCGCTCCTGGGGCAGGTGATAGACGGGATCTGACATCCGTGACTTCTTTCCGCAACTGGTGATCCTGGGCATGCACGTGCCGCACTAGGGCACGACAACAAATACTGGCACCTGATGGTGTGGTCGCCAACCGTCCTCAGTCGATGGAATGCGGTGGGCAGTAACCCGCCTGTAACAAAGGCGGTTCACTGCGCCTCCTCCCGCCCCGCACCCGGGACGCCGGGCATCGGGGCACTGGGAATCGGGCACTGGGAATCCGAGCCCCGGAAGGGGCGCTCACGGCTGGCCCTGCCGGCCGCGGTTGCCGACACGATCGCCGTGAGGCCCTATGTTCGTGGCATGACCACGACCTTCACCAAGCACAATCGGGGCACCGACAATCTGGCCGGCGAGGCGGCAGGGTTGCGCTGGCTGGCGCAGGCCGAGCCCGACGGCGGAACCCACATCGCGCCGGTGATCAGCGTGGATCGGCAGGAACTCGTCATCGGGCGGGTCCAGGAGAGCTCGCCCACATCGCGCGATGCCGCCCTGATGGGCGCCAGCCTGGCCCACATGCATGCGGCGGGTGCGCCGTGGTGGGGAGCGCCGCCCGTCGGATGGCCCGGACCTGACTGGGTGGGACGCTCGCGGACCCCGCTGGTCACCGACCAGCGACAGGCACCCGCCACCTGGGGTGAGTTCTATGCGCAATACCGCATCGACGTCTTTGCGCGGCGCCTGCGCGATGCCGGCACGATCAACTCCGATCAGGTCAGGACCTTCGACGCCGTCTCGCGTCGCCTTCGCAAGGGGGACTTCGATGTGCCCCAACCCGCCCTGCTCCAGGCCCGGGGGCAGTCGGTGGCGCGCCTGCACGGCGACCTGTGGGCCGGCAACGCGATGTATGACGGGGGAGCCACCGGCGCCACCCTGATCGATCCGATGGCGCACGGCGGCCACGCCGAGACCGACCTGGCGGCCCTGTCCGTCTTCGGTTTCCCCCGCCTGTCGGAGGTCTATGCGGGCTATGACGCCGAGTCGGCGTTGGCCGCAGGCTGGCAGGAACGCATCGCACTCCACCAGCTGACGATGATCATCATGCACGCGGTGCTCTTCGGGGGTGGCTACACCGCGTCGGCGCTGGAACTCGCCGGGCAATATGCCTGAGAAAAGCCAAATGTGCCCGGGCACGGGAGATGCCGGGGGCAAGAGGGGGAAAGGCAAGAGGGGGAAAGCAGGGGTGGGCGCAGACGGACTCGAACCGCCGACATCGTGCTTGTAAGGCACGCGCTCTAACCAACTGAGCTATGCGCCCGAAGAGCCGGGACCTGCGAGAGTCTAGCGGCTCAGGGCGCTCAGCCGGTGATCGCCTTCCTGACCAGGTCTGCGACGGCCTTGCCCTCGGCGCGGCCCTTCACCTGCTCGTTGGCCGCCCGCACCAGCTGGCCCATCTGCTTCATGGTCGGCTTGCCGTCGGTCGATGCCTGCGCCACCACGTCATCGACGATCTGCTGCAACTGTGCGGCGTCCAACTGCTCGGGCAGGTACTTCTTGAGCAATTCGGCCTCGGCGCTCTCCTTGGCGGCGAGCTCCTCACGTCCGGCCGCAGCATAGGTCTCGGCGGATTCCTCCCGGGTGTGCACCTCGCGGGTGAGGATCTTGAGCTCTTCCTCGTCACTCAGCTCGTGGGCCTTACCGGCCACCTCTGCGTTCATGATGGCGGCCACGGCCATCCGGATTGTCGTCTTGGCCGTCTCGTCGTGGGCCTTCATCGCCACCACGAGATCCTTCTTGAGCTGGTCCTTGAGCGCTGCCATGGTTCCTTCCGATTGCTGCCGTTGGCGTTCGACCGGGCGGCTGCCTTGTCAGCGTTCATTCTCCCACTAGGGCGACCCGGTAGAATTCCTGATCGTGGCCCTCGATGAACTAACCGAACACCTTTCCCAGCTCAACAAGTCGCTCAGCTCGATCGAAGCGGTCGTTGACGTGCCTGCCAAGAACAAGCAGATCGAAGAGCTGGAAACCGAAGCGTCGGCTCCCGACCTGTGGAACGACCAGGAGCATGCACAGTCCGTGACGTCCCGATTGTCACGGCTGCAGTCCAGCGTGGAAAAGGTGCAGACCCTGCGTTCGCGCCTCGACGACGCGAGCACGCTGCTCGAGCTCGCCAGTGAGGAGAGCGATGCCGACACGGCCCAGGAGGCCGAGAAGGAAATCGCCACGCTGGCCGATGAGATCGACACCCTTGAGGTGCAGACCCTGCTGTCGGGCGAATACGACGAGCGCGACGCACTGGTGACCATCCGCTCGGAGGCCGGGGGCGTCGATGCCGCCGACTTCGCGGCGATGCTGCTGCGCATGTACGAGCGGTGGGCGGAGCGCCACGCATACAGCTACGAGGTCTACGACATCAGCTACGCCGAGGAGGCCGGCATCAAGTCCGCGACCTTCACGGTGAAGTCGCCCTACGCATACGGCACGTTGTCCGTGGAGCAGGGCACGCACCGCCTGGTGCGCATCAGCCCCTTCGACAACCAGGGACGCCGCCAGACCAGCTTTGCCGGCGTGGAGGTGTTGCCGGTGGTGGAGGAGACCGACAACATCGACATTCCGGAGAAGGACATCCGGGTCGATGTGTTCCACGCCTCCGGCCCCGGTGGCCAGGGCGTCAACACGACCGACTCCGCAGTGCGGATCACCCACCTGCCCACCGGCATTGTCGTCACCTGCCAGAACGAGCGGTCCCAGATCCAGAACAAGGCCGCGGGACTGCGCGTGCTCCAGGCAAAGCTGCTGGAACGTGCCCGCCAGGAGCGCGAGGCCGAGATGGATGCCCTCAAGTCGGACGGGAACTCGTGGGGCAGCCAGATGCGTTCCTATGTGCTGCACCCGTACCAGATGGTCAAGGACCTGCGCACCGGATTCGAGAGCGGCAGCCCCGACAACGTCTTCGATGGTGACATTGATGGCTTCATCGAGCGCGGCATCCGGTGGCGTCGCCAGGAGGAACAGGCAGCCTGACGCCTCCTCCTGCGGGGCTGGGGAAATCTGGGGAAAGCGTGGCTCCCGGCGCGCCGCGGCGCCCATCGGAGGGCCCCACTGAATAGGCTCACCCCTGTCCGGGCTGAGAAACACTCAGCGTTCTTCCCCTTCCCACCCGGCAGGACTGTGCGTGATTACTTTCGAAGACGTCTCGAAGCTCTACCCGAGGCAGACGACCCCTGCCCTCAGGCATGTCAGCGTCGACATCGACAAGGGTGAGTTCGTCTTCCTCGTCGGGGTTTCCGGCTCGGGCAAATCGACCTTCCTGCGCCTGATCCTTCGTGAATACCGTCCCACCACCGGCCGGGTGTTCGTGGCCGGCAAGGACCTGGGGCGCCTGCACAACTGGAAGGTGCCCGCGCTGCGCCGCCAGATCGGCACCGTCTTCCAGGATTTTCGGCTGCTGCCCGGACAGACCGTCTACCAGAACGTCGCGTTCGCGCTGCAGGTGCTGGGCAGGCCCATGCGTGAGATCCGCCAACAGGTGCCCGCCACCCTGGAGCTCGTGGGCCTGGCCAACAAGGGGGAGCGTCGACCGGAGGAATTGTCCGGTGGCGAGCAGCAGCGCGTCGCCATTGCGCGCGCCGTGGTGAACAATCCCAAGATCCTCATTGCCGACGAGCCCACCGGAAACCTCGATCCGGCCACCAGCGTCGGCATCATGAAGCTGCTCGATCGGATCAATCGTCGTGACACCACGGTGATCATGGCCACCCATGATTCGACCATCGTCGATCAGATGCGGCGTCGCGTCATCGAGCTCGACAAGGGCGAGCTCGTACGCGACCAGAAGCAGGGCGCATACGGGAACCTGTGAGCCGATGAAATTGTCAAACAACGATGGGATGGGCCGCCATGCGCCACACGCTGCGTGAGACCTGGTCGGGCCTGAAGCGCAATCTGTCGATGACCATTGCCGTCATCGTGACCATGTGGGTGTCGTTGGCCCTGTTCGGCGCCAGCCTCATGACCATGGCCCAGGTCAATGAGATGAAGGGCAAGTGGTACGACAAGATTGAGATCTCGGTCTTCCTGTGCACGGCGGACTCCGCCACCGAATCCGCCGGCGGCAATTGCGAGGCCGGGCAGGACACCACCGCCTCACAGCGCGACGCGATCCGTTCGCGGCTCACCGCCAATCCCGATGTCTCGAATATCTACTACGAGACCAAGCAGGAGGCCTACGACGAATTCCAGCGGGTCTACAAGGACAATCCCATCAAGGATTCCCTGACCGTCGACCAGATGCAGGATTCGTTCCGGGTGAAGCTCAAGGATCCCCAGAACTACAAGGGCGTGGTGGCCGAATCGCAGGGCCTGATGGGCGTGCAGGCGGTGCAGGACCTGCACAGTGTGCTCGACCCCTTCTTCAAGGTCCTCAACGGCCTGAAGTGGGGCGCGATGGGCATTGCGGGGATGCTGCTGTTGGCCGCGGCCCTGCAGATCGGCAATACGATCCGGATGTCCGCCTACACGCGACGCCGTGAGATCGGCATCATGCGGCTGGTGGGCGCGTCCAATGGCTACATCATGCTGCCATTCCTGTTGGAGGCACTCTTCGCCGGCGTCGCGGGCGTGGTGCTCGCCGGAGCCTCGATGTCAGCACTGCAGTACTTCGTGATCGACCGGGTGCGTTCCCAGCTCGCCATCCAGAGCCTGGGCTGGATCACCTGGGGTGACACTGCGGTGGCCGTGGTCTGGGTCGCCGTCGTGGGGGTCCTGTTGTCGATCATTCCCACCTTCGTGGCAACGCGCCGCTATTTGAGAGTGTGAACCGTGAATTACTTCTTTGACTCTGGAAGGGGCCAATCCGTGAAGCAGGCGAAGACCCGAGGTGCGATGCGCAGAATGGCCCTGCCCCGTCGGGCATGGGTCGGACTGGTCGCCTGTTCGGTCGCGTTGTCCATGATGCCGGCCGTTTCCGGCGCCGATGACCTCGAGGACCAGCAGGCCAGCCTGCAACAGCAGATCGGTGCGAGCGATTCGGATGTCTATGCCTCCGACGCGAAGCTCCAGGACGCCGAGAAGACCCTGTCAGCCTCCCAGCAGCAGTTGGCGGACGCCCAGGCCGGCCTGGCCAGGGCCGAGGCCGATCGCGATGCCGCGGCACGCAGCGACGACGATGCCGCCCGTGCGTTGAAGGATGCCGAGGCAGCCCTGGTGAAGGCGCAGGATGATGCGGCGAAGGCCCGGGCCGACGTGGATGCGCAGAAGCGCAAGGTCGGCACCGATGTGCGTCACACCACCCAGCAGAACAGTGGCCTGGTCACCATCGGGATCTTCGTCAACAACCTGTCCACCGGTGACATGTCCAACCGCATCCAGTGGACTGACCAGGCATTCCGGGCCCAGCAGTATGAGCTCGATCGCCTCCAGGATGTTGAGCAAAGGCTCGAGCAGGCCGAGCAGGCCATGAAGGACGCCGAGGCAGCGGCCCAGCGGGACCGACAGGCCGCCGCTGACGCCCTGAACAGCAGGGCCAGCACCGCGCAGGCAGCCCAGGACGCCAAGGCAAAGGTCGATGCGCTGGTGAGCAAGAATGCGGCGGACAAGTCGGCGGCCGAGCAGGCACTTGCCGATGCGCAGGCGCGCAACGCCGACCTGAAGGCCCAGTCCAATGCAGTGGCGCAGCGCATCAAGGACCGCAACGCGGCTGCCGCTGCCGCCGCGCAGGCCGCCCAACAGGCGGATGCGGCTGCCGCCCAGGCCGCGGCCGCAGGCAATTCGATCGCGACATCGACCAGCTCCGTACTTGCCGATCCGGTGCCCGGGGCCCCCATCACCGACACCTACCACACGCGCATCAATCCCGTGCTGGGCTACACCGAGTTCCATGATGGGCTCGACCTGGGAGCGGGCTGCAATGCGCCGATGTACGCCGCAGCCGCCGGTACCGTGGCCGATGTGCTCACCCCGGGACAGTCGGGCGGGTACGGAAATCGGCTGGTCATCGACCACGGCCTGGTCAATGGCGTCTACCTGTCCACCGGTTACAACCATGCGTCGAGCTATGTGGTGAGCGCCGGTCAGCACGTCGACAAGGGGCAGCTCATCGGCTACGTGGGCACCACCGGGCTGTCAACCGGCTGCCACCTGCACTTCCATGTGTACGTGAACGGTGCCACGGATGATCCCCAGAACTGGATCACGGTGGCCTGACGCGCCGATCCTGATGCGAACAGCTCGCCACCATTCCCGGCTGAGGCCGTAGGTTTGATGGCGAGCTGCTTTGCCGTGGGCAGGCAGCCGGGGTGCGCCTCGTGGGCATCCCCGATATGCGATGCGTGAATCCGATCAATGACCGGAAGGTGTTCGATGTCACATTCGACGGGAAGTCCCGCCATGACTGCTGGTCGCCCGGGGGCGCGCCAACGCCCGCCGGGCGCCGCGCCGCACCGTCGCACCGGTGGCGCCACCCGCGCCGCCCTCATGGGGTTCCTGGCACTGCTGATGGTTGCCCTGGGCCTGACCGCCGCGCCGCAACGGGCACTGGCACAGACCTCGGATTCCTTCGACTCGTGGACGGCCGACTACACGGTCGGAACTGACGGCACCACCCACGTCCGGGAAACCCTCGTCTACCGCTTCGCGAGCGACTCGGCCCGACATGGCATGTACCGCACGCTGCTGACCCGCGAGCCCGACGGCGACAACAAGAACCAGGACATCGTCTACGACGTCAGCAATGTCCAGGTCTCGAGTCCCGATGCACCGGCGAGCTTCACCCAGAGCGATGAGGCCACCAAGGGCAATCCCCGCGAGCGCTTCGTGACGATCAAGATCGGTGATGCGAACAAGCGGGTTTCCAGCGCCACCGCCACCTATGTGATCAGCTACGACGTCAAGGGGGCGCTGCGCGATGCACAGGGCGTGGAACAGCTCTACTGGGATGCGGTGGGGGACAACACCCCGGATGTGAATGACATCAGGATCACTGTTGCGGTGCCCGGTGGCGCCCAGCAGGTCCAGTGCTTCTCGGGCGCCGTCGGGTCGGATACCGCCTGCACCTCGTCATCGGTGGCGGATCAGCAGGCAGTCTTCCACCAGGATGTGAAGCAGGGCAGTGAGGTCATGACGGTCGGCGTGGGCATCGCCAGCGGCCTGGTCGCCAACGGCACGCCCCGGCTGGAACCCGCCGCCAAGAGCTCCGCCGCCCAGGCCGCGCCATGGGGCATTGCCACGTTGGCCGCGGCCGCGATCGTCGGGGCCATCTACCTCGTCCGGTTCCGCAAGAACAGTGCTGACGAACGCTTCCTGGGTGTCCCCCCGGGCACCGTGCCGGTGGATGTGGATGCTGCGCAGGTGGGGCCCGCCTCGAAGCATGACGTGGTGCCCGTGCGCTTCGATCCGCCACAGATCCCGGTCGCGCTCGGCGGCCTGCTCGTGGACGGTCAGGTTGATTCCCAGGAGATGACGGCCACCCTGGTTGACCTGGCGGTGCGTCGGGCCATCCAGCTGCGCTCGACGACGGGCCGGCATGGCTCATCGGAGCTCTTCGGGCGCCTCATCGATGCGGACAAGGCCACCACGCCCTATGAGAAGAAGCTGCTCGATGCTCTGTTCGGTTCCGTTGCCGTGGGCACCGAGGTGAACCTGTCTGATCCCGGTTCCATGTCGGACGCCAGTTCCGAGCTCGCCCGCGAGGTCGCCGCCACGGCAACCAGTCAGGGCCTCATGAAGCGCATCGGACAGGTGGGCACCAAGCGCAGCGGAGCGGTCATCGGCAGCTTCGTGGTGTTGATCGGGGCATGGTTCGGCGGGTCATTGCTCAGCAATACAGCGGCCCTGGCGTCGAATGCCGCCGGGCTGACCGCGCTGATGATCATCGGGGCCCTGGTCGTCGTGGGAATCATCACCCTGCTCATTCGCTCGTCGATCGCACGGCGGGGCACCCGTACCGCCATGGGCCGCGCCTATACAGATCAGGTGCAGGGGTTCGAGGAGTACCTCAAGACCGCCGAGGCCGACCAGCTGAAGTTCGAGGAGGGGCAGGACATCTTCAGCCAGTACCTGCCCTGGGCCATCGCCTTCGGCATCGCCGACCGTTGGGCCAGCCTGTGCGAGCAGTTGGTCGCCCAGGGGCGGCTGACCGAGACGGCGCCCTATTGGTACTACGGCGATCCCTGCGGCTTCCGCTACGCCTACTTCACCAGTGGGGTGCTCAGCGGAGTCGATTCGGGCATCAGCGTGCCGGAGTCCTCCGGGGGAGCCGGCTTCGGCAGCGGTGGCAGCGCCTTCGGTGGCGGCGGCTTCTCCGGTGGTGGTGGTGGCGGCGGTGGCGCCGGCGGTTGGTGAGCCCGCATAGGGTTGGCAACCGGGCTGGTTCACGGCCGCAGCCGCTGATTCGCCATGCGAAGGATGCGGTCGCTAGCCTGATTGGTCGCGTCACGCCGGAAGGCGCGTCGCGCCAAGAGGAACGCGTCACGCCGAGAGAAGGGAGCTGCGATGCCTCGTGAAAAGGGCGAGAAGATGATCGCCCGCAACAAGAAGGCGCTGCATGACTATTCGATCGGCGAGCGCCTCGAAGCGGGCATCGTGCTGACCGGCACCGAAGTGAAGTCCCTGCGTGATGGTCGGGCGTCCCTGGTTGACGCCTTCGCCACCATCGACGACAACGAGGTGTGGCTGCGCAATGCCAACATTCCCGAGTACACCCTGGGGACGTGGCGCAACCACTCGGCGATGCGCAAGCGCAAGCTGCTCCTGCACCGCCAGGAGATCAAGCGCCTCGAGCGCGCCCTGGGCGATTCGGGCGGGCGCACCCTGGTTCCCCTGTCGATCTACTTCAAGGACGGCAACGCCAAGGTGGAGATTGCCGTGGGTACGGGCAAGCGGGAGTGGGACAAGCGCCAAACCATCCGCGAGCGCGACATGAACCGTGAGGCCGAGCGCGACCTGGCCGACCGCAATCGGCGGCACCGCCACTGAGTCCCGATGATCGGGGACCAATGGGGCATGTCCGTGCCGCAATGGCCTTGGATTTGGCCAGGGGCTGCGGGCAGAGTTGAGGTATGCCGATGCCATCAGGTTCGCCGATCCCCGGATTCACGCCGGAGTCATTCGGCGCTGCGGGCCGAGACCTGCTCGACGCACCCATCACCGAAGAGCAACGTCAACGCAGTGAGCGCTATTTGCAGGACGCCTACGCCGAAGGCCGCCTGTCCCACGAGGAGTTCGGGCGGCGCATCGACAAGGTGCTGCGCGCCCGGACACGCCGGGAGCTCAATGCGGCACTCGAGGGCTTTGTGAAGGCAGGACTCGCCAGCCAGGTGGTCGGTCAGTTCGGGGCCTACCCCTCGGTGGTCGTGCCCCGGGAAGTGCGACGAAGTGCTGGACGCTGGGCCGGGGCCGCCGCCCATTGGTCGGGCGCGTTCACCTGGATCGTTGGCCCCGCGGCCGTCTACGCGCTGTCCAAGCCACACAGCTACCCCCATCGGGAGGCGGCCAAGGCCTTCAACACCCAGATTGCGATTGCCATCGTGTCCGCGCTGGTGGTGGGGTTCAGTGCCCTGCTCGGGCTGGGGTGGATACCCTTTGCCGTCTGGTCCGCATTGGCGCTCGTGCTGATCGTGGTGTCGGGGCTCAATGCCTCGGACGGGAAGGACTCGCGCAATGTCCTGCAACGAGTGCTGCCGATCCGGGTGCTCGACGAGAAGTAGGCGCCCGTGCGGGAATACTGGGCCATGGGGTAGCGTTGGAGGAGATAAGGGAGCTGCGGGCACTGCCCTGTGCGGCCCTCGTGACAACTGAACAGTACAATTGAATACGCAAGACCAGAAACATGGGGGTGATCGGTTTCGACTGGAGTGATAGTTCCAGAAGAAGCGGGTCGAGAATCCAGAGTCATCTCGTTAATGTCCTCTGGAAACCAATAAGTGCCGATACCAATCGCACTGACTTCGCTCTCGCTGCCTGAGCAGTGACCGAAGGGTCAGCCCGGATGTAGCCTTCCGTCCGGATCCTGGCCTCATTTAGAGGGCTTGCTTGTCGATCTGCGTTCGAGGGATCGACAGGGACTTTTCTCGAACTGGGCTTGGCTGTGACTTGCTGACGTGAGCACAGGAGCCGAGTAGACCGCAATGTCAGCTGCACCCGGAGAAGATCTGGTTCGTTACGTCAGGACGCGGGTTCAATTCCCGCCACCTCCACCACTAAAGGCCCCGCCCCGCAAGGGACGGGGCCTTTTGGCGTGCCCACCAGGGTTTCACGCCGGACGCTTCCCGCAACTGGTCGCAACGAATCGCCACGAATCGGCCACGATTTCATCTGCTGGGGGCACGCTGGGGGCACGCTTAGGGCACGGGGGGACACGACGACGGCCCACCCGGGGCCGACGATTCGTCGTCGCGTGCCAGACTTGGGGCGTGAACTTCTCGTCGTCGCCCCACGCAGGTGAGCTGCTGGTCAGCTCTGAGGCGGCCGGCGGTGGATTCTTCGACCAGGCCGTCATCTTCCTGCTCGACAATGACGAGAACGGTGCCATCGGGGTGGCCCTCAACAAGCCCTCCACCACGCCGGTGGCAGAAGTGCTCCCCGCCTGGGCGGGGGAGCTCAACCCACCATCGGTGCTCTTCGCCGGGGGCCCGGTGGCCCCCAACGGTGCGATCTGCCTGGCCAAGGTGATGGATAGCGGTGAGGAACCCCCCGGATGGCGGCCCGTGCTGGGCGACGTCGGCCTGCTGCACCTGGACACCCCCGTGGAGATCGCCGCCGGCGCCTACAGCGACGTCCGCGTCTTTGCCGGCTACTCCGGCTGGGACCCCGGACAGCTGTCCGATGAGCTTGATCGCGGGGTCTGGCTGCGCGCACCGGCCCGCGATGAGGATGTGTTCGGCGCCCAGGCCGAGGGATTGTGGCGGCGCGTGCTGCGCCGCGTCGGCGGGGATGCCGGCCTGCTGAGCGGCTACGCCGACAAGCCCGCCCTGAATTGAGCCCCGACCGGGACCTGCCAGCCCGCTCCACATCCGGACAACTCCCGGCGGGGTCCACCAGCTTCCTATAGTGGCAAGGCACAGGTTTTCCGTTCTGGTGCCCGTGCTTCGCGTGCTGTGATTCTGGTGGAGTTGATGACGGACATTGAGGTCGGCGGGCCGGGGCTGGTCCTGATCGTCCAGGACGACGCGGAACGCGCCGATGAACTGCATGACCTGCTCTCGGAGCTTGGCTTTGCCACCCGGTGGTGCGCCAGCGCGTCCATCGCCTTGAAGTCGTTCCACGAGACCAGGCCCGACCTCGTGGTCATGGAAGTGGGCCTGGCCGGTCGCAGTGGACTGGATGTCTGCCGTGAGATCAGGCGGGAATCCGATGTGCCCATCATCCTGGTGTCGACCGGCTCGGCCACCGAGGACATCGTGGAGGGATTCCGGGCCGGAGCTGATGACTACATCGTCGAACCGTTCGCGGGTGCGGAACTGCTCGTGCGCGTCCAGGCGCGCATGCGGCGTCGGCGCAATGGGATCCAGGCGCGGCACACGGTGATGGTCGATGACCTCGAGGTCGACGTGGACAACCGGCAGGTGCGCCGTCACCGCGAGCCGATCAACGTGACCCCGACCGAATTCAAGCTGTTGGTCACCCTGGTCGAACGACCCGGACATGTCTTCAGCCGCGAGGAACTCCTCGCGGAGGTCTGGGGATACGGACATGCCGGCGACGAACGCGTGGTCACGGTGCACGTGCAGCGGCTGCGGGCGAAGATCGAGGCGGACCCCGACCGGCCCCGGATCGTGACGACGGTGCGCGGACTGGGCTATCGACTCGGCCACACCACCGATGTGCGCTGGATCCCGGAACCCCTGACGGTGTGAACCGGCCCCGGTGCGCGATGCTGCCGTGCGCACGTACCACCGGAATGCACCGGATCGAGCGGGCGCGCACACACTGCCCATATGAACCTTTCGCATGTGATTGCAGCGGGGCAGGACCTGCTCCTCGGCTCGGAGTGCGTGGCCTGCGGATCACCGGGACCGGTGCTGTGTGCCCCGTGCGACCGACGCCTCGACGACGGACCGCTGGTTCGTGAACCCGACGGGGATGACCTGGTCGATGGCATGGTTCCGGTCTGGTCGGGCAGCCGTTACGACCCCATCGCCGGAAAACTGGTGATCGCCTTCAAGGACCGGGGCGCATGGACCCTGGCAGCACCCCTGTCTCGGCTCGTGTCCCGGGCGCTGGCAGGCCTGCTGCTCGCGGGGCCGGGCGGCGACGCATCGCCCCTCTGGGGTGCGAGGGGCCCGACCGCAGGCGCCGGCGGCGAGGTCCCCATCCTGGTTCCGGTGCCGGCCGATCCACGCCGGGTGCGGGCCCGGGGCCTTGACCACACGACGACGATCACCCGCCGCGCGGCGGCCGTCTGCGGGCTGGAATGGTGCAAGCTGCTGCGCAGGGTCAGTGCGACCCGCGATCAGATCGGCCTGGGATCAGCTGCCCGACGAGCAGGCCAGCACGGCACCATGAGCATCGGTTCCCCGCGATGGTGCCTCCCACGAACCCGCGGTCCACAGCTGTGGCAGGCGCGCCCGATCGTCGTCGTCGATGATGTGGTGACCACGGGCGCGACGGTCCGGGAGGCCGTGCGGGCCCTGCGTGCCGCCGGGGCCCGGGTGTGGGGCGTCGCCTGTGCGGCACAGACGGAATTGGCCGGATCCGTGCCCCGCCGTGTCGGGTCACCCCTCGCCCCGGGCGACCAAACCCGCTAGCGTTGTGACATGGCACGACGCATCAGACTCCCCATCCGAACCGGGGGACTCTGCGGCTCGTGCCTTCGTCGTCTGCGGGTCGGACAGCCCTTCGATTCATGAGCCAGTGGCCTGCAGGCCCGTCGATAGAGATAATCCACCGAAAGGGGATCAAGATGGACGTCATCGTCACCGGGCGCCGTATCAGTATCAACGACGCAACGCGCGATCTGGTCAGTCGCCGGTTGAATGATTCGATCGTCAAGCTCAAGGACCGTGTGATTCGTACCGAGGTCGAATTCACCGCCAATGAGTCCAAGGGTGATCCATCCAACGCCATCCGTTGCGAAATCACCGTTCGCGGCAAGGGTCCGGTCATTCGCGCCGGCGGAATGGCCGAGGACAAGATGATCGCCTTCGACCAGGCGCTTGATCGCCTCATCGCCCAATTGCGCAAGGCCGCGGATCGCCGCAAGCGTCGTCGCGGCGGCCAGCGTCTGGCCGACCTGCCGGTCGCGGTGGAGGACCAGAGCGTCAAGACTGCCGAGGACACCCACGAGGTGGCCGGCATGACCGTCGACGGTGACGGCCCGATGGTGGTGCGCGAGAAGACCTTCGAGACCACCCCGCTCACCCTGGCGCAGGCCCTGGACCAGATGGAACTGGTGGGCCACGACTTCTTCCTCTTCGTGGATGCGGCCAGCGGCAAGCCGAGCGTGGTCTACCGTCGCAAGGCCTACGACTACGGTGTCATTCACCTCGAGGTGCAGTGATCCACCGGATTCCCCGAACCCCTGCGGCGTGATGGTTGGCCGCTGGGGCACGGGGAACCAAGAGCCGTCCGGTCAGGGGAATCGTCCCCCGGCCGGGCGGTTTGCCATGTCGTCGGACGCCGCCGCGCAGCCACCGGTGCCGGGCGGCATACTACTTAAGATATTTTGAGCGCCTAGGATGGACCCGAAATAGGGTGCCACTGTGCGCCCCGCCGACCTGATCGACCTATAAGGACACCAACTCGTGAGTTTCATCGACCGCCTGCTGCACGCGGGCGAGGGCCGAACCCTCAAGCGGCTGGCGCGTATCGCTGACCAAGTGAACAGCATCGAGGACGACTACGTTGCCATGACCGACGAGGAGTTGCGCGGCCAGACCGCCGACTTCCGTGAGCGGCTCGACAACGGTGCGAGTCTGGACGACCTGCTCCCCGAGGCGTTCGCGACCGTGCGTGAGGCCACCAAGCGGGTGTTGGGCAAGCGTCCCTTCGATGTCCAGATCATGGGCGGCGCGGCCCTGCACGAGGGCAATGTTGCCGAGATGAAGACCGGCGAGGGCAAGACCATCGTCGCCCTGGCCCCCAGCTACCTGAACGCGCTGGACGGCAAGGGCGTGCACGTGGTCACGGTCAATGACTACCTGGCCCAGTCCCAGGCGGAGCAGATGGGCCGCGTGCACCACTTCCTGGGCCTGAAGACCGGCGTGATCCTCGCACCGATGGCCCCCGATGAGCGGCGACGTGCCTATGCATGTGACATCACCTACGGCACCAACAACGAGTTCGGCTTCGATTACCTGCGCGACAACATGGCGCTGACCCTCGATGACTGCGTGCAGAACGGTCATCACTTCGCCATCGTCGATGAGGTCGACTCGATTCTGATCGACGAGGCGCGTACCCCGCTCATCATTTCCGGGCCGGCCACCGAGAACAAGCAGTGGTATCCCGAGTTCGCCCGCCTGGCCGTGCGACTGGAGCGTGACACCGACTACGAGGTCGATGAGAAGAAGCGCACCGTCTCAGTGCTCGCCCACGGCATCGAGGTCACCGAGAGCGACCTGGGTATCGACAACCTGTACGAGAGCGCGAATACGCCCCTGATCGGCTACCTGAACAACGCCATCAAGGCCAAGGAGCTGTTCAAGCGCGACAAGGACTATGTGGTGATCGACGGCGAGGTGCTGATCGTCGACGAGCACACCGGCCGCGTCCTGGCCGGCCGACGCTACAACGAGGGCCTGCACCAGGCCCTCGAGGCGAAGGAGAAGGTGGAGATCAAGGACGAGTACCAGACGCTCGCCACGATCACCCTGCAGAACTACTTCCGCATGTACGACAAGCTCTCGGGCATGACCGGCACCGCGAAGACCGAAGAGGACGAGTTCCAGAAGGTCTACGGCCTGGGCGTGCTGGAGATCCCGACCAACAAGCCGATGATCCGCAAGGACCAGTCCGACCTCATCTACCGGTCGGAGGATGCCAAGTTCACCGCCATCGTCGATGATGTCGTGGAGCGCCATGACAACGGGCAGCCGGTGCTGATCGGCACCGCGTCGGTGGTCAAGAGCGAGGAACTGTCGCGGCGACTGCGCGCCGCCGGGATTCCCCACCAGGTGCTCAATGCCAAGCAGCATGCCCGTGAGGCTGCGGTGGTGGCGCAGGCCGGACGCAAGGGCGCCGTGACGGTGGCCACCAATATGGCCGGTCGAGGCACCGACATCATGTTGGGTGGCAACCCCGAGTTCCTGGCCGACCAGCTGCTGCGCGAGCGTCACATCGATCCCGTCGAGAACCCTGAGGCCTACGAGGCCCAATGGGCTGACACGCTGTCGGACCTTGAGGGACAGGTGGCCGACGAGCATGAGGAGGTCGTCGACGCGGGCGGCCTGTACGTGCTGGGTTCGGAACGACACGAATCGCGACGCATCGACAACCAGCTGCGTGGTCGGTCCGGCCGTCAGGGCGACCCCGGTGAGAGCCGCTTCTACCTGTCGCTGGAAGACGACCTGCTGCGCCTGTTCAAGCCGGAGGCCGTCGAACGGGTGATGACCTCGATGCAGTTGCCCGAGGACCAGCCCATCGAGATGAAGCTGCTGTCGCGCTCCATCGAGAGTGCCCAGAAGCAGCTGGAGGCCCAGAACTTCGAGACCCGCAAGAATGTGCTCAAGTACGACGACGTGATGAACCGCCAGCGTCACGTGATCTACCGCGACCGTCGCAAGGTCCTGGAGGGCGCGGACGTCGAGGGAATGCTGCGCTCGACGGTTGATCGGGTCGTTGAGTCCGCGGTGCGGATGCACACCCAGGGCTTCTCCGACGAGTGGGACCTGGACGCCCTGTGGAATGACATGCGCCAGCTCTACCCGGTGAGCCTGAAGGTGGCCGACTACGACGGCATCGAGAATGTCGATGAGTTGGTCGACGACTTCAAGGCCGACGCCCAGGACGCCTACGACGCCCGCGAGGTGAAGCTCGGGGAAGAGATGATGCGCGAGCTGGAACGCCAGGTCTGGCTGACCGTGCTCGACCGCAAGTGGCGCGACCACCTCTACGAGATGGACTACCTGCGCGAGGGCATTGGCCTGCGCGCCATGGCCCAGCGTGACCCCCTGGTGGAGTACAAGCGTGAGGGCGCCGACATGTTCGACGCCATGCGCGCCGCATTCCAGGAGGAGGTCGTCGGCTTCCTGTTCAACCTCGACATCCAGGTGCCCGACGCCCCCGAGGTCGGCGTCCAGCGTGATGAGAACGGCGAGGAGGTGGACGTGCGCCAGATGCTGTCGGCGGGCGGAGACTCGCCGTCAGGCAGCGGAGCGGCCACTGCCACGGCGACGAGGACCGCCAAGCGCGCCGCCGAGCCCGCCCAGGCACCCGCGGTCAAGCGGGCGGCCATCAAGGGCCTGGAACGCAACGAACCGCAGCACATGACCTATTCGGCACCCACCGAGACCGGGGATGTCGAGGAACTGCGCGGCGACGAGAAGACCGATGAGGATGACCTGTTCGCCGGGATCGGCCGCAATGATCCCTGCCCCTGCGGCTCCGGGAAGAAGTTCAAGAACTGCCACGGCCGGAACCCGAATATCCGATAGGCGGTGTGGGGGACTGATCTGCCCTGCGGGGCGGATCAGTCAGGCTGCCCGGTCAGGCTGCGCCGAGGCGATGATCTGCAATTCGTCGCAGCACCACCGGCCCCGTCGGAAGTCCAACCGGAAGGCCACCGCGAACGCGCGCTCCGCTGGCTCACCACCGGGTGGTGGAGGCTCGGCGGAGGTCCAGCGGTAGCAGGCCACTGCCTCCACGGTGCCCGCTGCGGGACGATCCGCGCGGACATGGGTGCATCGGATCCCGGTCAGGCCTCCCATGCGCTGGATGCTCACCACCTGCTCCAGCCTGTCCGCGCGCATCACCGCCTGCAGCTGGCGGGCCGGACGGGTCCCTGCCAGGGCCTCCTTGATCATGCGGGCAAAGGTGATCGCGAGGCGGTGGGCAGCCGGATCCGGACGATGCTGCACGGCTTGAGGACGTGACCTCGACCACCCCGCCCCCAACTGCAGCGGGGGACGTGCCTGCCGCACGACACCCACGCACTCCACCGGCCCGGCGTTGGTCGCCCACATCTGCGGGGGAGGCACGGGGAGATCAGCCATCGCATTGTCCATGGGGGTGAGCATGCCGGTGGGTGGCGACGACGACAACCCCAGCTCGTCAATTGTGGAAAACTCCGGGTAGCCACATCAATGGAGGAGAACCCATGAGCACAAAGACGTCCCGCACCGACAGGGCGCCACTGGTATTCGTGCCCCTGCGCACCGATGAGGCTGCTTCCCTGGTGACGACGGGCACCCTGGGGGGTCCCGTGTCGGCCATCGCCATCACGCCGGGCCTGTGTGAGACCTTCGGCGTGGAACCCGACAGTGAGGACGCGGAGCTGGCCGCGCTCCAGGTGGCGGCCGTGTGGTCGTTGATTCGGGGCGATCGCCGCCTCGTCATGGTGGCCCGGGTCGATGCCCACGGGGACGCAGATCCCGGCGAGGAGCCGAACGGGGCAGTGCTGCTGCCGGGCCTGCCGCTGTCGGCGGTCACGGCCTTCTTCACCGGGCCGCACCCGGCAGATGAGGCCGACGTGGCCCGCAAGCTGGCGCATTCGGACATCGATGGGGCATGGCAGAACACCGATGTGCAGGCCCTCGCGGCGGATGCGCCCCTCCTGTGGCACGACGTCAGCGAATTACCGGCATCCGTGAAGGCGAAGGAGCATTGAGATGACCACACGCATTGTGCTGCGTGACCACGGCGAGGCGGTCCGCCTCGCCGACGCGCTGCGTGATCGTGGCGACGAGGTGGCCCTGATCACCCAGCGCGATGGGGGAGAGGACCAACCGGCCAGCTACCTTGTGGCAACGCCGGTGGCGCGCTTGCAGATCGCGCAGCTCATTCCAGCGGCGGCCGAGGTCACTGAGGACTGACGCCGGCCCACCACGGGGACCGGTGCCGACCGCGCGGAGGCACCGGTCACCAGGGGACTCAGCCCTTGTGCGCCGACAACCATTCGGTGCCGACCTTCTGTTGGAGGTCGATGATCTGGGTGACATAAGGGGCCGCCATGGCCTCCAGCTTGCGACCCATCACCGGGATCTTCACGGTGAACTCACCGGTGTAGTGCACATCGGTGCCGCCGTGCCCCGCCCGGATGGTTGCCGTGCCGGTCGATGCGGCAGGCAGCTTGCCGGCCGTGCCCTGCCGGAAGGTGCCATCCCAGCCACCATCCGTCGGGGTCCAGGTGAAGGTCTGATCGAGACCGAGCGTGTCGCCGGCGAACGGACGCGCCTTCTGCGGAGTGGTGAGTTCGATGTGCACGTCCACCGTGGCGTCCTGTGCGGTGATCCTGCTGCTCTCGGCGCCCGCCCGCTCAACCAGGGTGCGCCACCACTGCGGATCATTGAACATCGCGTAGACCGCGGCTGGCTCTGCGTCGTAATGGTGTTCGGCTGTGAATTCCATGCCCCCATTCTGGCGTGTTGCGGCCCCCTTGTGGCACCGGTGGGGCGACATCGCGCGAGCGGTGGGTTGCCCGTCCTTCGGGTGGCCGGCAACGCAGGCGTGGCAACCCCCAAACGTGGCAGGATTGGGGCATGCTCATCGACCTGCACACGCACTCGAATGTCTCTGACGGAACGGACACTCCCACCGCGCTGGTGCAGAAGGCACAACGTGACGGGCTCGCCGTGATCGCCTTGTGTGATCACGACACCTTCGACGGACTCGCAGAGGCCGAGGAGGCCGGACGTCGCTTCGGGGTGGCCGTGCTGCCGGGCATTGAAATCAGCACCCATGTGGGGTCAACCGAGGTTCACCTGTTGGGCTACGGCGCTGACCCATGGGCCCAGCCGCTGCGCCGGGAACTCGCCCACATGCGGGCGTCCAGGCTCGATCGGCTCCCGAAGATGATCGCCAAGCTCCATGAGCTCGGCATGGACCTCTCCGTGGGCGACGTCGAGAAGCAGATGCTGGGCGCCTCGTCGGCGGGACGTCCCCATGTGGCCGATGCGTTGGTGGCCAAGGGCTATGTGGCCAACCGCGACGAGGCCTTCGCAAAGTACCTCGACAGCACGGGGCCTGCCTATGTGCCGCGGGAGACCCTCGCCCTGGCACGCGCCATCGACCTGGTGCACGGTGCCCACGGGGCATGCATCATCGCCCACCCGTGGATTCGGGGCACCCGCGATGTCGTGACGTCGGCGCTGCTGGCCTCGCTGAAGGCCGACCACGGCCTCGACGGCATTGAGGTTGACCATCCCGATCAGGACCAGCAGACACGTGCCCTGCTCTTCGAGCTCGGGGGACGGCTGGGGCTGATGCGCACCGGCGGCTCTGACTACCACGGCACCGGCAAGACCGGCCATGACCTCGGGACCTGCGTCACCAGGCCGAGTGCCCTGCACGAGCTCGCGTTGCGCATCACGGCACGCGGAGGCTCGATCGGTGGAGTCGAGACCCTCATGGGTCGTCTGTAGACTGAGGCGCATGAGCTTGACCTCCGCCACCGAACCCGAAGAATCATCACCCGACACGGAAGCGCGGGGAGGCTCAGATCGGCAGACGCTGGTAGCCAGTCAGGCCCGTAGCGATGCCATTGAGGCCGATATCGGCGTCAATCCCGGCAAGTACCGCATCCTCACCGGCGATCGGCCCACCGGAAAGCTGCATATCGGCCACTATTTCGGGTCCATCAGCAACCGCGTGCGCCTGCAGAACCTGGGTGTGCCCTCGATGCTGGTCGTTGCCGACTACCAGGTGATCTACGATCGCGACGGCGTGGGGGACCTGCAGGACAATGTGATGTCCGGCATGGCCGACTACCTGGCCTGCGGAATCGACCCCGCCCGCACCACGATCTTCACCCATTCCTCCGTGCCGGCCCTCAACCAGCTGTTGCTGCCCTTCCTGAGCCTCATCACCGTGCCGGAGCTCAACCGGAACCCCACGGTCAAGGATGAGATGGAGCATTCAGGGGGACGCCCGATGAGCGGGCTCATGCTCACCTTCCCGGTGCACCAGGCGGCAGACATCCTGTTCTGCAAGGCCAATCTGGTGCCTGTGGGCAAGGACCAGCTCCCGCACATTGAGGTCACCCGCCTCATCGCACGACGTTTTGACGAGCGCTATGGCCGGGCCACGCCGGACCAGCCGGTCTTCCCGGAGCCCGACGCCCTGCTGTCCGCGGCGCCGTCGATCCTTGGCCTCGATGGGACCAAGATGAGCAAGTCACGCCACAACACGATTCAGATCGGCATGACGGCGGACGAGACCGCCAAGCTGATCAAGAAGGCCAAGACTGATGCGGATCGGCACATCACCTACGATCCCCAGAACAGGCCCGAGGTCTCCAACCTCGTCATGCTCACTGCCCTGGCGACCGGTGAGAAGCCCGAGGACGTCGCCGCCCGGATCGGCGATGGCGGTGGTGGCGCCCTGAAGAAGGCCTGCACCGAGGCGATCAACGAGATGTTCGCCCCGATCCGCGCCCGCAGGCTGGAACTCGAGGCCGATCAGGGCTATCTGCGACAGGTGCTGCACGAGGGCAATGCGCGGGCCAATGAGATCGCCGATGCGACGCTGCGCGATGTGTTGGCGGCCATGAACATGGACTACTAGCCAGCCGACCGGGCGTCGCGGCGCCACTGCCGTGCGCCGCCAACAAGGCAGCGCAGGAGGACAAGACACTGGTGGGGCAGACCGTGACGGTCTGCCCCACCAGTGTCTTGTCGTCAAGCGATCACGCGGTCAAGCAATCAGTCGTCCTTGTGCTGGGCGGCCACGGGCTTGCCATTGCGGGTACGACGGCGCTTGCGATGCGGGCGGTCGCGCTTGGCGTCACCGCCCTTGTCCTTGTCCTTCGCGTCGTGACGGTGCTCGCCGTCCTTCTTCTTGCCATGCCCCTCGTGACGGTCGCGACCACGATCGTGATGTCCCTTGCCGCCGTGGCCCTTGCCCCGGTCGCGACGCTCGTCACCACGGTGCTCACCCTCGTCACGGGGCTTCGCATCGGCCAGCCGGCCCTTGGTGTCGGGTGCGATGTGCAGGTCTTCCAGGAACTGGGGAGTGGTCGAGAACGTGGCTTCGATCTCCGGGAAGGGCAGGTCAAGCGCCTTGTTGATGACCTTCCAGCGGGTGACATCCTGCCAATCGACCAGGGTGACCGCCACACCCTCATGGCCGGCCCGGCCGGTGCGACCGATGCGATGGACGTACTGCTCCGGATCGTCGGGCACCTCGTAGTTGACCACGTGGGTGACATCGTCGACATCGATGCCGCGCGCGGCCACGTCGGTGGCAACCAGGACCTGGATCTTGTCGTTGCGGAACCGCTTCATCGTCTTCTCGCGCTGCGACTGGTTCAGGTCGCCGTGGAGGCTCGCCGCCTCGAATCCGCGGTCGCGCAGATCGTCTGCCAGCCGTTGCGCGGCCCGCTTGGTGCGGGTGAAGACCATCATCTTGCGCATGCCCTCGGACTGGAGCATCTTGCCGATCATCTCGGGCTTGTCGAGCTCATGGGCCTGGTAGATGAACTGGGTGGTCTGCGGCACGGTTGCCTGGGCATCGCGGCCCTCGGCGCGGATGTTGACCGGCTGGTTGAGTCGCGACCTGGCGAGCGACATGATCACGGCCGGCATCGTGGCGCTGAACATCATGGTCTGGCGCGACGCGGGAGTGCGGTCGAGCAGGGCCTGCACATCGGGCAGGAAGCCCAGGTCGAGCATCTCGTCGGCCTCATCGAGCACGGCGATGCGCACATGGGACAGGTCAAGGTTTCCGCGGTGCACCAGGTCGAGGAGGCGTCCGGGCGTGCCGACCACCACGTCGACGCCCTTCTTGAGGGCATCGAGCTGGTCGTCGTAGCCGACGCCGCCGTAAATGGTGAGCACGCGGGCGTGGCGGTCACGTCCGGCGATCGCCAGGTCGCTGCCGACCTGCTGGGCAAGCTCGCGGGTGGGGCTCATCACCAGGGCCTGGGGCTTGTCCTTGGGATCGAGCTGGTCAAATCCCTCGTCGGTCTTGAGGACGACCTTCTGCAGGATCGGGATGCCGAAGGCCAGGGTCTTGCCGGTGCCCGTTCGGGCCTGGCCGATCATGTCGGTGCCGGTGAGGGCGATCGGGATCGCCATCTCCTGGATGGGGAATGGGTGTGTGATTCCCTCGGCATCGAGGGCAGTGACGATGGAGGGCGCCACGCCGAGGTCGGCGAAGGTGGTCTTCGCGGGCTCGGCTGCGTCCGGATCAGTGGTGGAAAGCGTCATGAATCCAGTTCTCCGTCCCTGCGCACGGCGTCGGGACAAGCTATTGGGTTGCACCGTGTGGCCAACGCGTCGGTGCGCGTCCCCTGCGTCGAACCGTCAAGGGTTCTCGCGTGGATGCGTCCCGAGTTCGCCATCAATCCGAGCTCTTGGCCTGCGGATTGGGCGAGCCGATGGCGGCACATGGTTGTGGTGCATGGTTATGCACCACGCCAAGTCTAGCCGTCCGGCGCGTTTCAACCGATCCGAGTCGGCCCGGGGGCCGGTAGCCTTGTCCCGTGAGTGCGCAGCAGACTGAACCAGGTGCCCCCAACACGCGTCCTGCAGGCCGGGCGGAGACGCCCCCCACCATCCCGATCGACTTGCCGGTGGGTGGCCGCGAACTGCTCGGAGTGCTGGGGCAGTGCGAGCTGGTCGACTTCGAGGTGCTGTCCTTCTCCGGAGAATTCGCACCAACGCTGGATGACCGCATTGCCGTGGCGGAATTGGCCACCGCACAATTCAAGCGATTCAACCGCGTGGCAGATCAATTGCATGCCCATGGTTGGCCGGTTGGTGACAGCCTCGAGGCATTCCGCGAGCCCCTGGACGCCTTCGCGCAGGCGACCCAACCGACTGACTGGCCCACGGCGCAACTGAGGTCGCTCCTGGTGAGCGGCCTGCGCACCGACTTTGCCGACAAGCTCTCGGCGGCGTGGCCGGAACCGATGGCGCGGCTCATCTCACCGGGGCCCGTTGCCTGGCGGATCGCGGACTTCGCCAACCGGACCCTGTCGCAGTCACTGGCCGACGATCCCGATCTGGCCGGCAGCCTGGCGCTCTACGGCCGTCGCCTGGCGGCCGAGGCACTGGGGCAGTGCCAGCGCATCGCCGCCAAGGAGGTCGAGCTGACGGAGCTGGTGGCCTCTGCGGTGCCCCGCCCCGATGACGCCCAGACCGGGGACATGGCGGCGCTGGGAGCGGTCAGCGTACTGCTCGAGCAACTGATGGAGGGCCATTCCCGACGCATGGCACGGCTCGGCCTGGCCTCCTGAATCTTTCACCGGACAAGCGAGGGCGGGGCCGCGGACAACCGCGGCCCCGCCCTGCTGTCGGATGAGGGGGTTCCTGACGTGAGGCCACCACGTGGGGAGGCCGTCTTTGCGTGACTGCTGTCAGGTGGCGTCCACGCGAGGCCTTCCGGCCCGGCCCGTCACGACGACGGGGCCGGAAGGGGTCGATCAGATCGTGCCGAAGCCGACCTGGCGCGCATGCTCCTCGCCGAACTCCACATAGGCAATCTTTGCCCCGGGCACGACCAACTGACGTCCCTTGGAATCGGTCAGCGTGAAGACGCCGTCGTTGCTGAGGGCTTCCTTGAGGGCCGCCGTTACCTCGTCGCGGGTCTGGTCTGTTTCGATGCCCAGCTCACGGTTCACGTTTTCAATGCCAATCTTGATATCCACGCACTCAAATCTACCCGGAGTGCGGCCCGGGCCGGCCACCGGCGATTGCGCTACGGGCATGATCACGGGGCAGTGGCGGTGGCTCCGCCGTCGTGCGGTCGGGCCTCGCGCCCTCCTCAGGACTGCGTCGACCCTGCCGGGGACTGCTCCGGGGCGGGCGTGTCGGGTTCCTCGACGCGGACCAACCCGACGGTGATGTTGTCGCGGCCACCGCGCGCATTGGCCCAGTCGATGAGCTGGCCAGCCAGCGTCTCAGCCGTCGCATCAGGGGCGGCCGGCAGGGAATCCCACACCGCCCGCAACTCCGCCGGCGCTGAGGCATAGTTCCACAGGCCATCGCTGCAGACCAGCAGCCATCCCGAACCAGCGACCTTGAAGCCGGCCAGCTGTGGCTCCAGGGACGGTGCGTTCGGGCCCAGCCACTTGGTGATCGCGTGGGCCTGGCGTCCCGCCTCGGCGACCTCGCGGGAGGTGCCGAGCTCGATGCTGAGCTGGGCCATGGAGTCGTCAGTGGTGAGCAACATATTGGTGGCGTCGTCACCGAACCAGTAGGCGCGGGAGTCGCCGAGGTTGGCCACCACGACCAATCCCCGGTGCACCAGGGCAAGAACCAGCGTGCAGGCATAGCCGTGGACATCGTCGCCAGCCGCTGCGACGATCGCATCGTTGGCGGCGACCACGGCGGCCTTCAGGTCGTCGGCGAGCGCCGACGGCTCATCGCTGTGATGCGGCTTGGTGAGCACGCTGGTCAGATGATCGGTGGCCACGTCAACGGCGATCTGGCTCGCGACATCCGAATGTGGAGAGGTCGACACGCCGTCGGAGACCGCCACGATGGCGCTGCGGTGGGATTCGCCGGGTGTTGCGGCAACGACCAGCGCATCCTGGTTCGGTGGGGCCTTGGTGCCGACGTGGGTGGCACCACCAGCCCACGCGGTGGGGCCGCGGCGAAGATTATCGCGGTCGGTGGCGGGTGATTCATTCGTCATGGCTGGTTCCTTGTCGCGGCTGGCTGGCCCCTGGGCGATGGCGGCAACTTATCGATGATCGGTAGGGCACGCTGAATCGGGGTGCAGATCAGTCCAGGGCGGAGACACAAGCAAGGGGTCCCACCTTTCGGCGAGACCCCCATTTTGCTTAAGCGGCTTGGACGCTCAGTTGACGAGCTTTACGTGCTCGGCCTGCTGACCCTTGGGTCCCTGAGCGATGTCAAACTCGACCTTCTGTCCCTCGTCCAAGGAACGGAAACCCGTGGAATCAATCGCGGAATAGTGAACGAAGACGTCATCGCTAGATCCGTCGACGGCGATGAAGCCGTAGCCCTTCTCCGCGTTGAACCACTTGACGGTTCCGGTGGCCATGTGTACTCCCTACATACTTACTTGCCGGGCCGCACCTCACGGCCCGCTGCTCGTTTCAGCGCACCAAATATCCGGTGTTGCTGTGCCATGACGCGACCCAGACTCCTGATACTGAATGCGTGCCCGGTTAGAACAGTGTGTCCAGTTTCTCACAGTGCACCCCAGATGGAAAGCGCTGGGCGTCCCGGTGATGGTTTTGGAAAGATTCCCAGTGCGAAAAACGGGCGTCCGGGGCCTCCGCGGGGGTCCCGGTGTCGCGGCAGCGTCCCCTCACCGGAGCTTGCACCGCCGACGGCGGCGTCGCCGGAAACTGTGGGTGCCGCGTGGTTGCATGGGGGCATGTCATTCCAGCTGCTCGACCAGCAGCGCGCGTTCGTCGAGGCGTGCGCCCGGCCCCACGGCGCTGTGCTCGCACTCGGCGGGCCGGGCGTGGGCAAGACCACCGCACTGGTCGAGGCGGTGGCGCAACGCGTGGAGGCAGGGGCGCACATGGATCGCCTCGTCGTGCTCACCTGGTCGCGTCCGGCAGCACAGCGCTTGCGTGCACGCATCGTGGCCCGGCTGGCGAGCAGCCAGTTGGCGCCGGTGATCACCACAGTCCCCGGTTGGTGCCTCGCCCTGCAGCGCCGGTTCGGCCACCTCGATGCCGACGGCCAGTTGCCCCATGTGCTCACCGGACCTGAGCAGCAGATGCAGGTGCGCGAGCTCGTGGTGCAACTCGGCCGGGACCTGTGGCCCGAATCGGTGCGTGCGGCCATCGCCACGATGGCCTTTTCGCAGGAGCTGCGCACCGGCATGGCCAGGGCGCGGCAGCAGGGACTTGATCCCGACGACCTGGTGCGGCTGGGCCGGCGCACGGGGCGTGAGGAGTGGGTGAGCATGGGCCTGTTCTTCGAGAACTACCTTGACGTGCTCGATGCCCAACCCGCCTGGGACTACGCCGAACTCGTGCACCGCACCAGGTTGCTCCTGCTGGAGGCGCCGGTCAGCTCGGTGCTGACCGAAGAGATCGAGGGGGTCTTCTGCGATGAGTTCGCCGAGCTCGACCGCTCCCAGATCGCACTGCTCGAACAGGTGCATCAGGTGGGTATTCCGGTGGCTGCCACCGCAGACCCGCAATCGTCGGTCTTTGCCTTCCGTGGTGCCGATCCGCGCGCCGTGGCCGACTTCGGGCGTCGGTTCGAGGTCACCGGCCTGCCGGGGCCGGAGCGGATCGACCTGTCCACGTCACTACGCGGAACCGCCGGTCTCCAACGAGGCATCGCCAGCCTGATCGCGCGCAATCCGGTCGCCGGTGGCGGATCGGGCACCCGGCCCCACGAGGCAGGGGCGGTCTCCGGGGCAGACCGGGCCGAGCAGATCGTGTGTCGCAGCTACGAGACGGCGGCGGCCGAGATCGCCGGTGTGGCCGAAGACCTGCGAACAGCGAGGCTGGCCGGGGTCATGTGGTCGCAACAGGCGGTCATCTGCCGGGCCGGTCGCGGCCAGTTGGGCACCATCGCGCGGGGGCTGGCCAATCAGGGGATCCCGGTGGAAGTGGCGGGCAGTGACATCGCCCTGAGCGAACAGGCCTGTGTCGTCACCCTGATGGATGCGCTGGCCGTCGCGCTGGGTTTCTCCCGCCGGGTACCGCCCGATCCCGATCAGCTTGACCGGCTCCTGCTGTCCCCGTTGACATCCCTTGACCCGACCGCGCTGCGGCGCGTCGGGGGAGCCCTGTGGCACGAGGCCGCGTCGGGTACGACATCGGATCCGATGACATTGGTCCGCCAGTTCCTCATGCGTCGGGCGGGTGATCACCTGCCGAGCCCGGTGGTGCCCCCGGCGACGGCGCAGGACGTCGGGGCGCTCGTTCACCGTCCGGACACCTCCGGGGCGGCTCCGACGGATGTCACGACACCGCCCACGGGGCCCACGGCCCAGACCGCAACGTCGGCCCTGCCCACCGACCCGGACCTGGAACCGGTCCGGGAACTGGCGGCGCTGTTGGGCGACGCCGCGGCGCGCATCATGCGTGGCGAGGGGGCCTACGACGTGTTGTGGCGGCTGTGGGACGGCACTGATTGGCCCTCCCGGCTGCGGGGCGAGGCGCTATCGGGTTCGGCCTCCTCCGGACAGGCGAACAGCGACCTTGATGCCGTGTTGGCCCTCTTCGACGTCGCCGCGCGGCACATGGAGCTCACGGGTCAGAAGGGCGCCGAGACCCTGATCGCTGAGGTCTCGGGCCAGGAGATCCCCGGTGACCAGGCACGCGAATCAGATCCCCGGGGCCGGGGAGTGCAGGTGCTCACCGCCCACCGGGCCAAGGGGCTTGAGTGGGATCGCGTCATCATCATGGGCGCTGCGGAGGGATCGTGGCCGGGTAATCGCCGTGGAGCCGGGCTCCTGTCGGCGGAATTGCTCGACGCCGACGACCCGGGGCTGGCACCGGCGCCCGGGGCGTGGATGCAGCAGGAGCGGCGGGCGTTCGTGCTGGCCGCCAGTCGTGCCCGCAAGGAATTGGTCATCACGGCAAACCTGGGTTCCGGTGACGAGCAGGCACAGGCATCGCGTTTCGTGCGGGAGCTCGGCGGCCAGGTCCTTGCCGTGCCACACGACACCCGACGCCCCCGGTCCCTTCAGGGACTGGTCGGTGAGCTGAGGAGGGTCACCGCCGATCAACGCTCTACCGCGGGACTCCGGGAGGCGGCCGCCCACCAACTGGGCCAGCTCGCCGTGGTGCGTGACGACCAGCAACGAGCCCTTGTGCCGGGGGCGGATCCCCGCAGTTGGTGGGGACTCGGCGGGCTGTCAGGCCGTCATGGGACACCCTCCCCGGCCGGCGTGGGGGAGCCGGAGGGCCCGACCCGGGACAAGGCCATCCGCTTGTCGGTCACCGGCCTGCAGAAGCTCATCGCCTGTCCCCGGCAGTGGTTCCTCGACGTAGCGGCGCGCGGCGCCACCACAGGCGGGTTTGCGGCAGGCGTCGGATCAGTGATCCATCTCCTCGCCGAACATGCCGTGACCGATCACCTCAGTGAGGACCAGCTCCATGACGCCCTCGACGAGGCCTGGAATGACCTCGACGTCCACCAGCAGGGTTGGCGCACGCTCATTGAGCGTTCCCGGGCGCACGAGATGATCACCCGGTTCGAA
Organism: Propionibacterium freudenreichii subsp. freudenreichii; assembly: GCF_000940845.1. Lineage (NCBI taxonomy): Bacteria > Bacillati > Actinomycetota > Actinomycetes > Propionibacteriales > Propionibacteriaceae > Propionibacterium > Propionibacterium freudenreichii. Next base: position 1,379,382 of record NZ_CP010341.1, on the reverse strand, counting down.
CGATGGCAGGGCGGCCAACCCACCGAGGTACTCGGCGTCGAGGTGCCGGTCAGGCACACATTCGTCATCGGCGGACAGCCACTCGAACTGGTGGGATCGATCGATCGGCTCGAGCGCGACCGGACCTCGGGCCGCATCCGGATCATCGACTTCAAGACCGGGAGCCGGGCACCCAGTCGCACCGAGGCGGCATCCAATCTGCAGCTCGCCGCCTACCAGCTGGCAGTAATGCGCGGCGCGTGCCGCGAACTGACCGGCTCGACCCCCGCCATGGATGGCGCCCTGCTGGTGTTTCTGCGGCTGCCGGCGGGCGCACGCGACCCGCTGCTGCCCAAGGTGGTGGGACAACCCGGCCTTGACGACCATCCCTACCCGGCCGCCGAACAGCTGGCGAACACCTGGCTGGTGCGCGGTGACGTGGACATCCAGGGGCCGACCATGGTGGACGATGCACTGGCCTTCGCCGTCCACTGCGTGGTCGAGGAGGACTACCCGGCAGTCGAGGGGCCGCCCTGCAGCTACTGCGACCACCGTGCCGACTGCCCGATCTGGGCCCGGGAGGCGAGTTCACGATGAGCGGACGCACGGTCGAGCGACCAGAGGACCTTCGGGAGATCTTGTCGATCCCCTTCTCTGACGAGCAGCTGGCAGTGATCGCGGCTCCGCTGGAGCCCGGTGTGGTGATCGCTGCAGCCGGGTCGGGCAAGACGACGGTGATGGCAGCGCGTGTCGTGTGGCTGGTGGGTACCGGCCAGGTGCGTGCCGATCAGGTGCTGGGACTGACCTTCACGCGCAAGGCCGCCGCAGAGTTGTCCAACCGGGTGACCACCGCGCTGAGCGGGTCCGGCATCATCGACGCCGCCGCGCTGGAGAACTCCGAGGCCCAGACCGTCACGACCTACGACTCCTTTGCCGGGCAACTGGTCTCGGAGCACGCGCCCCGCATCAGCATTGATCCCGCTGAGCACAGGCTCACGGATGCCACGCGTTACCGACTGGCCGCCCAGGTGGTGGCAGCCAACGAATTCCCCCTCGTCGCACTGGGGGAGTGGAATGACCGCAGATTGATCGGAGCCCTGCTCGGACTCGACACGATGATGACCCAGCACATGGTCACCGGCCAACGCATCGAGGAGTTCACGGCGGACTATGTCGGCGGACTCGATGAGGCGCCCCTGTGGCGGGGAGCTCCCTATCGCGCGGTCGTGGACGCCGAACGGGTCGCGGCCGAGCGGCTGGAGCTACTGGGACTCGTGGAGTCATATCGCCGCGCCAAGGATCGCCTCGGATGGGTTGAGTTCGCCGATCTGATGGCCCAGGCAGCAACGATCGCCGAACGGGCACCCGAGGTGTCGACGATGCTGCGCGAGCAGTACCGGGTACTACTGCTGGACGAGTACCAGGACACCTCCAGCGCACAGGCCACCCTGCTGACAACCTTGTTCAGTGGCCCCACGGTGGCCGAGGGGCGGGGCCATCCGGTGACAGCGGTCGGTGATCCCTACCAGAGCATCTACGGGTGGCGGGGAGCGGCGGCGAGCAATATTGCGGAATTCCCCACCAGCTTCCCGAAGGCCGACGGCACTGCTGCGAATGCCTACTCGTTGCGCGTCAACCGGCGCAGCGGCCCGGAGATCCTCGATGGCGCCAACGTGGTGGCACAGGGTCTCCAGTCCGATCCCGCCATGCCCCACCTGCCCGGCGTGGACTTCACACTGCATGCTGCACCGGGCCAGGAACCGGCAACGGTGACGACCCGCCATTTCACCAGCAGCGACGAGGAACTGGACTGGATCGCCGACGACATCGCCGCACGTGGTGCCCTGGAGGGATATGCCGGCATCGCGGTCCTGGTGCGTCGCAACGCCACCATCGAACCGCTCTTCCGTCGCCTCAGTGCACGGGACGTGCCGACGGAGATCGTCGGGCTGGCAGGCCTGTTCCGGCTCGCCGTGATCAGCGAGATCGTTGCCACGCTCAGGCTGTTGGACGATGACACCGACAACCCCGCACTGGTCCAATTGCTGTCCTCCCGCAGATGGCAGATCGGACCCCCGGACCTGGCGGCGCTCGGTGAGGCCGTGAACCGGCTGAATGCGGTGCGATCCGACCCATCCCGCGACCAGGGCGGAGCCACCCCAGCGGCGGATCCGCCGGCCTCCCTGCGTGCGGAATTGGCCCGACAGCAGGAACAGGCAGGCAGACCCATGGCCTGCCTGATGGATGTGCTCGATCTGCCATGCCCGGGACTGTCCCAGCTGGGAAGCAGCCGCCTGGGCCGGTTCGTTGCCGAATTCCGGGAACTGCGTCGTCACGTCAGTGAGCCCCTGCCGGGACTGGTTCGGCGCATCGTGGCAGCGATGAACCTGGGCGTTGAGCTGCTTGCGGATCCGGGGACCTATTCGCAGCACATGGGTGCCCAGGTGGCGCGCTTCCTCGAGGTGGTCGGCGACTTCACCGACCTTGACGGCACGGCGCGATTGAGCGGCTTCCTGTCGTACGTCGAGTCGGTCCTCGACGAGGAGGATGGCATGGAGCAGGCGCTGCCCACTGCCGACGACTCCGTGTCATTGCTGTCCGTCCACCGCGCAAAGGGCCTGGAATGGGACACCGTCTACCTTCCAACCCTGGTGGAGGGCACCTTCCCGGCCACTGTGCGGGGGGACAACTGGACCACCCTTGCCCGACTCCTGCCCTCCCCATTGCGCGGTGACGCGGGAAGCATCCCGCAGCTTGGCGAGACCACGAAGGCTGGCCTGCAGGCCTTCGGTACCGACCTGCGCAGCGCCGGACAATTCGCCGAGGACCGGCTCGCCTATGTGGCGATCACCCGGGCCCGGCGTCATCTGGTGGCCACCACGCACGTGTGGGAGCCGCAGCGCAAGACCGCCTCGCACACCTCCGAGTACTTCCGCGTACTGGCACAGATCTCCGGGGGCGACCTGCCGGAGCAACCGGCCCCCGATGCCGACAACCCGGTGGCGGCGGTCCCCGCCACGGCGGTATGGCCGAGGCCTGCTGATCCCGACCGCGAGGAGCTCGTGGAAACCGCTGCGGGGACCGTTCAGGGCCTGATCAGACGGCTCGGTCCCGGTGCGGGTGGCGACCCCGGCATCGGTGAACTGCCTGCGCAGCTTGCCGGGGAATTGTCACTCGACGAGCAACAGGCGTACCAGGAATGGCAGGCAGAAGCGCAGCTGCTGGTGAGGGCGGCCCGCGAGCAGGCCCGGGACGCCCACCGCGTGGTGCCCGTGGAATCGTTGTCCGCGAGCGCCCTCATCCTGTCGCAGGCCGAACCGGAACAGTTCGCGGCGAATCTGGTGCGCCCGATGCCGCGTCGGGCCAGCGGTGGAGCCGGTGTGGGCACGCGCTTCCACGATTGGCTGGAACAACGATTCCGCGCCGGATCGGGGCTGCTCGTTGGCGACGACGAATCGTCCGATGAGTTGCCCGCGCGGATGGACGCATCCTCCCAGCGACGTCTGGAAATCCTGCAGCGCCGCTTTGAGGAGGGTCCCTACGCCGACCTCACGCCATACCGTGTCGAGGCGCCCTTCATCCTGGTGCTGGGATCACGTCAGGTCCGCGGGCGTATCGACGCGGTGTACAGATTGCCCGGGTCGGGTCCCCATCGCTTCCAGGTGGTGGATTGGAAGACCTTTGACGGCCCGGCCGATCCCTTGCAGTTGGCCCTGTACCGGCTTGCGTGGGCAGATGTCTCGGGCGTGGAGCCTGACGAGGTTGACGCCGTGTTCTGCCACGTGATGAGCGGACGCGTGGAGCGTCCGACGGGGCTGCCCGGACGTGACGAGCTGACCCGGCTGGTCGAGCACCTGCCGGGCCTCAACGATCGGATGCCCGGGGCTCCCGATGGGCCCGGCCGGCGTGCCGCGGACAGTGGGGGCATACCGCGTCACCGATCCGGCTAGCCTGAGGATGTGGCAAGCAACAATGAACGGGTTGGTTGGTCGCTGAGCGGTTGGGACGATCCGGCGCTGCTCGACCATGCGTCGGAGCTGCGCCATGACCCCGAGAACCTGGTTCGGCTGTGGAAGTCTGCGGGGAGCCAACTCCTCCTGGTGGACCAACAGGGACGCTTCGACATCGACCCCTTCGGTCGTGCCCTCATCGACGCCGATGGCGCGGTGCCCACGGAATCAACCATCTTCGTGGGCCTGCTGGACGGCACCGCCTGGTTCGCGCGCCGGGTGGATGCGGCATTGAGCACGACCATGCGTCACGCCCCCCTGAGCGCCGGCCAGCGCGAGATCGCCTCCGCCGCCCTGGCGTCCCTGAACTGGTATCGGCGCAGCCGGCATTGCGTTGTCTGTGGAGGCCCCCTCGTACGCACCCTGGGCGGTTTCGCGGCGGTCTGTCGAGACTGCGACACCGAGACCTTTCCGCGCACCGATCCCGCCATCATCTGTGCCGTGCTCGATCCCGGTGACCGGATCTACCTGGCGCACCAGAACAGCTGGCTCGACGGGCGGGTATCGGTGCTCGCCGGGTTCATCGAGGCGGGTGAGAGCGTCGAGCAGGCCGTGGCCCGTGAGATCGGTGAGGAGGCCGATCTCAGGCTGACCGCCATGCGCTATCTGGGGAGCCAGCCCTGGCCGCTGCCACGCTCGCTCATGCTGAGTTTCGTGGCCCGCAGCACGGGCGGGGGCCAGGTGGATGGCGAGGAACTGGCCTGGGGCGGCTGGTACAGCCGCGAGCAGGTGGTCAGTGGCCTGCACGACCAGCAGCTGACCCTGCCTCCCGGGGCCTCGGTGGGACGTCGCCTGGTCAACTCGTGGCTCCAGGGGACACTGCCGAGCCCGGAGGGCTGAACACCCGCATCGGCAGCGCCGCCCCCGGCCACTCCCGGGTGGTCGCGAGCCTCAGTGGGGTCGGACACTCGTGCGTTGTAGCCGATCGGTCAACCCGGACGCACGGCGCGCGGGCGTCCGAACCGCCGTGACGATGGCCTCGCGCAATCCGATGATCCGCACTCCCCGGCGGGCCCTGGTGATGGCGGTGTACAGGAGCTCACGGGTGAGCAACGGCGAGTCGGCCCCGGGCAGGACGACCGTGACCCGGTCGAACTGGCTGCCCTGGGACTTGTGGATTGTCATGGCGAACATCGTCTCGATGCCCTCGAGCACGAACGGTGCATAGCTGCGTCCATTGCTCATGGCTGCCCGCGGCCCCTCGGGGGTCGCGATCACCACCCCGGTATCGCCATTGCTGATACCCAGTTCCGCCATGTTCCGGGTGGCCAGCAGCGGCCGTCCGGTGAACCAGTCAGGATCGGCATCCGAGCCGGAGGCCAGCGCCGGGCGCTGCACCTGCTGGACCATTGCCGACCAGCGGCTCACCCCGTACACGCCGGTACGGTGGGCACACAGCAGGCGGTGGCCCTCGAGCGCCCGCACCGCGCCGTTGCCATCCCCGGATGTCGCGGCGTGACCAATGCCCCGGGCCTGCACCTCGAGTTCGCGGCGCAGCGCGGGCAATGCATCCAGTTCGACGATGCCCGGGTCGAGCTCGTCGAACTGCAGGCCCTCGGGCGAGGCCCGGAGCAATTCCAGCGTGGCATCGGCATCACCGCGACGCACGGCATCGGCCAACTGGGCGATCGCGGAATCGAAGCGAAATCCGTGCCGGAGCTCCACGATGCCGCCCCCGAGAGGATCGGGGCCGGCGAGCCCCGCGGCCGTGATGTCGGCCAGCACGGCGCCGGCATCGACAGGCGTCAACTGATCCGCGTCGCCAACCATCACCAACCTGGTCGAGGGGGAAAGGGCCTCCAGCAGTCGTGCCATCAGGCTCAACGAGACCATCGACATCTCATCGACCACCACCAGGTCGTAGGGGAGCCGGCGAGCGGGTCCGAAGCTGACGCCGCGTCCCGGACGTGCTCCCAGGAGCCGATGCAGGGTCACCGCGTGGAGTTGGCCCGGGACTGCCATCGCGTCCTCACCCGCCCCCTGCGTCCCGGCAGGGGAGGAGGGGCCGGCCGTGTTCTCCCGGAGCGACTCGGTGAGACGGGCAGCGGCCTTGCCGGTGGGTGCGGCGAGCGCGATCCGCCCGGTCTCGCCCTGGGCCATCCACTGGCGGCGCATGGCCTCGACCACCCAGGAAATGGTCCGGGTCTTGCCCGTGCCCGGGCCGCCGGCGATCACCGTCGTGCGTCCCAGCACGGCAGCTGCCACGGCACGGCGTTGGTCGGCCTCCTGGTCCCCGCCGGGGAAGAACTCATCCAGCGCCGCGGTCAGGGCGGACTCATCAACGGCGGGCAGCGGTTCGGCGCGGTGGGCCAGGATGACCCTGATCGACTCCTGATCGCACCAATAGCGTTCCAGGTAGACCGCACCGTCCACGCAGCGCAGCGGCCGGGAATTGATCGTGGCGTCCTCATCGCCGACCAGGGGCGAGTCCACCACGGTGGCCAACCAATCCAGCGGATCCGGCCACGGCAAGGCGTCAATGTCAGTGCGAGCGGCCTGATCGTCGTCCTCACGGACGAAGAAGTGCGCCATCGGACGTGCCTGGTCCAGCGGCAGGCACACCGAACCGGCCCGCAACGCCCGCACGGTCAGGGCCACCGCCAGGGCGACGGACGGATCGTTCTCCCCACCGGTACGCGTCACCATCTTGGCCACATGCACGTCCGCTGCCTCCAGCACTCCCGCGGCAGCGAACTGCGCGAGAACGCCGGTGGCCGACACGACGCGGCCATCACTGGGAATCACGTGGGTCACCCCCTGCCAGGACGGACGAGGCGGCCGCGACGAGCGCAGGTCGCGGATGCCACAGGAACACACCGGGCAGGCGATCCCCGGCCGACGGATCGTCCGTCATCCCGCGCACGAACAGATAGCCCACTCCTCCGAGATGTATCGCGGGGGAGTACCCCGGCAGCCGCTGGCCCAGGTATCGGTGCAGGGCGACACTGTAGATGAGCGCCTGCAAGGGGTAGTGGGCGCCGATCATGGCGTCGGTCATTGCCCTGCGGGTATAGGAGTGGGGGCCGAGGTGGTCCCCGGGGCGCACGGGGATGCGATTGGTCTTGTAGTCAATCAGGCAGAACTGGGCCGTGGCGGAGTCGGCGGCCCCGGCGTGCCCGGCCGGGGCAACCCTCAGTACGGCATCAATCGAACCGGTGAGGAAGCCCGACAGCGTGCGATCGGCGGCCGCGGAGCCTGCCAGGGCAGCACCGTAGTCAACGAGCGGGTCGTCCTCGGGTATCAGTGCACGGTCGGCCCACAATCCGGCCAGGTCTGACACCGCACGGTGCCGCGAAGCCCGGCCCAGCGGCATTTCGAATTCGAGCTCCGCCAGCCGGTTGACGGCGCCCAGGTCGGTCAGGGAGCGACCATTGGTGAGGTCGCCCAGCGGTGCGCGCAGGACGCTGGCAAGGCCTGTGGCCAGCCCCTGGGCGGGTACCTGGGCGACCGGCCACCGACGAAGCATCCTGGCACTGGCCTCCAGCAGGTCCGAGTCCAGCGAGGACGAGGCGGGGTCGGTGATCTCCAGAACCGAGTGGACCAGGGATCCGAACTGGGTGCCCCCGGGAAGCTCGGCGAGGCCGTTCGGCTGCAACGCGGACGGGGATACCGGCCCGTCAACCTCGCCGGGATCAGCCAGGATGCCATCGAGATCGGGCTCGTCGTCGCGCGGGCTGACAGATCCCGGCGGAAGGCTCTCCCCGTGCAGGCCAGCAGTCAGCCCACTGTAGGAAGTGCGCGTCCAGTCACGATCGATGTGGTCATGGAACTTGCGTGCCGCCAACCCGGCAACCAGATCGGCGGAGCGCGGCACCGAGGCAATTCCGGACGGGCGCGGCACCGACACCACGTCAACCACTTGACGGTCCAGTGGCCACTGGTCCGGATGGCGACCCCCGGCGATATTCAGGGCCGGCGGCAGCGCCGAGTCCTTGTCCGCGTTCAACAGCCGGTGCAGCGGTGAGGTGGAGGTGTTGAACTTGGTGTTGGCCCACCACGCAATGAGACGGCTCTGGGCACGCGTCGCGGCCACGTAGACAAGTCGCAGGTCCTCGGCCTGTTCCTCGGCCTGCTTGATCGCCTCACGGTCGGAGGACATGTCGGTGTAGAGATCGATCGACAATTGTCCGTCGACATGGAGCATCGAGGTGGTCCACCCGCGGTCGTAGCGTGAGCCGGAGTACCGATCGGCCAGATCGGGCAGGGCAACCACCGGGAACTGGAGTCCCTTGGCCTTGTGGATCGTCATGATGGACACGGCCCGCCGCTCGGTTTCGAGACGGCGCACCGAATCGTCGTCCTGGCTGGTGCGGGCCTGGTCTATCCGTTGTGCCAGCCACGCGGTGAGCGCGGGAAGGTCCAGATGGTGTCGGCGCTCGGCAGAATTGAGTCGCTCCGCCAGATGGCGCAGGTCGGTGAGCATCCGCTCGCCGTCGGGCTGTGCCAACAGCCGGGGAGGAAGCCGATAGCGGGCCGACAGCTCCTCATAGACCGCGGCAACCCCGTGATCATGCATCGTCGCCTGCAGGGCCCTGACACCGGTGACCAGTTCGGTGCGTTGGTCCTCATCCGCGTCGGCCAGTTCCCGGGGGGACCAGCCGATCAATGGCGTGCTGGCCAGGTGCAGCAACACCGACGGCCGCGGATCGGCCAGCGCGGAGAGCAGAACGAGCCAGGCCTGTGCCGCCGACGACGCGAACACGCCCTCACCGCCGGTGAACACCGCCGGGATTCCCGCGGCGATGAGTGCGCGCTGGATCTCCTGTCCCGTGGCGCGGCGCCGCACGAGGACGGCGATGTCACTGGGCCGCAGGTGTCGCCAGTGTTCCCCGTCGTTCACCTCGGCGCGGTTGAGGAGGCGGTCAAATTCGGCGACCAGGTCGGCCATGATTGCCTTGCGGCCGGCGGGTGCGGTGAGCATGGACTGTGGTTCCACGGCGCGGATCTGCACTGCAGCCTGTTTGGGTGACGCCCCGGCCAGGCGTGGTTCGACGTGCTGGGCGTGCATGTCACCAAGGGCCACACGGGCGGCCTCGGTCCCCAGGTTGGCCTGCCCGAACAGGGCGGTGATCCCCTGCACCACCCCTGCGTCGGAGCGATAGTTGCGGTTCAACGTGAAGTAGTCGTCCGCACGCCGGGTGGCCGCAAGGTATGCGTACAGGTCGGCGCCGCGGAACCCGTAGATCGCCTGGCGTGGGTCCCCGATCACGACGAGCCGGGTGCGCCCGTGGAAGGCGTGCTCGAGGATCTGCCACTGGGCGGGACTGGTGTCCTGGAATTCATCAACCATCACCAGGTCGTAGCGTGCCGCCAGGACGCGCGCGGCGAGCTCCCCGGTGACGGGATCGGTCAGGGCCATGAGTACTCGTTGCACCATGTCGTGGTAGCCGTACACCGAGCTGCTGCGCTTGCGGGCCTCGAACTCGCGCCGCAGGTTGGTGGCGAACTCGACGCGACTGACTGCGTCGGGGCTGGCGCCCGCCGGAGCGTCCAGGAGGGGAAGGTCCGGATGTGACAGGGACATCTCGCCGATGAGCTGCGCCCCCGGGAGCGGGAGGGGCGGCCGCCCCGAGGACATCCACGCCAGGTAGCCATCGTCGATGACCTGTGCGCGGAGCTGGTCGGGATCATCCAGGAAGCTCGAGAAGCGGTCGTGGTCAACGAGGATTCCGAGCTGGTCGAGCAACCGTGCACAGAACTCGTGGGTGGTCGCGATGGTGGCGCGGTCGAAGTCCGCCAGTGCTGCGCGCAGACGCGCGAGGCGTGCCGTGAGCACGTCGGCCTCCCCGGCACACAGGTCAGCGTCCACGGCGTCCGGGTCGGTGGGCGGGATGCCTGCCAGCGTGGCGTCGATCGCGGTGGCGGTGTTCCGCAGCCGTTCGTGCACCCGCGAACGCAGCTCATAGCTGGCTGCCCGGGCAAAGGTCACCAACATGACGCGTTCGATGGTCACCTGTCCCCGGGCCAGGGCCTGGGCGGTGAGTGCCGCGATGGTGTAGGTCTTGCCCGTGCCGGCGCCGGCCTCAAGCACCGTCGTGTGCGGCGGGAGGGCGGCCACGGGGTCGAAGGGACGGGGATTCATGCGGTCGATCATCGCCACGCGCCTGCCTGGTCGTCGGCCGCCATGGCATCGAGGAGGGGATCCATCAGCCACCGCGCCAGGTTCTTGAAGCGGGACTCGGAGGCTGTGATGGGGTCGTCCGGGTCGGCGGGAAGTGCCGTCAGTGCGCGCCAGTCGAGGTCGAGATAGTCGCCCCACAGCGCTGAATAGCGTCCTTCCCGTCGGTAGGCGTTGCTGGTGATCCGGTCACTGCCCGAGGTGTGGGCATGCTGTGCCCGCGCATAGGTCCACGCGGTGGCCAGCGGCAGGGGAAGGAACTCGCGCAGCCCGCGCCGACGCATCTCCACGAGTTGGCGCAGGATGCGCGTCGCGACCTGCTGCGGGGGAGGCGCCAGGTGCACCTCCTTGTCGCGTGTCACCAGGACGAACTCGCGCACCGGCAGGCCACCGGCGGTGGCCGCCACCAGGCGAATCCAGGCCGGCACGAGGTACTTGGCCTTGACGGTGGCGAAGTGATGGTCCAGCAGCCGATCGTCGAACAGCTGGAACTGGCCGCTGACCAGCGAATGCGGCAGGGCCACCTCGATCTCGGCGTGCCGGGCGGCGCCCTCGGAGGACGCCCGGAAGTCACCGATGCGTGCAGCCATCGCCTGCACGGTGGGCCACAGATTCATCAATTGCGTTGCGCCGAGCGTGCCGGGGGGAACCGCGCCGGACAGCAGGACAGCTGAATCGATGCGCTCACGGGGCTGGCCCGACAGGGTTGCCTCCAGCATCCTCGATCCCACCACATAGTCGGTCAATCCATCCGCGGCGAGCGGCAGGGCGGGTGACAGGACAGGGTCCTGGTTCCGCGGGGTGAATCCGAAGGTGGCACCGAACCAGGCCCCCACCGGATCGCGGTAGAAGGCCGTGAGCTGGTCCACGTCGAGTGCCTCGTCCGGGTCGGGCCCGCCGGAAACCGGAACCCGGGCCGTCACCTGCCACCAGCGGGCCGGGGCCTTCGGGTGGGGCCCGGCCAGCGACTCTGCCCCGGCCAGGGCCTGCCGGTCGAAGCTGAACGGCTGATGCCTGCCGCTGCCCAGGAAGTTCGTCGCGTCATGGGGCTGCAGGCTGTGTCGGCGAATGAGGGCACTGTCGGAGGGGGAGCCACGGTGGGCGCCATCGCCCGAATCGTCGCCCGATTCATCGCGTACGGGGGCAGCGCCGATCAGGTCGGCAAGCACCACGGGGAGGGGGAGCCGCTCACCGGTGAGCTGGTCAGCTCCCCGCCCGATGACGATGAGCTGCTCGCCGGCGGACAGAACCGCGTCGAGGAATTGCTGGCGTGCCCGGGCGTCGGCATCGACACGTCCCGATGAAACCGTGGGGCGCGCCAGGAGGTCGTCGTGATCATGGGCGACCCGCGGGGGGAAGTGCTCATCGTCGATTCCGAGCAGCACGATGACCCGGTGCCCCAGCGCCTGGATGTCGCCCAGGCCACACATCACCAGGGACCCGGTACCGAAGTCGGCTCGCCCGAGGCTTGGGCGCAACAAGCGTCGCAGCATGGCTGAGATGTCGGCGGCCGACAGGGCGGTGGACCCGGTGCCTGCGCCCGCGCTGAGGCGATCAAGCTCCTGGGCGATGTGGTTGACCTGCCACTGCTCCGCCACGTCCGGGTCGGTGAGATCTGCGATGGCATCGAGAATGCGGGTACGCCACTGGGCCATCCCACAGGGCTGGGCGAACTCAAGGAGGTGCATGCGCATGCGTGACACGAACTCGGCCAGTCCGCCGATGAGGTCGGCGTCACCGGCATCGAGGTGCTCCACGGGAACCACCGTGTCCAGCCGCGCGGGCGGCTCGTCGGCCATGACGAGGCCGGCCAGCAGGCGATCAACGCCGGCCACCCACGTGCTCTGGCGCACGCCGGACAGTCCCCGCCGGGCCCGTTGTGAGCCGTCGACCCCCCAACGCACCTCCGCGCGGGCCAGGAGTTCGGGCAGGCCCGCCAGGCCGTCCTCGTCGAAGCCGAAGCGCGCCGCCACGGGCGGCAGCGAGCACAGGTCGACCAAGTCCTGACCCGTGGCCCGACTCACCGGCAGGCCGAACAACCCCACGAGGAGTTCGAGCACCTGGTTCGGCTGTTCGGCTGCCGGCCCGGCGACCCTGGCCCGCAGGGCGTGTCCCGGGTGGGCGTCGGGCGTGTCAGCAGGCTGGAAGTCGGCTTCCAGCAGCGGTGCATAGCGGCGGATATCGGTGCAGACCACCGCCACGTCACGGGGCTGCAGGTCCCGGTGGGTGTCGAACAGATCGCACAACAGCTCCCGAAGTACTTCAACCTGCCGGTCAACTCCGTGTGACAGGTGGATCTGCAGGGATTCGTCGGCAGCCCGTGGATCACCGGGGCCGTGTCCGGAGCGGATATCGTCCTGCAGGGCCGCCAGGACCGTCGCGGGGCGACCGGAGGGACCTGTCCCCGGACGGTCAATCCGGACATCGGGAAGGGCCTGTGCGCGGTGCCACAGCTCATCGCGAACCGACCCGTACCGGGCGCGCAGGGCCGACTCACCCGGACCATCGGATCCAAACCCCAATTGCCAGATGGTGAGGGGAATCCGGGCGGACATCGTCGTCAGGAATCGGCGTTCGTCGGGGACGAATCCGTCCAGGCCCACGACACCGAGCCGCGAGGGCAGGTGCTGGCGTGCGGACGGATCAGGGTCGTCGAGCGCCTCGCGGAGCCTGTCCTCGCGGGCTGCCGGATGGATCCACGGCCGTAACGAATGGGTCAGCTCACGCCACAGGTTGGCCTGCCAACGGTCCTGGTCGCTCAACGGTCGGCCCAGGGCATCGACATCGCGGTGCTCGTCCCAGTCCAACAGCAGATCGGGTCGGTGCCGACGGTATCCGCTGATCAGGGAGGCGAAGCTGTCGGCGAAGGCGATGACCCGTCCGGGGCGGTCAGTTTCCGTTCCCGAGGCGCCCTGGAGGTAATGCCTGGCCAGCGCGAACCAGTCGGTCGCGGAATCCTCCCCGGAATCCAGGTGGGCCTGCGCCAGCTGGGCGATGTGCATGGTCATTGCCGGAAGGCGCCACGGATCATCGTCGGGGTCAACTCCCAGGCACGCCTGTTCACAACGACGGCGCAGTTGGCCCAGGGTCACCATGTCGATCCCTGCCCGGATCTTGTGCTGCGGGTCGGTGGGGCGTGAGGCGAGGTGCTGTGACAGGGCACGCCTGTGTGCTGCTCCCGGCACCACCACGGTGGGCAGCACGAAGGGGTCGTGCACGAAGGAATCGAGATAGGCGTCGACGCCGGCGCACACCGAGGCCCAGTCGGGGCAGCGCACCATGCGGATCGCCGCGGGTGAGGGGTCGAGCAACGCCATGCACGCCACTGTAGGGCCTGCCACCGACACGGCCGGCCCCTCAGCCCTGCGCCGTGGGGACGACATTGCCGCGATGGGGATCCGGAATGTACCTGGTGGACACGCAGATCGGAAGTGTCACAGGCCCCGCCTATGGTGGCAGGCGTGATGAGTGATCCCGCGCGCAATTCCCCGCCCCCGATGACCGACGAATCGGTGTTGTCCGGATTGGACAAGGACCAGCGGGCCGTCGCGGTTGATGTGGCCGGGCCGCTTGCGGTGCTCGCGGGGGCCGGCACGGGCAAGACGCGCGCCATCACCCACCGGATCGCCCATGCGGTGCTGAGCGGCGCCCAGGCACCCGATTCGATTCTCGCCGTGACCTTCACGACGCGCGCTGCGGGGGAGATGCGGGCCCGGTTGGCGGCGCTGGGGGTGCCCCGGGTCCAGGCGCGCACCTTCCACTCGGCCGCGCTGCGCCAGATCCGCTATTTCTGGCCGAGGGCGACCGGCCGGGAGTTGCCGGAGATCGCTGGCTCGACATTCGGTCTGGTGGCCGAGGCCGCCAGGCGTCACCATGTACGCACCGATACGGCCGTGATCCGTGATCTCAGCAGTGAGATCTCCTGGGCCAAGTCCACCAACGTCCTGCCGGCCGAGTACGCCGCAATGGCCGAGCGCGCCGGACACCAGGTCTCCGGTGTGACCCCCGCAACCGTGGCCAAGGTGGCCGCCGACTATGAGCGGGTCAAGGCCGAACGCCAGGTGATGGACTATGACGACATCCTGCTGTGTGCGGTGTCCCTCATGCACGAGCATCCGGAGGTGGCCCAGGAGTTCCGCTCGGTCTATCGGCACTTTGTCGTCGACGAGTACCAGGACGTCAGTCCGCTGCAGCACAGCCTTCTCCTGCAATGGCTGGGGGATTGTGACGATCTGTGCGTGGTGGGCGATCCGGATCAGGCCATTCACTCGTTCGCCGGTGCCGATGCGCGTTTCCTGACGAACTTCTCGCGCGAATTCCCGGATGCGCACGTGCTCCACCTGAATGCCAACTATCGTTCAACGCCGCAGATCCTGAAGGCCGCCAATGAACTCCTGCATCCGCCGGGCCGGCCCGCCGTGGGACGCGGAGTGATCCTCAGGCCGGTCCTGGATGCGGGGCGTCCGGTGGACCTCGCCGCGGCCCAGGACCCTGTCGCGGAGGCGGAGCACCTGGCGGGTTGGCTTGCCGCGCGGCATCGGGCAGGCATCGCCTGGTCGGACATGGCGGTGTTGTTCCGGGTGTCGGCCCAATCGCCTGCCCTTGAGTCAGCCCTGGACGGCGAACACATTCCCTACCACGTGCGGGGTTCGGAGCGCTTCTTCGAACGCGCCGAGGTGCGCACGGCGCTGGGACGCCTGACCAATGTGGCGCATTCCGACCCGCAGGCAGATCCCGGCGAATCCCTCGATGAGGTGCTGACGGGACTGGGATGGACGCCGCAGGCACCCGAAGGGCAGGGTCGGGTACGCGAACGCTGGGAATCGTGGGGTGCCCTGCGCGAGATGGGCCAGCAACTCGTGTCCGACGGCGCCGACAGCCTCGATCGGCTGGTCGCCCAGATCGCCGAGCGCGCCTCCATGCAGCATGCACCGGTCGGTGAGGGAGTGACGCTGTCAACGCTGCATTCGGCCAAGGGACTCGAATGGGAGGCCGTGGCCCTGGTGGGCGTGCAGGAGGGGCTCCTGCCCTTCTCCCTGGCCAAGACGCCGGCCCAGGTCGCCGAGGAGCGCAGGTTGTTCTATGTGGGCATCACCCGCGCACGTCAGGCCCTGCGGATCAGTTGGGCGACCTCCGGACCGAATGGACGGGGGCGCCGGAACCCCTCGCGCTTCCTGGGTGGACTGCTGGGCGAGTCGACGGGATCGCCCACGGTGGATCCCCGAGCGGCACGTGGGCCCCGGACCAAGAGGGTTGCCCGGTGCATCGTCTGCCGTCGACCGATGACCAATGCGGTCGAGGTGAAGTTGGGCCACCACGAGGGGTGTGAGGTCGATTACGACGAGGACCTGCTCGCCCGACTGAAGGCGTGGCGCCTGGCCGAGTCGAAGCAGCATTCGCTGCCGGCCTACGTCGTGTTCACCGATACGACGCTCATGGCGATCGCCCAGTACCAGCCCCGTGACGACGAATCGCTGATGAAGATCCGTGGACTGGGTGCCGCCAAGCTGCGCCGCTATGGGGCGCAATTGCTGCGGATCATTGACGGGGCGGGCGCAGAGATCGTCGGCGCCGATGCCACCTCGGATGCGCCGTCCGCATCGTGAGTGAATCCGGCGACTGAACCAGCGCGGAGCCTCCGCACTTCGTGGAGGTCGACCCGTCAGGCGGCCGCTGTGCGCGTGCTCCGGCAGGACGACGACCCCGGGGCCATGACTGGCGTTCCGTCACGGCGCCGCCGGCGGTGAGCGGCAGCCATCGCCCCGCAGGCCGGGCACTCGGGATCGGGCATGTGGGGCTGCTCGACAGCACCGTCGGAGTGCAGCGTCGGCCAGATCGTGCGGGTGGTGCGGAAGGTGTCGACCGCCCGGCGGACCTGACTGGCGGCCCACGCGAGGTCGGAGTCGTCCGGTTCGGCGGGTGCCGCCGCCCGCCAGGCCTTCAGCGGCCTCGAGCCGCCCGCTGACCCGGCGCAGAGCATGCAGGCGGTCACCCCCGGGACAGAGATGCCCGAGACGATGGTCTGTCCCCGGTGCGCGGTGACCGACAGGTGCGGGGTGGCGGCCCGTGCGAGCAGCCAGCCCAACGCCGGATCGGGTTCACGTCGCGTGGTGGCGATGATCACGAGATCCAGTCCCTGCTCACCGGACTGCGTCCAGTGGAGGGGTCGCGGCTCCTTGGCCCGCTTCCGACGGGTGCTGAGCGGCTGCCTGCTGGCAACGGGTGGCAGGCACTCACCGAACAGTGTGAGGTCACCCAGGGCGGCCACGACGGGCGTCAATGCCTTGGCAAGTGGTCCTTCCCCGACCAGGCCCACGCGGATGCCCCGACCGGGCCCACAGGGGTCCACGGTTGCCAGGCCGTGAGCTCGCAGCTCGTCCAACAGCGCCCGGAAGGCTCGATCGTCGTCGGCGGAGAGCCCTGCTCGCGCTGCCGACATATCGCCGGTGCCGGCCAGTGTGCTGACCGCCCCTGCCAGGACGACTGCTCCGGGCCCCCGCAGCTCGACGGCCGCGTCGGCGTCGCCCACCAGCACGTAGTGATCGCCGGCCAGCTCCTCCACCCGGCAGCCCACCAGTCGCAGCCCGGCGGGAGGCGGCGGTGCGACGGGGGCGGTGACGAGTCGCAGTGTGGGAGCCGAGTCCTGACGGGGCGGTGGAGCGGTCCGACGGTCGGGTGCGGGGGTCATGGCATGGACTATGGCAGCCGGGGGAGGGCCGATCAGCCATGTGGCGGGAACGGACCACACCGACGGGTGTCGGGACGACACGATGCCGGTCCGGGACAACACCGCATGCCGACCTCAGCCGGGCCCGGGACAACACCGCATGCCGACCGCACAACCGCCATGCGGGCCCGCACGATCCCCGGACCACACGGGGAACAAGAGAACGGGCCTCCCGGCATCTTGATGCCGGGAGGCCCGTTCGAAGTAGGGAAGTGTGAATCAGGCCTTGCCGAGGATTCGGTTCAGGTTGGTGCCACACACCGGGCACTTGGCCTTGGCCATGCGGGTGCCCTTGGCGTTCACCACGACATTGCCCTTGGCCTCACGCTTGGCCTTGCACTTCACACAGTAGAACTCACCTTCATAAGTCTCTTCTGCCACAGTTGTTCCTCCCAAAAAGTTGACTGGGGCCGTCATGCTCCGAGGAACATTGAGGCCTGCGTTCAGCACAACTCTAGTCACACGGGGGAAGCGGATCGGGTTCACGGCACCCGGGGAAGGCCCCCGGCGGGCCGATCAGGTCGGCTGATAACGGTTCGGGAACGCGGTATGCGTCGTCCGCGTTGACACCCGGGCCACACGCCCCCAGGACAGAGGAAACCCCCGGATCCGCCAAATGCCTTCCCCTGCATATGGCTGAAACCGGGGGCTTCACCAACAATCTAACGGTGTGGTGCGACGATCGTCAACCTGCCCTGCGCGCCTTGTCAGCCGGCAGTTGGTCCCCGGGTGGGGCCCCGGTGCGTGCCACGGCTCGACGTGGTGTCGAGCCGGCAGGCCATGGAGTTGGTGCGCCGGGCGTGGCTACTCTTGAGCGGTGCATCCCAGCAAGGCCGTGCCCGCTGCCCATGGCACCCAGTCCGCCCATGGCACCCAGTCCGTCCATGGCACCGGGTGCCGCGCAGACATGGTGGTACCGCCGCCGGCCGGCGTGGAGCTGCCCGAGGGCGTCCACCAGGTGGTGGTGCGTCGTAGCGAACGCCGGCGCCGGACCGTGGCAGCCCGGCGAGAGGGTGATCGCATCGTCGTGATGCTCCCGGCCCGCATGAACCATGCCGAGCAGGAGCACTGGGTCGCGCAGATGGTGACGAAGGTGGCCGCCCGGACACCGTCGCGTGGTCCGCTTGCCGGTGACGACGACCTGGCGCGCCGTGCCGACACCCTGTCGGTGCGTTACCTGCAGGGCCGTGCCCGCCCGAGCTCGGTGCGGTGGGTCTCCAATCAGCGCTCCCGGTGGGGATCCTGCACCCCGGCCGACGGCACCATCCGGCTGTCGGACCGGTTACGGGCGATGCCAACGTGGGTGATCGACTATGTGCTGCTCCACGAGCTCGTGCACCTGCTGCACCCGGACCACTCGTCGGCGTTCCATGAGCTCCTGGCGCACTACGAGCGGGCTGAGCGGGCACGTGGCTTCCTCGAGGGGTGGAGCGCCTCCGAGATGTCGCAGACATCCGGAGACTGAACCCCGGGCGCACCCGGTGGCGAGTTCTGGCCTAGTTGTACTTCCCCGGGAGGTTGTGAACGGGTGAGGTAGCGAAGACCTCCGGGCAGGATGTGGGTTACCACACTCACTCTCCTGACCACGGAGGTCTTCGTGACTCACGCTAACGCACCCTTGACACCGGAAGGGCGTCGTCGTCTTGCTGTTCTCGTCGTGGAACAGGGCTGGTCGTTGCGGCGGGCGGCGGAACGGTTCCAGTGCTCGCCCGCGACGGTGAAGCGGTGGGCCGACAGGTACCGGGCAGGGCTGCCGTTGATCGACCGTAGTTCGAGGCCCACCTCGTCACCGAACCGGCTTTCGCGTAAGACGGAGCATCGGATCGTCGCGTTGCGGTTCACTCGCCGGTGGGGTCCGCACCGGATCGCGTATCACCTGCGGTTGCACCGTTCCACGGTCGGTCGGGTGCTCGCCCGATACAAGATGCCGAAGCTGATCAACATCGACCAGGCCACCGGGCTGCCGGTTCGCCGCCCGAAGCCGACACGGTACGAGGTCGCCGCGCCGGGCCAGCTCGTGCACGTAGATATCAAGAAACAAGGCCGGATCCCCGACGGCGGCGGGTGGCGTGCCCACGGTCGCGGATCCATGCAGGACCGTCACGCGGGAGTGGCCCGCGACAAGGCAGCCCGTGCCGGGGCAGCCGGCTCTCGCGGCTACCGGTATCTGCACCACGCCGTGGACGACCACTCCCGGATCGCGTACTCAGAGATCCTTGACGACGAGCGCAAAGAGACCGCAGCGGGGTTCTGGACCCGCGCGAACGCGTTCTTCGCAGGCCTGGGCGTCACAGTCACCGCGGTGATGACCGACAACGGTTCCTGCTACCGGTCAGGCGCCTTCGCTGACGCGCTCGGCGACGAGGTGAAGCACAAGTGGACCCGGCCATACCGGCCGCAGACCAACGGCAAGGTCGAGCGGTTCAACCGAACCCTCGCCGTCGAGTGGGCCTACGCGAAGCCCTACGCCAGCGAAGCCGAGCGCGCCGCAGCCTACGAGACCTGGCTCCATCACTACAATCACCACAGACCCCACACCGGGATCGGCGGCCAGACTCCCTCAGCCCGCGTTCACAACGTCACGGGGAAGTACACCTAGTGGTCGGTCGGGCCCGGCGTATCGCCGCTTCCCCGGGAATCCGGATCAGCCGGGCCGTCGTCATGCCTGTCCTGCTCGAGCAGGCGGGCCAGATCGTCATCCCAGTCGCGGGTCTGGTCCTCGTCGCGCTCCCCGCTGCTGAACCCGATCGGATCGTCCAGGTCGGCTGTCGTGGGAATCAGGTCAGGGTGGGCCCACACCGCGTCGCGACCCTCGGGGCCGCGGGCCGCCTGCACGGCCTGCCACAGCCGCTGGGCATCGCGCACCCGGCGCGGACGCAGTTCCAGGCCGACCAGGGAGCCGAACATCTTCTCCGTCGGCCCGCCGGTTGCCCGGCGTCGGCGGATGACCTCCATGAGTGCTTCCTCGTGGCTGAGCCAGCTCGCGGCAGCCTCATGGGCGACCGTGTCGACCCAGCCCTCAACCAGTGCCAGGAGCGTCTCCAGCCGTCCCAGCACCTCCTCCTGCTCCGGAGTGCGGGTGGGGGTGAACAGGCGTCCCTGGAGCTGCTTGGACAACTCCTGCAACTTGTCGGGAGTCAGCCCGGCCATCGAATCGGGATCGATCACCTCGCCCAGTGCCGCCATGTCAATCGTGATGCCGCGCGCATAGTGCTCGATCAACGCCAGGAGCTGCGGGCCGAGCCACGTGACGCGGGCGAACAGGCGCTGACGGGCGGCCTCGCGCAGCGTCAGGTACATGAGCACGTCCTCGTCGGGCAGCTCAAGGCCACGCACGAAGGCATTGGCGTTGGTGGGCAGCACCACCACGCGGGGCTTGCTCAGCAGTTGGACGCCCAACTCGGCACCGGTGAGCACATCGGCCGCGACCTTGCCGATCGCCTCGGACAGCTGGGCGGCATACATCTGCCCGGCCGCGCCACGAAGGATCGGGCCGAGCATGCCCGACAACTGGGCCAGCTCGGGGGCATCGGCCATCGCCTGACCGCCCATCGCCTTCGACATCGCGTCGGCGATCGCCGTCACGATCGGCTCAACGATCGCTCGCCAGGAATCCATGGTGTCGTCGACCCACTGCGCCCTGCTCCAGGGTTCCGCCGGGGCGTCGGCTGGGGCAAAGGTCGTCACCGGATCAAGCCACGATTCGGCCAGCCGGTCGGCGTCGGCCAGCTGTGCCCTCTGCGTCTGGGTGGGACTCGGATCGGGCCCCAGCGATGCGACCACGTGGCGTGCCGCCTGCTTGGTCGCATCCCAGTCGATGCCCGTTGATGAATCAGTATGCGCCGCGGCCTGCGACATGGCCTGTTGGAACTGGCCCATCATGGCGTTGAGGTCCAGCCCCTGCGCGGGCACATTCAGTCCCATGCGCCGCAGCAATTCGCTGAGCGGATCCTGGCCGGGATCGTCATCGCCGGGTCGCATCGTGTTCTCATCACTCATGACAGGCTCCTCGATCGTGCGCAGCGCGCCCGCGGGCACTCCCACTGCTCTTGTCCCCATTCAAGCGCACCCACCCAAGCCCGTTACACACGGCCGGGATCAACCCGACCATGGCGGGGGATTCATCCGGAATCGCCCCGTGCGGGGGAATTGGTCACGCATCGACGCTCCCCGCTCAGCTAAACTCATCGCCATGTCAGGTCCCAGGGGCACAACCGGCGATGGTGCCGTGATGTCCGCATGACCCGTAACACCCGCACGGCGATCGTCGCAGCACTGTGCTTCGTGTTGTTGGCAGGCGCCGTCACCCTGATCCCGATTCCCTTCGTGGCCTGGAGTCCCGGGGTCACCTACAACCTTTTGGGTGCGCAGGGCGGCGAGCCGGCCGTGCAGGTCAGCGGTGCCGAGACGAGCCCCACCGATGGTCAGCTGCTGTTGTCCACCGTGGCCGCCACCAAGTCCGACTCACATCTCACCCTGCCCGAGGCCCTGGCCAATTACCTGCTGCCCTTCCACAATGTGATGCCCCGCGACTGGATCTACCCGGTGGGGATGAGTGCCTCTGAGCTGACCCAGCAATCCGCCGACGAGATGGACACCTCGCAGCGCAATGCGACGGTTGCTGCGCTGCGTGCCGCCCACATACCGGTGCAGGAGAATGCGGTGATCGATTCGGTGTCCAGCGGGGGACCCGCCTACGAACTGCTGCAGGCCGGCGACGTCATCGACACCGTCAACGGCAAGATCGTCTCGGCTGCCTCCGATGTGACCAACATCATCAAGGACGTCAGCATCGGCGACACCATCGAATTCGGGATCACCCGCAATGGAGCGGTCATGAAGGTGCAGGTGACCACCCAGGCCAGCGCCTCGGACCGCAGCGTGCCGCGCGCGGGCATGACCCTGCGCGACGGATACCAATATCTCCCTCAGGTGCAGTTCACGATCGACCCCGACATCGACCAGCCGCGCGACGGCCTGGTGCTGGCACTGGCGGTGTACGAGCTCGTCTCACCCACCGACCTCGCCCAGGGCCGCACGATCGCGGCAACCGGCACGATCGATCCCTCGGGCACCGTGGGGGCCACTTCCGGGGTTGAGGAGAAGCTGCGCAGCGCCGAGCGGGGTGGGGCCACTGTCTTCCTCGTCCCGGCCGGGAACTGTTCGGAAACCCAGCAGGTGAAGACCAGCCTCGACCTGGTGAAGGTGAACAAGCTCGACGATGCCATCACCTCACTCGAGTCGCTGGCCCGGGGCGATATGAACGGCGTGCCGCGCTGTTGATGAAGCCCGCAGCCGTGACGGCACCCCAGATCCGCCGCGTCGGGCCCCCGGCAGCAACCAGACAGAAGCGATGCGACAGCAATGTCGACACAGCACAACCAACGAACAGGACGAGGATGAACCAACCACGTGATGCGGCGGGCGAGTTGTCCGACGGTGAGGAGCGGGCCGAGGCCCGCGATGACCAGCACGATGCTCTGGACAGGCTGAGCGCCGCACTGGTGGAGATCGAGCGCTTCGTGGCACGTTCCGGGTGGGACCAACCCTCTCGATTGTTCGCCCTGGTTCCCACCGCTGAACTGCTTGCCGCCGAGCCGGCACTGGGAGACCAGCTGGTGGTCAACACCGCTGACCAGCTCTCCTCGGTCGAACAGGATGACTTCCATCCCGGCTCCGACCTGCTCGAGGGGCTGGCCACGATCGGGTGGCCCGACACCGTTGCGGGGGCCGCGATCACCACCGAGCGCACCTTCCTGCCCGCGGACGTGGAGGACCAGATTCCCGATGATCCTGACAAGGCCGCGGAATTCGTCGCAACGCACCCCCGCCACGAGGAGATCCGGGTGGTCGTTGGCGTCATGCGTGACGGCACCCACTACGGTGTGGCACGGTTGGCGAGCAAGCCGGATGACTTACTTGCCGGGGACAATCTTGTTCCGGCGCTGACCAGCGCACTGGCACGAACCTTCCACTGGGGGGAGAACGAGGAATCGTGAATCGCTCACACAGGTCCGCGGCCAATAGGGCGCGCAACCCACAGCAGAAGTCCACGCGCCGCAGGAGCGCCCTTGGCATCACACTCGTGGTGCTGGTGGCGATCATCGCCGCGTGGTGGCTGGTCACCGAGGTGGTGACCGACTGGCTGTGGTTCCGTCGGCTGTCCTTCCAGCAGGTCTTCACCACGCGGATGATCACTGCGGTGGCCCTGTTCCTGGCCAGCGCGGTGCTGATGGCCGTGGTCTGCGCGGTCACCATGGCGATCGCCTGGCGACGACGGCCCGACAAGCCGGCACCGCTGGAATCCGATGTGCTCGACCACTACCGGCAGGCGCTGGCACGGCGCACCCGGCTGGTGATCGCCCTTCCCTCGATCGTGATCGGCGTCATCGCGGGCGCCGTCGCCACCACGCACGTGGACGACGTCCTGCTGTTCATCAACCGCACGCCGTTCGGCCAGCGTGACGCCTATTTCAACAAGGACGTCTCGTTCTACACGTTCACCCTCCCCTTCCTGCAGTTCGTGCTCGGCATGGTGCTCGCCACGTTGATCGTGGGCACGATCGTCGCGGCGATCGTGCACCTGATCACCGGGTCCCTGCACGCCTCACCCGTGCGCTTCCGTGGTCCCCTGCCGGGCACGCCTGGCGGCGAGCCGCCCCGCGTGGAGGTGCACAATCCCTTCGGGATGGCAGCGCAGGTGCACCTGTCGATCATGTTTGGTCTGATTCTGGTCGTCTACGGAGTGCAACAGCTCTTCGCGCGCTATGAATTCGCCATCTCCGACAACGACACCCTGTTCACCGGCATCGGCTACACCGATGACCACGCCCGGATCACTGCACGGCTGATCGTGGCGATCATCGCCTTCATCTGCGCCGCGATGTTCTTCGCCAACGCCAGGCTGCGCGCGTGGCGCGTCCCCGGCACGGCGATCATCCTCATGGTCGTGTCGAGCCTGCTCATCCAGGGCATCTATCCGGCGGTCATCCAACGCTTCGACGTGCGCCCGAGCGAGCCCGACCGTGAGCGCCCCTATATCCAGAACCAGATCGCCGCCACCCGGCAGGCCTACGACATCGACGATGTGTCCATCACGGACTATTCGGCGAAGACCGACGTCAGCCAGGGCCAGCTCAAGTCTGATGCCGAGGCGTTGCCGGCCATTCGCCTGATGGACCCGGCGATCATTGCGCCGACCTTCGAGCAACTGCAGCAGGTGCGCGGCTTCTACACCTTCCCCAATGTGCTCGATGTTGATCGCTATGAGATCGACGGCAAGAAGACCGACACCGTCGTCGCGGCGCGCGAGATTGACATCAACGGCCTGCCCGACCAGAGCTGGAACAACATCCACACGGTCTACACCCATGGCTTCGGCATGGTGGCCTCCTACGGATCACGTGCCCAGGCCAACGGCGAACCGGAGTGGATCGAGTGGGACATTCCTCCCCAGGGCAAGCTCAACGAGCAACAGCCACGCATCTACTTCGGTGAGAAGCAGAACCAGTATGTGATTGCCGGAAACGTCGAGGGCGCCGATCCGGTGGAGCTGGACACCCCGGGCGGCAACACCGCCGGTGGCGAGCAGCACTCCACCTACACCGGGACCGGTGGCGTGCCGATCGGCAATCCCATCACGCGTGCCATGTACGCGACGAAGTTCGGCGACATGAACCTGCTGCTGTCGGGCAGGGTGAACCAGAACTCGCAGATCCTGTACAACCGCACGCCCCAGGAGCGGGTCAAGGCCGTGGCCCCCTGGCTGACGGTCGACCAGGACCCGTACCCGGCCGTCGTGGACGGGCGCATCGTGTGGATCGCGGACGCCTACACCAGCACCGCCAACTACCCGAACAGCCAGCACATCAACATGCAGGACACCATCTCCGACTCGGCGAGCAGCTGGCGCCAGGGCACCGACACCAAGCAGGTCAACTACGTGCGCAACTCGGTGAAGGCAGTGGTCGACGCCTATGACGGCAGCGTGAAGCTGTACGCGTGGGACACCTCTGACCCGATCCTGAAGACCTGGGAGAAGGCCTTCCCGGGAGTGCTGACGGACAAGAGCCAGGCATCGCCCGAGCTGCTGTCGCACCTGCGCTATCCGCAGGACCTGTTCAAGGTGCAGCGTCAGATCCTCGGGCGCTACCACATGACTGATCCGGGCAACTGGTACAACCAGTCGGACCTGTGGGTGGTGCCGGCCGATCCGCGTGACAAGAGCGGCAAGGCCGAACCTCCCTACTACCTGTCCATCAAGTGGCCGGGGGATGCGGCCCCGGTGTTCAGCCAGACCGCTGTCTATGTGCCCAACAAGCGCGAGAACATGGGCGCCTACATGTCGGTGGTCGCCGATACGTCCAATCCTGATTACGGCAAGATCCGCGTGCTGAGGCTGTCGGACACCCAGCAGGTTCCGGGGCCGAACCAGACCTACAACGCCATTTCCTCCGACCAGTCCGTTGCCGACCACCTGCTGCCCTTCGTGGGACAGGGTGGCAGTGGTTCTGCCGACGCGTTGTACGGAAACCTGCTGACTCTGCCGCTCGGTGATGGACTGATCTACATCGAGCCGATCTACACCCAGCGCAAGGATTCCTCGGCCGGCAGCTACCCGGTGTTGCGCTTCGTCGTGGCCCGCTACGGGACCCACATCGGTATCGGGACAACGCTGCAGGAGGCGCTGGACACCGTCTTCGGTGGAAATGCCGGAGCAAGCACCGGTGAGAACGCCCAGCCCGGGCAGGCCGGGGCAACCCAGCAGGTCCCGGCCACCGGTGAGGAGGCCGTGAAGGCGAATCTCCAGGCGGCCAATGACGCCTTCTCCGCGGCCGACAAGGCGCTCAAGGCGGGGGACCTGGCCACCTACCAGTCCCAGATGCAGGTTGCCCAGGCCAAGGTGAGCGAGGCCATGGCGGCCGCCGGCGGCTGATCCGCCAGCATCGCGTCAACGTGAAATCCCCCGGTAGCCAACGCTGCCGGGGGATTTCACGTGCGGGCGCGGCCCGCGGTCGGTCACAGGATCGGGGCGAACGGCTCCACCCGGAAGCCATCGGCCTCCAGCGGGCCGACCAGCTGCCCGGCATCACCGCAGATCACCATGCGCAGGGTGTGCTCGCGGACTGACCGCGAGACGAGCGCATCGAAGGCCTCGTTGGCCTGGTCGGTGGTGGTGGCCGCGATACCGCGATTGACCTGATTGATCCAATCAGGGGAGAACCCGCGAGCCGCCAGGGCTCCCGCCTGCCCGACGATCGCGCCGGCGGTGTCGTAACGCAGTGGGGCGATCGCAATGAGGGAGTCGATGGCAGAACTGACCTCCTCGTCGCGGAGCGGATGGCCGTCCAGGTCCAACTGGTCGAGGGCCTCGCGACAGGCTGCGGCGACCACCTCGTTGCGGATGCTCGCCGACGACCCGAAGGCGCTGTTGAAGCGGCTTGCCGACAGCGACGCCGACACGCCGTAGGTGTATCCGAGCCGTTCGCGCAGGCTCAGGTTGAGTCGGCTGCCGAAGGCCCCACCGACGGCTTCGGTGGCCACCTGCAGGGCGGACCACTGGGGGTCGTCGTGTGCGGGGCCGACCAGTCCGAAGCTCACATCGGCGGCCACCGAGCCCGGACGATCGATGACGCGTACCGGGGCTCCGCCGGCGCGGGCCCGTGGTGCCCCGGCGTTGCTGCGCGAGCCGATGGACGGCCACCGCGAGAAGACCTCCGCGGTCCGGTCCACGAGTCCGTCGGGTAGGTCACCGGCCAGGATCAGCGTGCTTCCGTCAGGGCGCCACCACCGGTCATGGAAGGCCCGGACCTGTGTCGCGTCCAGCCCGGCGATGCTCTGCGCCGTTCCGGTGCTCGGCAGGGCATGCCGGGTGCCGGCCGTCCACAGGGCCTGTCGCATGCCCACCGAGGCCATGGATCCCGAGCTGGCGCGCATCTGCTCGATCTCGGTGAGCGCCAGGGTGCGATGGCGTTCGACGTCGCGTTCCTCATAGGCGGGGGTGCGCACGATCTCCGACAGCAGGTCGACGGCCTGATCGGCGTAGGGTGCCGCCACGTCAATGCCACAGCGTGTGGCCCAACGGGCCGCACCGCCGTCGTATTCGGCGCCGATCGACTCAATGCGCTCGGCCAGTGCATTGCCCGGGTGGGCCACCGTGCCCTCGTCGGAACAACGCAGGGCGAGCGTGGCGACGCCCTCGTGCCCGGTCGGTTCGTCGCTCAGGGCGACATCGAAGACGAGTTCCATGCTCAACACGTACTGCCCGGGGAGCTGGTAGGCCCAGATCGTCATCCCGTTGTCGAGGGTGCGCATCTGGGGCAGGGGGAACTGCCATTCCCGCCGGATACCGAGTTCGGGTCGGGAGATCTGGTGGTAGCTCATCGAGCCTCCTGTGCGTTGTAGATGAGCACCGACCGGTGCTCGGGAGCCAACCAGTGGCGTGCAGCGGCGGTGATGTCCTCGGCCGTGATCGCATGGATGGTTCCCAGCAGGGTGTTGATCTGGCCGGGATCGTCGAGCAGGCAGCCCATCGAGCTGATCTCGTCGGCCCGTTCGTCCACGCTCGCCAGGCGGCTGAGCCACGATCGGTCGAAGCCCGCATTGATGCGGTCGATCTCGGCCTGGTCGGGTCCCTCGTCGCACAGTCGGGCGACTTCGCTGACCAGGGCCTCGGAGACCTCCTCGGTGCTGTGCCCCGGAGCCACCCGTGCAGAGAGCACCGCCAGGGAGACACCGCGCGACAGGCTGAAGTCGCCGGCGCCCACCGAATCGGCGATCTGCGTCTGGCGCACCAGCAGGTCGGGCAGCCTGCTCGACTGACCGGATGCCAACACCGCCAGCGCCTGCTCAACCACCAGGTGGTCACGCTCGGCATAGGCCGGCGTCCGCCAGCACAGGTGCACCATCGAGCTGGGCGCGGGGCGCGTCACCTCCAGCGTCGGGACGCCCTCATGGCGCGGCAGCCCGCGGGAGGGTTGGCGATCCACCGGACCCGGGTCCAGGTCCCCCAGGTAACGGCGGACCGAGGCCAGGGCCTGCTGCGGGTCGACCGGCCCGCTCAGCGTGAGGAAGGCGTTGTTTGGTCGGTAGAAGCGCGCGAAGAAGGCCCGTGCCTGATCGGGGGTGGCTGCGTCAAGGTCGGCCATGGATCCGATCGGCAGGTGCCCGTAGGGATGGTCCTGCGGGAAGTTCAACTCGATCATCAGGTCTTGCAGATCGCCGTAGGGCACATTGTCGTAGCGCTGGCGCTTCTCCTCCTTGACCACCTCACGCTGGGTTGCGAAGCTCTCATCGCTGATGGTGAGACTGCCCAGCCGATCGCCCTCCAGCCACAACGCCAGGTCAAGTGCACCCGGGGGCACCGTCTCGAAGTAGTTGGTGCGGTCGAATGACGTCGTGGCATTCGCCGAGCCGCCGATCGACTCGAGCAGTGACAGGTGCTCACTGGCGGCCACCTGCGCGGATCCGGTGAACATGAGGTGCTCGAACAGGTGGGCGAAACCGGTGGCGCCGGGTTGTTCATCGGCTGATCCGACGCGGTACCAGATGTTCAGCGCCTCTCCCGGCGCAGTGGGGTCGTGGTTGATGACCACGTGCATGCCGTTGTCAAGGGTGTGACGTGACAGGCGGTAATCAAGCTCAATGGGCGACACGCTAGTCAGTCTATGAGTGCGACAAGTTCGTGGCAGGTCGCCGGTGACGCGTCGGGACGCGCCTATTTCTCCGGGGCCCTGTCGTGGGCGCGGTCCGGCCCCTAGCCTTGGGGCATGACATGGCAGCACAGTATCCCCGGCTTGATGACCCGTTCGATTCGCGTCGACGTGCCACTGGACCACATCAACGTGCTCGACGGACGACGGCTGTCGATCTTCGCCCGCGTCGTGGCACTACCCGGGGGCACCGGCCGGCCCTATCTGCTGTTCCTGCAGGGCGGGCCCGGCCATGAGTCCCCCCGGCCAAGCCTCGATCCACCCACCCCGGCCTGGTTGCCCCGGGCTCTGGAGGACTACCAGCTGGTCTTCCTCGACCAGCGCGGCACGGGGTTGTCCGATCCGGTGAGCGAGCCCATCGGTGCCCCGCAGGACCAGGCGGAGTACCTGAGCCACATGCGGGCCGATGAGATCGTCGCCGATTGCGAGGACCTGCGCGAGGAGTTGGGCGTCGAGTCCTGGGCGGTGCTCGGCCAGTCCTTCGGCGGGTTCACGGCACTGCACTATCTGTCGACCCATCCCGATGCGATCTCGGCCGCCTATTTCACCGGTGGGCTACCGCCGGTGGGTCGTTCCGCCGACGACGTGTACACAGCCACCTACCGCGAGCTCGCCGCGAAGTCCCGGGCGTTCTACCAACGTTTCCCCTCCGATCGGGACCGCATGCGCCGGCTGGTCGGACTGGCCGAGCAGGAGGCCATCCACACGCCCAACGGCGATGTCGTGGGGCCCTCACGGATCCGCTCCCTGGGCCACCTGCTCGGAGCCTCAGGGGGCGCCGAGCGGTTGCACTACCTGCTGGAGAACGATCCGGGATCTCGGGTCTTCCGCTACGACCTGGCCGACGCACTGAGCTTCGGGGGACGCAATCCTCTCTATACGGTGATCCACGAGTCGTCATTCGCGGACGGGGGCGTCACCGGCTGGTCGGCGGCTCGCGTCCTGCCCGATCAGTTCCGCCAGGACACCAGCCTGTTGACCGGTGAACACGTCTTTCCCGAGTGGTTCGACGAGGATTCGTCGCTGCGCCCCTGGCGTGAGTGTGCGGGTATCATCGCCGACCGGGCCTGGCCGCGACTGTACGACGCGCGGGCGCTGCAGGCCGTGGAGGCTCCGTGCGCCGCAGCGATCTACGTGAATGATGCCTATGTGCCCTTCGAGTTCTCGATGCAAACGGCGGCCCTGATCCCCACGATGCACCCCTGGGCGACCAGCCAGTATGAGCACAACGGCTCAAATGCCTCCGGCGGGGCGGTACTTGATCGACTCATCAGGCTCGCCAGGGGCGAGATCGCCAGGTGAGTGCCGACGTCTGCCCGGTGCGCTCCCACGGGTCCGGAATCCGCAGGCCCGCCCGGGTGTTGCACAGACAACGTCGTTGCGTTTGACGAATCCATCCACCATGGGTGGGTCCGCCGATTCGAAGGGCGACCCACCGTGGGTGCGCCGACTGGGGGGAGACACCATCATGAGTGATGACACGAGTGTGACGATCACCAACAACGAGGCCCAGGGTCGCTACGAGGCCCGGGTGGACGGCGAGCTGGCGGGGATCCTTGAATACCAGCTGGGCGAGGGCATCGTCCTGTTCCCGCACACCGAGGTGCATCCGCAGTTCGGCGGGCGGGGGATCGGCGCGCAGCTCGCGTCCCGGGCGGTGCGTGAGGCGGCGGACAAGGGCCTGTCGATGATCCCGGCCTGCTGGTTCGTCCGCGGCTGGATCGACAAGCACCCGGAGTTCGCGGGCTACGTGAAGTAGCACCCGGCAGGTGGCGGACGTCTTGTTCCCGGACTTCATTGAACAGTGTTAAGTGATTCATTGTAGGCTTCTCGCGAATGCGCGAAGAGGGTCATTCCACGGGCGCACGGTGCTCCGTGGCCCTCATCGCGGGCGTATGCGCCCATGAGATGAGGAAGTCCAATGGATCTGGAACAGATGACCGCCACCGCCATGCGTGGGACGTCGATCACCCGCGACGAGGCACTGGAGGTGTTGGCGGCCGATGACGCCGAGACGCTGTCGATCGTCGCCGCTGCCGGGAAGGTGCGTCGTCGTTTCTTCGGCCGTGGCGTGCGGCTGAATTACCTGGTCAGCCTGAAGTCGGGCATGTGCCCGGAGAATTGCTCCTATTGTTCCCAGTCGTTGGGTTCGGATGCCGACATCCTGCGCTACACCTGGCTCACCGATGACCAGGTGCACGAGGCGGTCGAGATGGGTGTGTCGCATGGTGCCTCCACCGTCTGCTTGGTCGCCTCGGGGAGGGGGCCGTCACGTCGCGAGGTGGCCAAGGTGGCGGGCATTGTCGCCCGCATCCACGCCGAACATCCGGGGCTGCACATCTGCACCTGCCTGGGCTTCCTCGATGACGACAAGGCCGAGCAGCTGGCTGCGGCCGGGTCTGATCGCTACAACCACAACCTCAACACCGCCGAGGAGCACTATTCCGACATCTGCTCCACCCACAGCTATGCCGATCGGGTCAACACGGTGCAGACCGCCCAGCGGGCCGGCATCAGCGCCTGCTCCGGCCTCATTGCGGGGATGGGGGAGACCGACGAGGAACTCGTGGAGGTGGCCTTCGCACTGCGGGAGCTCGGCGCCGAGTCGGTGCCGGTGAACTTCCTGCTTCCCTTCGAGGGCACGCCGCTGCATTCCCACCGGGAGCTCACCCCGCAGCGGTGCCTGCGCATCCTGTCGATGATGCGCTTGGTCCACCCCGACAGTGAGCTCCGCTCGGCGGCCGGACGGGAATACCACGTTCGCACCCTGCAGCCGTTGGTGCTGGAGGTGTGCAATTCCATCTTCCTGGGTGACTACTTGACCAGCGAGGGGCAGACCGGCAATGACGACCTGTCGATGATTCGCGACGCGGGCTTCCACATCGTCGACGCCAGTGATGGGGACGGCGGGATCTGCTTCGGCCGGGGCAACCACGAGCGGGCCCGCCAGGCAGTGGAAGAGGAACTGGACGGGCTGCGCGCGGCGCAGTCCCATGACAGGTTGGATGGGGACGGGGTCCCGATCCGGTTGCGCGGGGCCGGTACCGCCCGGGTGCCGAACGTGTGAGTCGATGAGTACTGGGACACCGGCACGACTGGGACACCGGCACGGAGGATGTCCGGGACATGCAAAATGGTCCTGGTCAATTATGACCAGGACCATTATTCGTAGCGGGGACAGGATTTGAACCTGTGACCTCTGGGTTATGAGCCCAGCGAGCTACCGAGCTGCTCCACCCCGCGTCGCCTGTTCAACATTACAGACAAGCTTCAGGAAAACCAAATGGGCGCTTCCTTCCCGGTCCACAGGGATGCCGGGAGGGTGTGGCCGCGGCACTTGTGCCACCGGGCCCTGCTCGGCGCGCCGAGTACGCACAGGCGGTAGCATTCATGCCGTCTTTCGCACAGCCTGCCCCACCGTGGGGCGGGCCGATCCACTAGGAGAAGACACATGGGATTCAGGGTTGGCCGTCGTCCCCTCATAGGGGCAGTTCTCGCCGGGTCGATGGCAACACTCGTGGGCTGTTCCACCTCGGGTAGCGGCAGTGGAGCCTCCAGCCAGGCCCACAATCTGGTGATCGGCACGTCGGTGGCTCCCAATGCACTGGATCCGTCGACCAACAGCGCGGCCGCCATTCCGCAGGCGCTGCTCTACAACGTCTACGAGACGCTCGTGAAGCTCGACAACAACGGCGCTATCAAGCCGCTGCTGGCCACGAAATGGGAACAGTCTGATGACGGGCTCACCTACACCTTCAACCTGCAGCCCCAGGCAAAGTTCGCCAGCGGCGCCGCAGTCGATGCCAACGCCGTCAAGACCTCCTTCGACCGGGTGATGACCGAGCCCAAGATCACCTCGGCCATCAAGCAGCAGATTGCCCCGATGGCAGCCGTCAACGTCAAGGACCCCACGACGGTGGAGGTGGTGCTGTCGCAGCGGTCGAACAACTGGCTCTACTACATGGCCCAGGCAGCCGGCATCGTCTACGACCCCACCAAGATCAACGACATCGACAAGCAGCCGGCCGGTTCGGGTCCCTTCGAGATGAAGGAGTGGCACCAGAACGAGTTGGTTACCCTCAAGCGGGCCGGGTCATATTGGGGCACCCCCACGAAGTTCGACGAGGTGACCTTCAAGAGCTTCACCGACCCCAACGCGGAGAATGCCGCGATGAGCAGCGGGGACCTGGACATCATCTCGAATGTGCAGGCCCCCCAGGCACTGAGCCAGTTCAACGACACGAGCAAGTACACGATCCTGGACGGCACCACCAATTCCGAGGTGGTGATGGGCTTCAACCACCAGAAGGATGCCTTCCAGGACATCCGGGTGCGCCAGGCGATCAACTATGCGATCAACCGTGGTGACCTATTGAAGACGGTGGCGGCCGGCCATGGCACGCTGATCGGGTCGATGGTCCCTCCCACCGATCCCTGGTACGAGGACTTGTCCAATACCTACGGCTACGACCCCGATAAGGCCCGCCAGCTGCTGAAGGACGCCGGCCACGAAAACAACCTGACGTTGGCGCTGCGCGTGCCCACGCTGCCCTATGCGACGGCCTCGGCGACCTTCGTGGCCAGCGCCCTGAAGGATGTCGGAATCACCGTCAATGTCGACCAGCTCGACTTCACCCGGTGGATCGACGAGGTGATGACCAAGAGCAACTACGACCTCACGATCGTTGGGCATGCCGAGGGTCGCGACATCATCAAGTGGGCCGAGCCGGGCTACTACTGGCACTACAACAATCCGGACTTCCAGAAGCTCATCGCCGAGGCAGAGACCGGTCCGTCCGATGAACAGGTGGGCCTCATGAAGCAGGCGGCCAGGATCCTGGCCACCGACGCCGTCGCCGATTTCCTCTATCTGTTGGCGAACCTCGTGGTGACGCGGGCCGATCTTGAGGGAGTGCCCAAGAACTTGACGTCCAGCAGCTTCGACATCACGTCGATCTCATCGAAGAACTTCTGAGGCTCTGTGCGTGTAGCGCGCATGATCGGCCGCCAGGTCGTCACCTATGTGGTGGCGCTCCTGGTTGCCTCGCTGATCATCTTCATGTTGGTCAACCTGCTGCCCGGCGATGTGGCGGGCACCATTCTGGGGACCAACGCGGACGCCCAGTCGATTGCCGAGCTGCGGAGGCGGCTGGGGCTGGACCGGCCCTGGCCGCTGCGCTACCTGGACTGGATGGGTGGGCTGGTCACGGGCAACCTGGGCACGTCCGCCCTGTCCGGGGTGAGCGTCGCGGCGATGATCACCCCCAAGCTGGCCGTGACCGGTTGGCTCGTGCTGCTGGGGATGACCCTGTCGATCGTGATTGCCATCCCGGTGGGGGTGATCTCCGCCCTGCGGCGGCGCCATCTCGACGGACTACTGGTCGCCGGGATGTCGCAGGTCGGGATGGCCGTTCCGGCTTTCCTCGCGGGACTGCTGCTGTCGGTGTTGTTCGCGGTGAAGCTGCACTGGCTGCCGGCCAATGGCTACACCAAGCTGACGGCGGACCCGGTGGAATGGGCGCGCCACATGGTGCTGCCCGTCGTCTCCCTGGCGATCGTCCAGTCAGCCGTCTTGGGGCGCTATGTGCGGTCCGCCTTCATCGATGTGCTCAACGAGGACTATTTCCGCACCGCGCGCTCCATCGGATGGCCCTTCCGCGCAGCGGTCGCGCGCCACGGACTGCGCAATGCGGCGCTGCAGGTGATCACGGTGCTGGGCCTCGAGCTGGCCTCGTTGTTCGCCGGCGGCATCGTGGTGGAGAACGTCTTCGTGCTGCCGGGCATGGGGTCCCTGCTGGTGAGCACGGTCAACCAACGCGACCTGCCGGTTGTGCAGGGCATCGTCATGTTGCAGGTGGCATTGGTGTTGGTGATCAACGGACTGGCCGACCTGGCCTACCGCCTGCTTGATCCACGCCTGCGTGATCCCGACCAGGAGCGCACGCTGTGAGGCGCGCGAGCCTGGTGGTGGGTGTCGGCCTGCTCACGGTCGTGGTGGTGTTCGCGCTCGTCGGACTGTTCTGGCTGCCTGACGATCCGGTCAAGGTCCAGGCCCAGCAGGCCCTGCTGCGAGCCGGCGGTGACCACCTCCTGGGCACCGATGGCTACGGCCGCGACATCCTTGCGCGCCTCATGGTCGGGGCCCGCAGTTGCCTGCTGGTCGGCGTCGTCTCGGTGGCCATCGGGGCGATCGTGGGCGTTCCGGTGGGCATCTGGTCGGGCATGAGTCGTCCCAAGGTGGGGCGGCGCATCATGCAGGGCAGCGACATCCTGTACGCCTTCCCCGCGATCCTCCTGGCCATCCTGCTGGCGGCTGCGAACGGCTCGGGCACCACCCTGACCGCGATGAGCGCCATCGGCATCGCGGCCGTTCCCGCCTTCGCGCGCGTCGCGAACTCCGCCACCCGCGGGGTGATGAGCCACGACTGCATCGCCGCATCGCGGTCATCGGGCATCGGATGGGTGGAGGTCGCCAGGTCACATGTGTTGCCCAATATCGCCCCCGTGGTCCTGGTCCAGTCCTCGTCGAGCCTGGGCATGGCCGTGCTCGCCGAAGCCGCATTGAGTTACCTGGGGCTGGGCACACCGCCCACCACGCCGACCTGGGGACGCATGCTGTACGACGCCCAGCCGTACATGTACGCCGACTGGCTGCAGGTACTGTGGCCGGCATTGTTCATCGCGATTGCCGTGCTCGGGTTCAACCTGACCGGGGATGGCCTTCGCGAGATCATCGATCCCCGCCTGAGGGAGGACTCCTGAGATGGCTGGCGAACCCCTGCTGGCGGTGCGTGACCTGAGGGTCGACTTCGGACGCCGTCGTGCCCCGGCCCTGCGTGGTATCGACTTCGACCTGCGGGCCGGACAACGGCTCGGCCTCATCGGTGAGTCGGGCTCGGGCAAATCGGTCACCGCCCTGGCCCTGATGGGACTGCTGCCGGAGACCGCCCATGTCGAGGGTTCCATCCGCTGGGAGGGCCTCGAGCTCGTCGGGATGTCGGACGGCGAATACACCAAGCTGCGAGGCGACGCGATGTCGATGATCTTCCAGGAACCGATGACCGCGCTCGACCCGACCATGCGCGTGGGGCGCCAGGTGGCCGAGGCCCTGCGCCTGCACGGCGGGGCCCCGGCCGGCAAGGCCCGCGAACGGGTGCTTGAGATGCTCGGCGAGGTCGGGCTGCCCGATGCCCGTCGGGTGGCGGACAGTTTCCCCCACCAATTGTCCGGAGGGCAACGCCAACGCAGCCTGACCGCCATGGCGCTGATCAACCGACCGCGCCTGGTGATCTGCGACGAGCCGACCACGGCCCTCGACGTCACTGTGCAGGCTCGCGTCCTGGAGGTGCTCAACGCCGAACTGCGTGCCGTGAATGCCGCCTGCCTGTTCATCAGCCATGACCTGGCCGTCGTCTCCCAGGTGTGCGACGACCTGATCGTGATGTATCGCGGTGAGCTGGTCGAGGCAGGACCGCTGGCGCAGGTGCTCGGCAATCCCCAGCACCCCTACACCAGGGGCCTGATCGCCACCGCCGCCATCAGCGCGGTGCCACCGGGGCAGCGGCTGCCCGAGATCGAGGACTTCTGGAACCCCGACGATGGATGGAACCACCATGAGTGACGCCCCTGCAACTCCGGAATTCCGCGTCCGCGGCCTGCGCAAGGGCTTTGAGCAGGGTGCGCGCAGCGGCTACCGACACGTGCAGGCCGTTGACGGGATCGACCTCGACGTGATGGCCGGCCAGCGGTTGGGCATCGTGGGGGAGTCCGGTTCGGGGAAGTCGACGTTGGTGCGGATGCTCGACGCGATCATCGCGCCCAGCTCAGGGGAGATCAGGTTTCGCGGGCAACGCATCGACGGCGCCAGGGAGCGTCAGCTCGGCGAGCTCAGGTCGAGCGTGCAGATGGTCTTCCAGGACCCACGCAGTTCCCTGGACCCCCGCATGAAGGTGGGCCAGATCATCACTGAGCCCCTGCGTTCCCGCCTGTTGCGGGGGCGTCCCGATGTGCCGCGCGACCATCGTGCGCGACTTGCCGAGGTGCTCGAACAGGTTCAGCTGGAGGCCGACGCGGCCGAGCACTATCCCCACGAGTTCAGTGGGGGCCAGCGACAGCGCATCGCGATCGCCCGTGCCATTGCCCCGAGTCCCGATGTGCTCATCGCCGACGAGGCGGTGTCGGCATTGGACGTGTCGGTGCGGGCCCATGTGCTCAACCTGTTCGCCGACCTGGTCAGCCGCCACGAGCTCACCTTGCTGTTCGTCAGCCACGACCTCGAGGTGGTCCGACATGTCTGCGACTCGGTCGTGGTCATGAAATCAGGCCGCATCGTGGAGCACGGAAACATCGAACAGGTGTACGAACATCCCTCGCAGGAATACACCCGCACCCTGCTGGCGAGCATCCCGCGATTGCGTGCCACGGGTCCGCGCGGATCCTGACATCCGACGCCTACTGAGATGGGGCCTTGAGGATTGGGTGCGGCCCCCTACTATTGCCGCGTGAAGGCACTCCTGCTCGAGAACATCCACCCCGAAGCCACCCGCATCCTCACCGCCGCCGGTTATGACGTCGAGACACGCGCCGGTGCCCTGAGTGAGGAAGAGCTGGTCTCGGCTCTGGACGGGGTGAACCTGCTGGGCATCCGATCCCGCACCCACGTGACGGACAATGTGCTGCGCAGGATCCCCGCCGGCCTCAATGCGATCGGTGCCTTCTGCATCGGCACGAACCAGATTGCCCTACCGCAGTGCGCCACCAAGGGCGTGGCGGTGTTCAACGCGCCCTATTCCAATACCCGCTCAGTGGTCGAGCTGGCCATGGCCGAGATCGTCGCGA
This sequence comes from Propionibacterium freudenreichii subsp. freudenreichii, assembly GCF_000940845.1. NCBI lineage: Bacteria > Bacillati > Actinomycetota > Actinomycetes > Propionibacteriales > Propionibacteriaceae > Propionibacterium > Propionibacterium freudenreichii. The sequence continues at coordinate 1,341,999 of NZ_CP010341.1, read as the reverse complement.
TGGCGCGCCACCTCACCGATCGCAACGCCCAGATGCATGAGGGCATCTGGAGCAAGTCCGCCACCGGTTCGCACGAGGTCCGTGGACGCCGCCTGGGCATCGTCGGCTACGGCAACATCGGCTCCCAGCTGTCCGTGCTCGCCGAGGCCTTCGGTATGCGCGTCTACTTCTACGACATCCAGGATCGGCTGGCCATGGGCAACGCGCAGCGGTGCGACAGCCTCGACGAACTGCTGAGCAAGGCCGAGACCGTCACCCTGCACGTCGACGGGCGCAAGTCGAACGCCGGGTTCTTCGGAGCCGACCAGTTCGCGGCGATGCGTCCCCGCTCCTTGTTCCTCAACCTGTCCCGTGGCTTTGTCTTCGACGACCAGGCCCTGGCCGAGAACCTGAAGTCCGGGCACCTGGCCGGTGCTGCGGTTGATGTGTTCCCCACCGAGCCGAAGTCCGCGGGGGAGCGCTTCGTGTCGCCGCTGCAGGGGATCCCCAATGTGACCCTCACCCCGCACGTCGGTGGTTCCACCCAGGAAGCACAGGTGGACATCGGCCGCTATGTCGCCAACAAGCTGCAGGAATACATGGACACCGGTTCAACCTCCATGAGCGTCAACCTGCCCGAAGTCAACACGCCTCCGCGCCACGGCGTACGGGTGCTCCACATCCACCGCAATGTGCCCGGCGTGATGGCCCAGCTGAACTCCGTGTTGTCGGGCCATGACGCGAACATCGCCTTCCAGGCGCTGAGCACGCGGGGGGATGTGGGCTACGCCGTCACTGACGTGACCGCTGCCACCTCCGGCTGGGAGGAAGACCTCGCCGAGGTGCCCAACACCATCAGCTGCCGCGTCATTCGCTGACGCGCACGTCGGTTCGCCGAGCGACCACGTCCTTCACCGGTCCAGAGGTGGGGGGCGTGGTGCGTGCTCGGCGTCCCATGAAGACCAGCGTGCGCTGCACCACGTAGCTGACGGCGAACAGGCCCAGCTCTGTGGCTAATTTAGTGAGCACCAACGGTAGGTGCAGCGGCACCGTGCCAAGCCACATGAGGCCGTAGTTGGCACCCAGCAGTACGCCCGCCAGTAGCGCATATCGGGGCAGGGAGGTTCGGGTTGTGCGTCGTCCCACACCGTGGGCGAAGACGATCCGATCGTTCACCAGGTAGTTAGCGGCGGAGCTGACCAGTCTGGCGCCCACCACGGACACCAGGAGGTTCCCGAGGGTCGCATGGAGCAGGAGCACCAGGTCCACCAGGAAGGCCCCGAAGCTGGAGGCGCCAAAGACCAGCAGACGCCCGGACCCCGAGCGCGCAATGTGGCCGACCAACGGGGCATAGATGCGTGCCGAGTCACGAATTGGTCTGAAATGCGACGATTCATTGTGCTGCGAATAGACGGTGGTGATCGGGATCTCGACAATGGGCCAGCCCGCTTGGTGGGCCTCGAGCAGCACCCTGAACTCATAGTCGAAGCGCTCGCCGGGGACGGTGCACAGCCAGCCGAGCATGGGCGCGGGGCAACCCCCGAAGGCCCGTTTGGGTGTCGCCCAGGTGGAGGCCGGTCACCCACGCGAAGAGCCGGGCCGTCGCCCTGTTACCCAGGCGGCTGCGCCACGGGATCCCCTCGGCATCCGGCTGGGCGCGGGGAGAGCCGAAGTTCCTCGTGCCGAGGACCAGGCCTGCGGACATCAGGGCCGTGGCCCTGGCCACGGCCCTGATGTCCGCCGCGGCGTGCTGCCCGTCCGAGTCGGCGCACACCACGGGCTCCCCGGGGCGGTTGGCGATCGCCCAGGCGAAGCCCGCCCGCAGCGCGTGTCCCTTACCCCGGTTGTCGGGATAGCCGATGACGGTGGCGTCGGCCGCCGCAGCCGCGGCGAACAGCGCGGAGTAGTCCGGTCCGGAGCCGTCGTTGACGATCAGGATGTCGCTCGTGTCGGGATGTGCCTGCAGGTCACCCACGAGTTCTACAAGCCGGCGATCCGGCTGGAAGCTGGGTACGAGAACGGGCATGACGCTCCCTCACGCCAGGTAGAGGATGTCGGATACGCCGCGTTCCCGGCCTGTGCCCAATGGGTTGTTGACCAGCGACCCGTTGAAGTACATGACCGACGAGCCACCGCCGTCCAGGTTGTAGGCGGTCCGGGCACCGAGGTCCACGAACATCTGCGCGAATTCGGGCAGCGTGACGCCGCGCGAGTATCCCTCGCTGCGCCCGTCCACGACCAGCAGCGCGAGGTGACCATCGGCCAGGTATCCGATCCCCGTGCGGGGCTGGTCCCCCTGGATGGAGTGGTTGCCGACATTGGTATCGACCTCCACCTGGTCGATTCCCGCGACGACCTGCGAGTCGGCGACCACGCCGGGACCGAACGACAGGGTGTTCCAGACACCCTCGGACACCAACTGTGCCGCGTTCGTCGCGGTCTCGTCATACAGGCGTACCGCGCCGTCGCGGTACAGCGACAGACCCTGCCGGGTGCCCTTGTCGCGCCAGGCGACGCCATTGCGCACCTCAATGCCGTCATCACGGAATCCGTAGTAGTCCCCGTTCACGGCGAAGACGGCATCATGCGCCGTGGCGATCGTGGAGGGGTCCTGGGTGATGTTCTCACCGAACTGGTTGTTGGCGAAGGCCGATCGAAGCACCGTGGCATCGCCCATGCGCAGATCGGCGACGAACCAGGCCAGCGCATCGGAGCCGTTGCCGGAGCTGTGGTTGGCGATGGTCAGCTGGGTCTGTCCGTTGCGGTAGTAGTTGGTGCCGATCTCGCGCCGGTCGGCCGCCATCTGTCCGGTGCTGGATGAATTGGAGGCGCTGGCTGCGGCCTCGGCAGCCGCGACGTCCGAGTTCTCCACATGGGGAATGAGGAATCTCTCCGCGGCCCATGCCGCGCCGCCACCGGCGACGGCGACGCCTGCCCCGGTGAGGACCGCGCGCCGGGAGAACCTGCTGGGTAAGTGAGTCATGGCCACACACTTCCCGCGACAAATGTGCACCGGCAGGGGATTCGCTGGGTTTCCTCTGGCACGTCAGGTGCATAGGCACATGCCGATTCCAGCACAGAGAACCGACAGCGGCGGCGGGTTGATTCAACGTCATCCATTCCGAATCAGGAGCCACCCATGACCGACCTTGTTGCCCTTGGCGCCGACGCCTTGATGATCGTCATCCTGACCTTCGCCGTCTACCTGCCGCGCCACCACCGACGCGACATGGTCGTGGCCTATCTGAGCGTCAACGTCGGCGTGCTGGCAGTTTCCACGGCCTTGTCGGTGAGCAGTGTTGCAGCCGGGCTCGGCCTGGGCCTGTTCGGGGTGTTGTCGATCATCCGGCTCCGTTCGGAGGAGCTGAGCCAGATCGAGACCGCCTACTATTTCAGCGCGCTGGCGCTGGGCCTGCTCGGCGGAGTGGACGTGCCACTGGGGTATTCGGTGCCCCTCATGGCGTTGATCGTGGCGGTCACCTGCATCAGCGACTCCCGGTGGATCGGGCGCGGGATGCAGCGCCAGGTGGTGGCCCTTGATCGGGCGTATCCCGATGCGGCGCAGCTGCGCGCGGCGCTGGGGGAGCGCCTGGGCGGGCGGATCCTGTCGGTGTCCGTGCAGCGCCTCGACTTCGTCAACGACACGACATTGGTGGAGGTGCGCTTCCGGCCCGGATCACGGGCTGGCGGCGCCCCGGACATCGCGGTGGATGGTCGTGCCCCGGTGCCCTGTGCGGAGCGTGAGGTTCCCGGTGCGCGTGAGGCCGTCGCATGAGCAGGACGATCACCGATCTGGCGGATATCGGACTCGACGAGCTGAACCGCACCGCCGCCCTGCAGACGCGGGTGGACAGGAAATACCTGGCGACCCCGGCCGAGGTGCGGACCTTCCTCGGGCCCTGCCCGCTGACAGCAGGGTCCTCACGATCGCAGGCATCCGGGAGTTCCGCTATGTGTCGGTCTACTTCGACACCCCCGGCCAGGACAGCTACCTCGCCTCGGCGCGGGGACGCCGGCGACGATGGAAGATCCGCGAGCGCGACTACCTCGACAGCGGCATGCGGTGGCTCGAGGTGAAGACCTGTCGTGGGGAACGGACCGTCAAGCAACGCCTGCAGATCGACGTCGCCGAGCGTGGCCGGTGGAGCGCCGGGGACCGCCACGAGATGCACCGGGCATTGTCCGTGTGCGGCATGCCGTCTGTCCCGCTGGATGCCCTGGCGCCCCGGCTCAACACGTCCTATCTGCGGACCACCCTGGTCGAACCGGGCAGCGGGACGCGGGTCACCCTCGACCGCAGACTCATCTGGACCTCGGCCGATGATGTCCGCGCGGTGCGGCTGGGTGAGCTGACGGTGGTGGAGACGAAGTCGGCGGGCATGGCACCGGGCCGGGTGGACCACCTGCTGTGGTCGATCGGGGTTCGGCCCCACCGTTTCAGCAAGTTCGCCACCGGCCTGGCCATCCTTGAGCCCGGGCTGCCCCACAACCGGTGGCATTCGACCATCGGACATCTCCGGTCACGACTACGCGAAGGCCGCCCTGAGACCGCGGCCGCCACAATGAGGAGCGAATCATCATGAACTTGTCATGGCAGAAGAGACTGGCCGCGCTCGCCGTCGCGGCCACGCTGACCGGCTGCGGCGCGACCACCGCGTCCAGCCCCACCACGACCGCCTCCGCGCAGGCCGCGGCCACCAGCGTCTCGTCGAGTGCGCAATCGGTGTTGGCCGACAACAAGGACTCGCACTACAAGGCGAGCGACCTTGACTATGAGGCATCCTCGGTGGTGACGGTGACCCTGTCGGGGAGCTCCGCGTCCGCCAGCGGCCCGGGCGTGGGCATCGATGGTTCAACCGTCACCATCACCGAGCCGGGCACCTACAAGGTCTCGGGGCAGCTCACCGACGGACGGCTCGTGGTGAACTCAACAGCCTCCGGCGAGACCCGCATCATCCTCGACGGCGCCGACATCACGTCGAGCAGCGGCCCGGCGATCGACATCCAGGCTGCCGACGAGGTGAACGTGATCCTTGCCGACGGATCGCAGAACACGCTGACCGACGGATCCGGCTATGACACGAGCGCCGACGGCGCGGCCAACGCGGCGCTGTATTCGCGTGCCGACCTGACGATCGCCGGCACGGGTTCCCTGAGCGTCGACGGGAGGACCAACGACGGCATCGCCTCCACCGACGGCCTGGTGATCGTCTCGGGCACGATTCGGGTCCAGGCCATTGATGACGGCATCAGGGGCAAGGACTATGTGATCGTGGAGGATGGCACCATCAACGTGACCAGCGGCGGGGACGGCATCAAGTCGGACAACTCGCAGGACTCCACGCGTGGCTATGTGGACATCGAGAACGGCACCATCGCGGTCAATGCGACCGCGGGTGACGGCGTGGACGTCACCAGCGATTTCGTCCAGACGGGCGCCTCCTTGACGATCACGACCGCCGGCGGTTCGTCCAGCAGGCCCAGCGACAGCACCGATGCCGCGTCCACCAAGGGCATCAAGGCCGGGGCGCAGCTGGTCATCAGCGATGGGACCGACACCATCACCTCGTCCGACGACGCGGTGCACAGCAACGACACCGTGCAGATCGACGGCGGCACGCTCAAGCTGTCCACCGGCGATGACGCCATCCACGCCGACAACGCCCTGACCACCAACGGCGGCACCATCGACGTGACCGCGAGCTATGAGGGCCTGGAGTCCAACGCCATCACCCTCAACGCCGCGACGATCAACATCACGAGCTCCGATGATGGCATCAATGCCTCCGACGGCTCCGGCGAGGCCGACGATCCCGGCGCCGGGTCGGCGTCGAACTCCACGATGGTGATCACCGGCGGGGCGATCACGGTCGACGCGGGCGGCGATGGACTGGATTCCAATGGCGCCATGACGATCAGCGGCGGCACCATCGTCGTGAACGGACCGACCGACTCGGGCAATGGTGCCCTGGACACCGGTGGCACGCTGAGGATCAGCGGCGGAACGCTGTTCGCAGCAGGGAGCTCGGGCATGGCCGAGAGCCCCGACACGGATTCGTCACAGGCCTGGCTCCAGAGCGAACTCACGGCCAGTGCCGGGCAGAGCGTGACGATCTCCACCACCGACGGCACCCAGATCGCCAGCTACACCGTGGCCAAGGCAACCGGGAACATCGTCTTCAGCTCCTCGGCGATCAGCGCCGGCTCAAGCTACCTGGTGAGCGTCAATGGTGGCTCCGCCACCACGGTCACGGCGAATCAGTCGACCGGCAACACGATGGGTGGCGCCATGGGAGCGCCCGGGCCCCGCTGAGACCGATGACGGCCGAGAGCCGGCGGGCACCGGTCCCGATCGGGGCTCCCGGGTCAGTGGTCGTCGCGCTGGAGCCGGTTCAGCACCTCGTCGTGCAGGAGGCCATTGCTTGCCAGGGCACCCCGCCCCACCGGTCCCGGCGCACCCTCGAGATTGGTGAACCGGCCGCCCGCCTCGGTGACGATCGGCACGAGCGCAGCCATGTCGTACAGTTCCAGGTCGGGCTCGCAGGCCAGGTCGACAGCTCCCTCCGCCACCAGCATGTAGCTGAAGAAGTCGCCGAAACCGCGCGTTCGCCCGCAACTGGCCAGCAGCTCGGCAAAGGCCTGCCCGCGATGGTCGCGCGACCAGCCGCCGAGCGACGAATAGGACAGGAATGCGTCGTGCACGGTGCCGACGGCCGACACGGCAAGGCGCGTTCCCCGCGAGAAATCGGGGCCGGCGAAGGCACCATGGCCCTTCGAGGCCCACCAGCGTCGGCCCAGGGCGGGAGCGCTGACCACGCCCACGGTCATCTCGCCGTCGACCATCAGGCCGATGAGGGTGGCCCACACCGGGACGCCCCGCACATAGTTCGCGGTGCCATCGATCGGATCGACGATCCAGCGACGTGATCCCCATCCGGTGTCGGGCATCTCCTCGCCATGGACCGCATCATCGGGACGTTCGGTGGCCAGCGTGGCCCGCACCATGCCCTCGACGCCCTTGTCGGCCTCGGAAACCGGCGTGTGGTCCGGCTTGGTCTGCACCCGCAGGTCACTGGCCCGGAAACGGCCAGTGGTGATGGTGTCCGCCTCGGATGCCATGCGCTGGGCCAGCAGCAGATCGGCCGTGAGATCAGAGCGTGTGGAATCAATTCGGTCAGCCATGGCCCAGACTCTAGTGGTGTGGGTGAGCGCGCTCGCCGCCCGTCCGGGTGGGACTAGTGGTTGCGCTCCTGCACCGAGCTGTAGTCCGCCCTGGCCCCGTCCACCGCCTCCAGAATGCGGCGGAAGGAGGTCAGGCGCTGGGCGGACAGGTCGCCACGGGCCAACGCCGCGTCCAGTCCGCACTCGGGGGCTCCCGCGTGGTGGTTGCATCCACGGGGGCAGTCAGCGGTGAAACGCATCAGGTCGGGGAAGGCCTCAAGGATGGTCTCCGCGCTCACATGGCTGAGCCCGAAGCTGCGCACGCCCGGTGTGTCGATCACCCAGCCCGCCTCCGGGTCGCCCGCGAAGGGCGGCAGCTGCAGGGCGATGGCCGAGGTGGAGGTGTGTCGTCCCTTGCCGGTGACATCGTTCACCACGCCCGTGGCCCGATCCGCATCGGGGACGAGTCGATTGATCAGGGTCGACTTCCCGACGCCGGAATGTCCGACGAACACCGTCACATGGTGGGCTAGGGCGGCACGCAGTTCATCGAGGTTGCTGTCCGGCATGGAGACGAAGATCGGCACGTCAAGCGGCTCATAGAGGTCGACCAGCTCCGTCGGGTCGGCCAGGTCGGCCTTGGTCAGGCAGATGAGGGGCTTCACGCCGGCGTCGTAGCCGGCGACGAGCACGCGGTCGATCATGCCGGCGCTGGGCTGGGGATCCGCCAGTGCGGTCACCACCACGAGTTGATCGGCGTTGGCCACGATCGGGCGTTCATAGGGATCGGTGTCGTCGGCGGTGCGGTTGAGCTCGGTGCGACGCGGCTCCACCTGCACGATGCGCGCCAGGGTTCCCTCCTCCCCGCTGGTGTCGCCCACCACGCGCACCACGTCACCGACGATCACCGCACCGCGGCCGAGCTGGCGGGCCTTGGCCGCCACCAGGTGGCGCGGGGAATCCGGTGCGTCCAGCAGGAGGTGGTACCGGCCCCGATCGACCGTGATGACCCGCGCCGTGGGGGCCTCGGAGTAATCGGGGCGACGCTTGGTGCGGGGGCGGGTGCGCTTCGCGGGACGCCCGAAGTCGTGGCTGTCGAAATCGGTTCCGCGTCCGATCACGCCGCGGGTCTGGCGGGGGCTCACCGTGCGTTCACCAGCCTGTCCCATTCGCCGGGGAAATCGGGCATCGTCTTCGTGGTCGAACCCACGTCGTCCAGCCTGATGCCCGGCACCATCAGTCCGATCAGCGCGCCCAGGTGGGCCATCCGGTGATCTGCGTAGCACCGGAAGAGGCCATCGCCGGTGCTTGGGTGCAGCTGGTCAAGGCGCCCCGCCATGCCCTCGATGCGCAGGCCGTCGGGCAGTTCGGCGACGTCCACGCCGACGCGGGTCAGCTCCGTGGCGATGGCCGCGATGCGGTCCGTCTCGTGGCCGCGGATGTGGCCCACCCCGCGGATGGTGGTCGTCCCCCTGGCGGCGACGGCCAGGGCGGCGACCGAGCAGGTGAGTTCGCTGGCGGGGCGCAGGTCAAGCTCCGCGCCCTGCAGGTCGTCGCGGTGTGTGGCGGTGGCCCGGCCCGCCCCGGTGGCGAAGGCGGCACCCATCCTTGCCAGGACGGGCCCGATGAGTGCCCCGGGCTGGGTGCTGCGTCGGGGCCAGTCGGCCACGGCCACCGAGCCACCGGTGATCACGCCGGCGATCAGGAACACCGCCGCATTCGTCAGGTCAGGCTCGATCCGCTCATCGGCGGCACGGATCATTCCCGACTCCACCACCCAGCGGCGTCCCCGCTCCGGTTGTGCGACCCTCACGCCGTGACGAGCCAACATGGCGATCGTCATGTCGATATGTGGCGCCGAAGGCACGTTGGCGCCGGTGTGCATCAGATCGATGCCCTGCGGGAAGGCGGCCGCAGCCAACAGCAGGCCGGAGATGAACTGGCTGGACGCCGAGGCATCGATGCTCACCTCATGTCCGGTGAGTTCGTCGGGTGCCGTGAGGTCGAAGGGGATCGCGTCTGAACTGGTGGCGGCCCCCAGCTGGCGCAAACCCTCGAGCAGCGGGGCGATCGGACGCTCGGCAGCCCGGTCATCGCCCACGAACCGGGTGGTGCCCGCCACCAGCGCGGCCAGGGGAGGCACGAAGCGCATCACCGTGCCGGCCAGCCCGCAATCAATGGGTGCGGTGGCGGCGTGCAGCGGACCCGGGTGCACCGTGACCTCGTGGGCGTCGCCGGGGGCGATCGTTGTGCCCAGGCCACGCAGTGCGGCGATCATCAGTCGGATGTCGCGGGCGTCCGGCAGGCCGGTGATGGTGCTGGGGCCGTCGCCCAGCGCGGCCAGCACCAGGGCCCGGTTCCCCTCGGACTTCGAGCCGGGCACGTGCACCGTCGCATGGAGGGGGACGCGTGCCCGGGGCGCCGGCCAGCCCTGCGAGGTGGTGACGCGGGGATCGGCAGCGGTCTGGCGGTCTCCGGCAACGTGCTCAGTCATGTGTTCAGGCTACCGAGTCCTCCCGGATGGTCGCGGCGTGCGGGCCATTCGGGAGGCCAACGGGGTGGACCAACGAGGTGGGACGTCAGGGGACAGGGCGGTGGGCGTTCGCCCCGGGTCCGTGGGGCCCGCGCGTACCCTGATGGCGTGTGTGGAAGATATGCGCTGAGCGCCGATCCCGATGAATTGGTCGAGGTCTTCGACATCAGTGAGATCGCCGAGGACTCGGGTGAGTCGCTGGCGCTGACCCCCGGCCAGCCGCAGGCCGACTACCCGCAGTGGATGCGGCCGCGGTTCAACATCGCCCCGACCCAGACGATCCCGGTGGTCGTCACGCGCGGACAGGACCATCCGGTGCGGAAGGTCGCGGGCATGTACTGGGGGCTGGTCCCGTCATGGTCGAAGGGGCCCGGCAGCACCCGACGCATGATCAACGCACGGGTCGAGACCCTCGACGAGAAGCCGGTGTACCGCACGGCCCTGGCGCGGCGTCGGTGCATCCTGCCGGCGAGTGGCTACTACGAGTGGCAGCACCCGGCGGACAAGTCCGTGCCGGCCCGACCATTCTACATCGAGCCCGCCGACGGCGGCCTCCTCGCCCTGGCCGGCCTCTACGACTTCTGGCGTTCGCCACAGGGCAGCTGGCTGTCCTCGTGCACCATCATCACCACGGAGGCGACCGGCGAGATGGCCGCCATCCACAACCGCCGCCCGGTACTGCTCCAGCCCGACGCGTGGGGCGACTGGCTCGACCCCAGCTGCACCGACAGCCGGGAGGCACTGGGCCTCATCGCACCCCTGGCGGCCGGCCTGCTCAGCGCCCACCCGGTGAGTCGGCGGGTGAATTCTCCCCGCACCGATGACCCCGGATTGACCGAGCCGATCATGGCGGGGGAATAAGAGACCTCGTTGGCTACGTTCTTCATGGCGTGCAGACGATCACCCAACCGCGGAGTTCGGTACTGTCATATGCGATGACGATTCCAACCCCTGCGACTAATTCATCGGCTCGCGGCGCATCCGCCGAGCCGGTTGGCGACGTGCGCGATACCGAGACGGATGCCGAACGGGCGGAGCGCTTCGAACGCGATGCCATGGTCTACATCGACCAGCTCTACGGCGCGGCGTTGCGCATGACGCGCAACCCGAGCGACGCCGAGGACGTGGTCCAGGAGACCTACGCCAAGGCGTTCAGCTCGTTCAAGCAGTTCAGGCCGGGCACGAACCTGAAGGCCTGGTTGTATCGCATTCTCACCAACACCTACATCAACACCTACCGCAAGGCGCAGCGTCAGCCCCAGACCGGGTCGGACGATGTCGAGGACTGGCAGTTGGCCAAGGCGGCGTCCCATGAGGCCACCGGGCTGCGGTCGGCGGAGATGGAGGCGCTGCGTGAGATGCCGGATGCGGCAGTGACCAATGCACTCGAGCAGCTGTCCGACGAATTCCGTGAGGCAGTCCTGCTCGCCGATGTCGAGGGCTTCTCCTACAAGGAGATCGCCGAGATCATGGGCACGCCCATCGGCACGGTGATGTCACGGCTCAACAGGGGACGTGCGCAACTGCGCAAGCTGCTGGCCGACTATGCACGTGAGAATGGAATCGGGGGAGACCGGACTCATGAGTGAAATGGGCCATGGCGACTTCGTGTCAGCCACTGACGAGCATGCCTGTGAGATGGCATTGGGTAGCCTGCAGGCATTCCTGCACGGCGAGCTGCCCGAGGCCAACGCGGACGAGATCCGCCATCACCTCATGATCTGCGAGAGCTGTATGAACGACTTCGACATCGAGGAGATGATCTCATCGATGGTCAAGCGCTGCACCGGCACACCCTGTGCGTCGCCGGCCCTGCGCACCCGCATCACCGCATTGAGCGTGGAGCATCGTCGTTCCATGTCGGGCGGCGACGTCACCACCGAATCCGCCTGAACCCCGCCCGGGCGTCAGGCTCCGGTGGGTCCGCGACGATGATCCTCGCGGTTTCGTCCCCGGGTGTCGCGCCAGGGAGATGTGGCTGACAGACAATGCAGTTGACAGACGATGATGCCGGCATCCCCACTGGGGGTGCCGGCATCATCGGTAGTAGTGGTCAGAAATTAGGCGTTGGGTCGCTTGCCGTGGTTGGCGGCATTCTTTCGGCGAGCACGACGCTTGCGTCCGGTCTTTCCCATAGGCCCTCCATCCCGCAGCCGAACCGGGGGTTCGGCGCAATTCAAGTATCCCCGCATACCGAGGTCTACGGGCGTGGATTCCAATTCTGCCACGTGGCAAGTCCCTGCCCCAAACAGGCCATCGCCGCGAAAACCCGCGCCCCGGGGCCGCCAGCGCAGGCACATGGTGGGCGACCGGCCCACCACGACCAGCCCGGGCCCGGGGGCAGGGCAGGGAGCTGTCCACCGCATAAAGTTGGTCCCATGGTGTCAATGAACCGGGTCCTGGCTGATCACACGGTCCTCGACGAGGATGATCGCGAGTGGCTCACCTCCCTGGTCCGTGAATGGCACCTGCTGGCCGATATGAGGTTCTCCGACCTGGTGCTGTGGGTCCCCGATGAGGACGAGAACGTCTTCTGGGCCGCAGCCCAGCAGCGTCCGGTGACCGGGCCGACGGCGCTCGAGGATGACGTCGTCGGTGATGAGATCCGCTACGAGCCCGACTCGCTGGTGACCGAGGCCTTCATGTCGCGCGAGGTCAGCGAGACGAGCAACAACCGGCTGCGGGCCGGTATCCCGGTGGACGTGTGGGCCATCCCGATCCTGCGCCACGGCGATGTGATCGGTGTCGTCGAACGCCACACCAACCGGATGGGCGTGCGTGCGCCGGGGGCGATGGAGGACTACTACCTCGAAATCGCCGACATCCTCACCGACATGGTGCATCACGCCGACTATCCCGTGAGCCCCGCCAGCGATCCCTCGATGAGTCCGCGGGTGGGCGATGGGTTGATCTATGCGGGCATGGACGGCGCCATCAAGTACGCCAGTCCCAACGCGGTGTCCGCCTATCGCCGACTGGGGATGGTGGGGGACCTGGTGGGCGAAGATGTCCATCATCCGGCGCCCGACAGCCTGCGGGTGTCCATCTTTGCGGTGTCCCCCCACGGCGAGGGCACCTTCGCCGACCATGAATCGGAGCCCAGCCAGTCAGTCTTCCGCACCGACATCGCCGGGGAGTACGACCTGGAGAACGATGCCGGGTGCATCCGCGCCCGCGTCCTGCAACTGCGCAAGGACGGGCGACAGGTCGGGGTACTGATGCTGTGCCGCGACATCACCGAGCTGCGCGACCGCGAACGCGAGCTGGTCACCAAGGACGCCACGATCCGTGAGATCCACCACCGGGTGAAGAACAACCTCCAGACAGTGGCCGCGCTGCTGCGCCTCCAGGCGCGCCGTACCCACTCCGACGAGGCCAAGAATGCACTCACCGACGCCACGAATCGGGTCCAGTCCATCGCCGTGGTGCACGAGATCCTCTCGCAGAGCTACGACGAGGAGGCAGAATTCGACCAGGTGGCCGACAAGCTGTTGCAGATGGTCGGCGACGTTGCGGCGGCGTCGGGCACCGTGCGCGCCAAGCGTGAGGGAAGCTTCGGACTCGTGCCGGCCAAGGTGGCCACGTCCCTGTCCCTGATACTCACAGAGCTGTGCCAGAACGCCATCGAGCACGGGCTGGCAACCCATTCGGGAAATGTCTTCGTGCGTCCCCAGCGCAATGCCGCCGGCGACCTGGTGCTCGACGTCGTCGATGAGGGGGAGGGGCTGCCCGAGGGCTTCCAGATGGGTGCCACCAACAGCCTCGGTACCTCCATCGTCACCACCCTGGTGGCCGATCTGGGGGGAGAGTTCACCCTGTTCAACAATGCCGACGGTCCGGGAGCCACCTCACGCATCGTGGTGCCGGCGTCGACGCTCAGCGTCTGAGCCAGCAACGGCAGCTGGCGGGTCCTGCCCGCCGGTGGCGTCGGCAAGCAGAAGGTCGTGCCCGCAGGCTTCGCGGGCACGACCTTTCTGTATCAGCAGGCTGTTCAGGCGCTACGACGTGACCGCGCGGCCCGGCGCTTCATCGCGCGGCGCTCGTCCTCCGACATCCCGCCCCATACGCCGTGGTCCTGACCGGCCTCCAGGGCCCAGGCCAGGCACTCTTCGCGCACCTCGCATCGCTGGCAGACCTTCTTGGCCTCTTCGATCTGCGCCAAAGCCGGACCAGTGTTTCCGATGGGGAAAAACAGCTCCGGATCCTCATTGAGGCAGGCAGCCTTGTGGCGCCAGTCCATCTGGGTGTGACTCCTTCTGCAAAGCACAAGCGTCCGATGACACTGGGCGCCGGGTGCGAATGATCAAGCGGGATGGGGAAGAACGTCAGTAACGCAAAGAATCCCCGCCTGACTACTCTGCCATGTTCGCAGAGTTTTCAACAGGGTCCCGGCATGACAAGAATCCCGCACGACCGATTAACTCGCGGGCGGACGTGCATCGTGCCCGGCCCGGACCGTGACGGGCGGGCCGGGCACGATGGGATCAGTCCTGGCCGAGCGATTCCGCCAGCAACGAGCGCTGCTGCGCCAGGTGCACGGTGTGGGAGCCGACCGAGGGCGCCGACGAACGGGGCCGGGTGACCGGACGCATCCGGAAGGGCCTATTCAGCGCCTCCGAGAGCGCGGGGGTCAGGAAGCGGTCCATGAATTCCCAGGCCCCCTGGTTCTCGGGCTCCTCCTGCACGTAGCGGAAGTCGTTGACCTGCGGGAACGCCCGGAGGATCTCGGCGAGCTCGGCGGTCGGCAGCGGGAACAACCGCTCCAGGGAGACGATGGCGATCTGCCCGTCCAGACCGAGCTTGCGGCGCTCGGCCACCAGGTCCCAGCGGATCTTGCCGGCGCACAGCAGGACGCGCCGCACGGCTCCGGGATCGGTGATGGTGGGATCGGCCAGCGCGGGCCGCCAGGGCTCGTCCAGCAGGTCACTCAGTGGGCTGGCCGCCGCCTTGTTGCGCAACATCGACTTCGGTGTGGCCACCACCAGCGGACGGTGCCAGTTCACATAGGCGTGCTGGCGCAGCAGGTGGAAGTAGCTTGCCGCCGTGCTGGGCATCGTCACGGCGATGTTCCCCTCGTCGGCGGTCTGCAACCAGCGTTCGATGCGGCACGACGAATGATCGGGTCCCGCACCCTCATAGCCGTGCGGAAGCAGCAGGACGACGCCGGAGCGTTGCTGCCACTTGGCGAAGCCCGAGGAGATGAACTCGTCGGCAATGGTCTGGGCGCCATTGGCGAAGTCGCCGTACTGGGCCTCCCACAGCACCAGGGCGTCCGGAGCGGCCGTCGAGTACCCGTACTCAAAGCCCATCCCGGCATATTCGGTGAGGTTCGAGTCATAGATGTCGAAGGGGGCCTGATCGTCCGACAGGTGCTTCAACGGCACCCAGGCCTCGTTGGTCACCCGATCGACCACGGCACCGAAGCGCTGGCTGAAGGTTCCCCGACGGGTGTCCTGTCCGACGAGGCGCACGTGGCGACGATCCTGCAGCAGCGTGCCGAAGGCCAACAGCTCCGCGGTCGCCCAATCGACCGGACCATTGTGGATGGAATCAGCGCGCCGCTTGAGCTGGGGACCCACCTTCGGATGCGGGGTGAACCCCTCGGGCAGGTTCTCATAGACGTCGGCCACCCGCTCGAACTGCTCCCGGGTGGGAGTGGGCGGGGCGCTGGCGGCCCGTTCCTTGGCCGGGTACTGGGGCGCCAGGCGGTACGCAACCTGATGGTCCACCTCGTCGCGGGGGATCTCGGGATTGCGGACCATCGAGAACACTTCCTCGAGACGGGCCCGGAAGCGGTTGACCGCCTGCTCGGCATCCTCCACCGAGATGTCGCCGCGCCCGATCAGGGCGTCGGTGTAGATTTTGCGCACCGAACCCTTGCGGGCCACCAGGTCATACATCTGCGGTTGGGTGAAGCTGGGATCGTCACCCTCATTGTGACCGCGCAGGCGGTAGCAGACCATGTCGATGACGACGTCCTTGTGGAAGCGGGCCCGGAAGTCGAAGGCGAGTTCGGCGGCCCGGGCACAGGCATCGGGATCGTCGCCGTTCACGTGGATCACCGGTGCCCCGAGGGCCTTGGCCACATCGGTGCAGTACTTCGAGGAACGCCCGTCGCTGGGTGAGGTGGTGAAGCCCAGCTGGTTGTTGACCACCAGGTGCACGGTGCCGCCCACCCGGTAGGGGCGCAGCTGGCTCATCTGCAGCACCTCGTAGACGATGCCCTGCGCCGAGAACGACGCGTCGCCGTGCATGAGGATCGGCAACACGGGGTAGTCGGCGGGAACCGGCTGACGATCACGCTTGGCCCGCGCAATGCCCTCCAGCACCGGATCGACGGCCTCCAGGTGGCTGGGATTCGCGGCCAACGAGACCTTGATCTTCTCCCCCGACATGGCCGTGAACTGGCCGGTCGCGCCGAGGTGGTATTTCACATCGCCGGTGATGTCCTCCTCGGTGGGCACCTTGTTGTCGAACTCGCGGAACACCTGGCTGTAGAGCTTGCCCACCACATTGGTCAGCACATTGAGCCGCCCACGGTGGGGCATCCCGATGCTCACCTCGGCCATTCCACCATCGGCGGCGGCCGCACACAGTTCCGACAGGATGACGATGGACGACTCCGCGCCCTCCATGCTGAACCGCGTCTGCCCGACGTACTTCGTCTGCAGGAAGGTCTCGAAGACCTCCGCCTCACTGAGCCGGTCAAGGATCAGCAGGTGTTCCTCCCGGGGGCGGGGCTTACGCGGACGCTCGAAGCGTTCCTGCACCCATGCCCGTTCCTCGGGATCGTCGATGTGCATGTACTCGATGGCCAGCGTGTAGCAGTACGACTCGCGCAGGATGTCGAGCATCTGGCGCAGCACGATGTGGCGCCCCTCCTCGCCACCGAAGCGGCCCACAGGGAACTCACGGTCAAGGTCCCAGATGGACAGGCCATGTGTGGCCAGGTCGAGGTCGGGGTGGGTGCGCATCCGGTACTCCACCGGATCGAGGTCGGCCAGCAGGTGGCCCTCGGCCCGGTAGGCCTGGATCAGTTCGGTGACGCGGGCGCCCTTGGAGATCTCCGACTGCGAGTTCGCGGTGAAATCGCGGTCCCAGTGCAGCGGGGGATAGGGGATCCGAAGTGCCTCATAGATGTGCTCGTAGAAGCCGTCGGCGCCCAGGAGCAATTGGTGGATGCGACGCAGGAATTCCCCGGAGACGGCCCCCTGGATGATGCGGTGGTCATAGGTGGACGTCAGGGTGCAGACCTTGGAGATCGCGGCGTCGTTGGTGCGCTGCGTGCTGGTTCCCTGGAAGGCGGCCGGATAGTCGATGCTTCCGACGCCCATGATCATGGCCTGGCCGCTCATCAGGCGCGGCACCGACATGTTGGTGCCGATGCCGCCCGGGTTGGTGATCGACACCGTGGTGCCGGCGTAGTCCTCCAACGTCAGCTTGCCCGACCGGGTGCGGTCCACGAGATCCTCGTAGGCCGACCAGAACTGCGCAAAGTCCAAGTTGCCGGCGTCCTTGATGTTGGGCACCAACAGCTCCCGGGTGCCGTTCTTCGCCGTCGTGTCGATCGCGATCCCCAGGTTGATCGCCGGGTTCTCCACGAGCGTCGGCTTGCCGTCGGTCATGTCGAACGAGTGGTTCATCTCCGGGACGTCACGGATGGCCTGCACCATGGCGAAGGCGATGATGTGGGTGAAGCTCACCTTCCCGCCGCGGGTGCGGGCCATGAAGCTGTTGACCAGC